>JASHQS010000131.1 GCA_030038995.1 Xanthobacteraceae bacterium
CGAGACTGGATGGCGGCCTCTCGTGCACCGGCCGCTCAACGGACCGGCGAGCGTGATCGTGGCCGAGACAACCGCCTGACCCTTCGGCCGTGGGAGCCCCGGTCGCCCGTGTTGACCGGAAGAGAAGAATACCTGACCCGGCCGCGCGAGCCGCTGCCCCCGGCGAAAATTTTCATATTAGTAGGATTGACATGATATTGTTTTCATGATAGTTGATCTAACATGAAATCAGTTAGGCACACCCGTCCTTACACAATGAAACTGCGGGCCGCGAAGATGGCGGAAACGCGCGCCCGCATCCTCGGCTGCGCCGCCAATCTCTACATGGAGCGCAGCATCGATGATTTCACGCTCGAGGAAGTTGCGCGCCGCGCCGGCACGACGGTGCAAACGATCCTGCGCATCCATGGCAGCCGCGACCAACTCTTCATCGCCGCCCTCGACAAGCTGGCGCGCATCGGCGTGCCGCTGAAGCCCACGCCGGCGGGCGACGTTGCCGCGGCGGTCGGCGCCATCTTCGACCTCTACGAGACGATCGGCGACATGATCCTGCAATGGCTTGGCGACGAACGCCGGCGCCCGGAACTCAAGAAGACGCTGGACGTAGGGCGCGCCGATCACCGCGACTGGGTGAGGCTCGCCTTCGCGCCGCAAGTCGAAGCCTGTGCGAAGACGGCGCGCGCGCGCCTCTTCAACGCGTTGGTTGTGGCGACCGACGTCTATGTCTGGAGCAAGTTGCGCAAGGACAACGGGCTTGCCCGCCCGGAGGCCGAGGCCGTCGTGCGCGACATGATCGAAGCGGTCGTGGAAAGGCAGATGAACCATGGCAAAGTGTCTTTGGCTGAACTGGTCGGGCGGCGGCAACCTTCCGCCTAGCCTCGGCATCGCGCGGGTTTTGTGCGACCGTGGCGACGACGTGGCTTTCGCCGGACGGCCGGAAATGGTGCCGCGGGTGAAGACCGCCGGTTTCCGCGCGATCGAAATCACCGAGGCCTACGCGCAGCTCGAAGGTTATCCGCAAGGCAGCCATCTCACCCGAATGGCCTGCTATCTCACCTCGCCCGCCGTCGAGGCGCAGATCCAATCGATCGTCGCTGCCGAGAAGCCGCACGTCCTGCTCATCGACGGGCTGGTTGTCGCGGCGCTCATGCATGCCCACGAGTTCGGGATACCTGCGGCCGTGTTCGTCCACACGTTTGTTTTTCGCCAGCTCGACATGTGGCGAAGACACTTCGCCATCTTCAGCGACATGCGGCAAAAGGCCGGGTTCTCGCCGCTACCGACGCTCGACGAACTTTGGCGCCCGCGCGAGCGCCTCATTTCGACGAGCCTTGCAGCCCTTGACGCGGAGCCGGAGGCAGGCTGGACCAATGTCGTCCATGTCGGACCGGCGCTGGAGGACGAGAAATTTGCGGTTCCGACGGTGCTGCCGTGGGCCGAGGGCGATCAAACGCCGCTCGTGTTGGTCAGTTTCAGCACGGGCTTCGAGCAACGCGACGTGGGCAAGGTTCAGCGCGCACTCGACGCGCTGGCCGGCGAACCGGTCCACGTCGTCGCCACGACCGGCGGCATTGTCGCGCCGAATGAAGTCGCGGCGCCGGCCAACGCCTTGGTGTTGAACTACGCGGCGCATGAGCCGATCCTTCGGCTGGCAAAACTTGTCGTGAGCCACGGCGGCCACGGCACCGCCATGCGCGCGCTGCGCCATGGCGTTCCGCTGGCGGTCATTCCGGGACTCGCCGGCGATCAGCCCTACGTCGCAGCCGCCATCCAGGAATGGGGAGCTGGCTTGGCGCTGCCGAGCGACGCCGACGTGGAGACGATCCGCGACGGCATTCGTCGGGTGCTCGCTGAGCCGTCCTACGCGGCCAATGCGCGCCGGCGGTCGGCGATGCTCGGCGACATCGACGGCGCAACCAACGCTGCCAACGCGGTGGAGGCGCTCGTCGCCAGCGGCGCACGTCCAGCCCGGCCGCGCAAGCCTGTAGCAAGCGATCTACGCGCAGCGTCGGCGTCAACGATGTAGGAGCCCAACCAGCCGTCGCATCGATCCTATTCGTCGTGGGCGCGCAGCCAATGCAAGCGAGAGGACGCAAACATGGGCCTTCAGGCCAAGCTGTTCGGTCGCAACGAAGGCAAGACAATGCGAATCGGCCACATGACGTTCCATTATAAGATGATGGCCGAGCACACCCAAGGCGCCTACACCGTGGTGGAGGCGCTGGTGCCGCCCGACTCCGGCAGCGGGCTGCACCGTCATTGGAGCTTTGACGAAGCCGCATTCGTCATTGAAGGCAAATTCGAGTGCCACGTTGACGGGAAGCCGACAACGCTCGGCGCCGGCGAGAGCGTCTATTGGCCGCGCGGCGTGATTCACAAGTTCAGGGGTCTTGGGCCTACCGACGGTCGCATCCAGTTCATTCTCTCGCCGGGCCGGATTGTCGAAGATTTCTTCGCGCAGGTCTCCGCCGCGCCTATCCAGACTGGCAGCGCGAGTTCCGGTCCCGCCGTCGATTTCAGAGCCATCGCGTCGAAACACGGAATTGAATTCATGGACTAAAATCTCAATGTCTGACGAGCAAGCTCCATCAGCCCGGCGTGGCGATCGTTGCATTCGCAAAGGGGCACCAGGTAGCGGCGTCTGCCCCTGGTGGGATGCGATAAAGCGCGGCAGCAGACCGAGCTGATCCGCGAAAAGACCGGCATGCGTCGGCAGGCGGAGTTCGTAAGGTTGGTGTTGCGCGGCCCAGCCTCATTGCGCTTCGACCTGCTTGGTCCTGGTGTCATTGCGCGCGACGAATGGAGGGTGACATGGCAAATGCAAAACGAAGATTTTGTGGGCGACTTCGCGGCTACGGTATTGCTGCAGCCGGGATAGGACTTGCGCTCGGTCTCGCGGCCGGCAGCGCAGCGGCAGCCGATTCGCAGGTCCAGCGGGGCAAATACCTCGTCACGTTCGGAAGCTGCACCGATTGTCACACGCCAGGCAGCTTCTTTGGTAAGCCGGACATGAAAAGATTCCTCGGCGGATCGGATGTGGGTTTCGCCATTCCGGGGTTGGGGGTTTTCGTCGCTCCAAACCTGACACCGGATAAGCAGACCGGACTCGGCAACTGGACCGAACAGCAGATCGTGACCGCGTTCACGACGGGAAAAACGCCCGACGGACGCATCCTGGCGCCGATCATGCCCTGGCATGCTTACGCAAATCTGACAAAGTCCGACGCCCTGGCGATCGCCGCTTATCTCAAGAGCTTGCCGCCAGTGTCGCATCAGGTCGGCGGACCATATGGTCCAGGCCAGACCCCCGCAGAGTTCGTCATGGTCGTTGTCCCGCCTGCCGTTTACAGCAGTCTGCCGAAGCCGCCGCCAGCGGCACCGGCCGCGGCTCATTGAGCCTTCGCCGTTCGGTTTCCGGCCGTGCCCAATCCAACGACTTGCGGTGGAACGGCGGAATAACGGTGAAACACTCGGCACTCCGCGCTGAGCTGCGGGAAGGCCAGAAAACCAATGCAGGATTCGTCCACGGAATCTCAATTAACGGTAGACTTAGGGAGCACTCACATGGTCCGTCTGTTCGTTCGCCACAACGTCGCCGACTACAAAACATGGAGAAAAGTGTATGACGAGTTCGATGCCGAGCGCAGGACAATGGGCGTTAGCGGCCATGCTGTCTTTCAATCCGTCGACGACCCGAATGATGTGACCGTCTGGCATGATTTCTCCACTCCGGACCAAGCCAAGAGGTTTGCCTCCAGCCAAAAATTAAAGGAAACCATGGCGAAGGCAGGGGTCAAAGGCGCGCCTCAAATCTGGTTTGCAAACGAAGCCAGAGCCTGATGGTGAATCGAAGGAACGTCGCAGGCTGACAGCATGTCGGCGATACGCCCGCACAACGAAAAAGCCGCGGCAACGTGGAGTTCTACGGGCGCGGAATACGACAAGCTCTCCGACAGCATTTTGGACTCGCTCGCCCATGTCGTCGATCGGCTGCAACCGCGGCCCGGCGAACGTTTCCTCGACATTGCCACCGGCACCGGTCAGACGGCGCGGCGGCTGGCGCGAAGCGGGGCGCACGTCGTCGGCATCGACTTCAGCCGTGCCATGATCGAGGCGGCGCAAAGCTTGGCGCCGCACATCGAGTTTCGTGCGGCCGATGCCGAGGAGCTGCCGTTCGACGATGCCAGCTTCGACGGCGTGACCTCGACCTTCGGCGTCATGTTCGTGGCGCGACCGGAAGACGCCGCGCGCGAAATCGGACGGGTCATCAAGAAGGGCGGACGGCTTGGGCTCGCGACCTGGCTCTCCGGCGGCACGATCGAGGCGATGTTCCGGGTCTTGCACCCTTATATGCCAGCGCCTCCAGCCAATCCGCCGCCGTCGCCGTTTGAATGGGGTAAGCCAGAACGGCTCAAGGCGCTGTTTGGCGACGCCTTCGATCTCAAGTTCGAGCAAGGAACGACGGTATGTCGCCTTCCGAGCGGCAAGGCCGTGTGGGAAACGTTTGTTTCGGGCTTTGGCCCGACGAAGATGCTTGTTGCCAATTGTCCGGCCGAGCGACGGCCCGCTCTGGAGAACGATTTTGTGGCGTTCATGGAGAAGTATCGCGGTGAACTCGGTATTTCCTGGCCGCGCGAGTACCTCGTGACGGTCGGTGTCCGACGCTGACGCCGATCGCTGCGCGGTCGCATGATAGGGGAGCGCCATATGAACGCATTCAACATCGTGCGCGTCCGCGTCAAACCCGGACGCGAGGAGCACTTCATCGCGGTCAATCGCCGCGTCAATCGCGGCCTCAAGGGTTTCCGCAGCGGCGCAATCGTGAAAACCGGCGAGCAGACTTATTTTCTGGTCGGCGAATGGGTCAGTCTTCAGAGTATGGTCGATGCGCGACCGAAGATGATCGAAATGCTGGATGGCTTCCGCGATGACCTTGAGGATTTGGGCGGCGGTCTCGGGGTCACCGACCCCGCATCGGGCGAAGTGGTGCTCGAACTGCCGGCTCCGGCGCCGGTCGCGAAGAAGTAGACCCCCGAGCTCACAACCACCGCTTCAAGCGCGGCTTGCGAAGATTCCCGTCACCAGCTCGCGCCGGCTGCGCACGCCCACCTTGTCAAAGACTGCTTTCAGGTGCTGTTGCACCGTATAGGGGGAGATTGACAGCCGCCGCGCGACATCGCGGGTACTGAACCCTTCCACGAGCAAGGCCGCGAGTTCGCGTTCACGCGGCGTGAGACCGTGTGCACGGACGAGCAAATCGAGCACGTCGCTTGTGGTCGCGGCATGGATGGTGACTGCAATCCCGTGGTCCTTGCCGGAGAGCCGCGCCGCCTCGGCGACCACCCACCGCCCGTCGGCGAGGCGCAAGCGGGCGCGGGCCGGCTGAGAGCCTGCGGTGTCGCCCTGCGCAAGGCAACGCGACGCCGCCGAAAACACGGCGCAGCGAGCATTGGCGCCGCGTGGTGGTTTGGCTCCGGCGAACGCCTCGAACCAGCGACCTATCTCGCGCGTCCAGCTCTGCACCCCGAGATTATCGTCGAGGATAACGATCCCAGGGACGACCGGCTCCACGATTTGCACTTCAGCGGGTTGCACGCTTGCCCGCCTCAGTGTGGACGCGATTGTCGGCACGACAGCGCGGAGGAGCTGAGCGTCGGTGGCATCAAAGGGACGATCGCTCGCGTCGCGGTAAAGGCGTAAATGCCCCCAACAGCCGTAGCGATCGACACAAGCAGCGCGCAACTCGTCCGCAAAGCCATAGGGGCCGAGAATATCGCGCCAACGACTACTCCTGGCCAAGTCACCGCGCGTTGCGTTGCTTAGGACGCCGACCGGATCGCCCCGCGTTGCCAAGGCGCTATCCTTGTTCATGTCCTCGGCGCGTTCTTCATAATCGACAAGCCGAGGAACGATCGGCCACATTGCGCGGTCGGCAACCCCTGAGGTCGCAAGCAGCGAATCCGGATCGGCAAGAGGCCACCCCCAAGCGGCAAAGCCGATCGCGCGCTGAAGCTCCTCGATAATTTCGAAACGCAATGTTTCGACATCGACGCCCGCTTTGCAGATGGCGAGCAGGCGTCGCTGGCAGCGCAATCGTGCCCAGTCGGTCATTCAGCAAGAATCCTGCAACGGGCCGGACAGCCGAAAATACCACTTTGTTGGTATTGGCTGAAGCACCTCCCGAGGCCACGTTCGCCCAGACGGGCAGGCCGGAGCGTACCGAGCCAATTCAACAAACCTGATAGTGGCGGCGACTAAAACCTGAGTTTCGATCGTGATCCCTAACAAGTGCGGAGCAGGTTATGGCTTCCAGCGTACAAATGCTTAGCCCCGACTGCCTGGGCAAGCCGCTCGGGCCTTTTTCGCACGTCGCACGGGTAAAGGCATCGGAGTTTCTGTTTATTGCCGGCCAGGTGGGCGCGGACCGGGACGGCAACGCAGCCGGTGATTTCGACGCACAATGCAGTCGGCTTTTCACCAACATCAGCGCGGCACTTGCTTCGCAGAGCGCGAGTTTTGCGAATGTCGTCGAGACGACCACTTATCTGGTGCACTCGCAGGATATTCCGAAATTGATGCAATGGCGTGCGCGCGAATTTCCGCGGCTGTTTGCTGGCGGCGCCTATCCACCGAACACCCTGCTCATCGTCGGTCGTCTGTTTCGTGAAGAATTGCTGATCGAGGTCAGCGCCGTCGCGGCGCATTAACAAGGAGCACATCATGGCCAAGTATCTCGCAAGGGTCTCGCTCAATCCCGAGGGCATTCGGCTGCTGCGGCAGGAAAAGGCATCTGGCCGCCGCACGGCAGTCACCAAGTTTGTCGAGGCTGCGGGCGGCAAGGTGGAGGCGTTCTACTTCGCGTTTGGACAGGATGACGTGTTCTTGATCATGGACCTTCCTGAAAACATCGCTGCAGCGGCGGTGTCGCTTGTCAACAATTCCGTGGGCAACGTGCGCGCCACCTATACTCCGCTGCTCACCGTCGAGGAGATGGACCGGGCTGTTGATAAGGCGACAACGCTATCGGCACCGGTGCCTCGGTAAAGTCACTGTCGGGTACACACAGGCTTGAACAAGTCGTCAATGAGGCGCTTTGCGCGACCGATGACGCCAGCCAGTGACCGGATGGACGACCACGACAGGCGCATGATCCGCCTTGAGCGGTAACGACTCGTAATAGGCTTTCAGCGACGCCCCATCGACCAGCGTGCGAAGGCCGGCTTCGAGCGACGATCTTGTTGGCGCGAATGAGGCGCCACAGAGTGCGCTTGCTGACGCCGATAAACGCGGCGGCTTCGCGCCGCGACAGTGCGAGCGGCTCATCAGTACGTCGTCGTGCCGTCGATGACGGCTTTGAGTTTTTTGTACGGCGGGCAATCGGTGTTGCCGCAGATGACGCGGACCTTTTCCAGGTCGTCCTTGGCCTTGAGCAGGTTGCCTTGCTCGGCCTGCCACGCCCCGTAATAGGACCACGTCAGGGCGTGATTGGGATCGGCGGCGAGCGCCTTTTCGTACCAGTATTTGGCATCGTCATAACGGCCGAGCTTGCGGCTGGCGTAGCCGATCAGCGTCGCCACGTCGGGATTGTCGTCGTAGCCGAGCGCGCGCAGCGTGGCGATGCCGCCCGCATAATCCTTCTTGTCGTAGATTTGCGCATAGGCGGTGTGATAGCCGGCGTAGAACTTGTCGAGCGCGCCGTTCTGGCTCGGCTTCGGCTTCGGCTTCTTGGTGTGGGCTTTATGGCCATGGCTCGGCGGTTGCGTCTGCGGCTGCTGCGGCGGGGCCGGACTGTTGGTCTCCATGGCAATGGCGATGTCGGCTGCGCTCATGGCGAAACCGAAGACCAGCGTGGTGGCAAGCAAGCGGATATGGCGCATGAGCTCCTCCCGTTGGGGCAGCGAGATAAACACCGACAGCATAGCAGTTCATCCCGTCCGGCGCAGGCGAGCGTTTAACGAAAGCGGCCCCGGTTGCGCGCGCGATGACCTGCAGCGCTGAGCGAGCCGCGCGCGACCCCCCCACCCATCCTCCCCCTTTCAGGGGGAGGATGAGCAAGCGTGCGAGCCGCAAAGAACACAGATTTTTGCTAAAGTGTCGTCTGCCACTCGATCGGCACGTGCTCGTAGCCGGTCGCGGTCTTGACCAGATGGCCGCAGGCCGGGAACGGGAAGTGGTAGCCGGTGACCAGCATGCGGTCGGCGGCGGCGCGGTCGAACAGTTTTTTGCGCGTGGCGATGGTTTCGCGGCCGTCGACGTCGAAGGCGGCCTGCCAGTCGGGGTGGCGCGCGAACACTGCTGGATGCTGCGCGGTGTCGC
>JASHQS010000132.1 GCA_030038995.1 Xanthobacteraceae bacterium
GGGCCATGTCTGGAAACCTGTGCCGGTGCGGTTCCTACAACCAGTACCTGGCCGGTGTGATGCGCGTGGCGAAGGGAGGCTGAAATGGCTGATTACAAGCTCGTCGGCAAAAACTTCACCCCGCCGGATCTCATCGCCAAGGTGACCGGCACCGCCAAATATTCGGAAGATTTCCAGGCCGAAGGCATGCTGCATGCCAAGATGCTGCTCTCGCCGATGCCGCACGCCCGCGTGAGCAACATCGACACCTCGGCGGCGCTGAAGATGAAGGGCGTCGTCGCCATCATCACGCCCGAGGACGTGCCGCAATTTCCGCCGCCGGTCGATCCGATCCTCTATCGCGAGCCGGTCTATGCCGGCGCGCCGATCGTGGCGGTCGCCGCCGAATCGGAGGAGATCGCCGCGGCCGCGGTCGAGGCGATCAAAATCGATCTCGAGCAGCTCGACCACGTCGTCGATCCGCTCGATTCGCTTTATCCGGCCGGCCCCAACGCCTTTTCCGGCGGCAATGTCGCCAACGTCAGGCTGCCGCTGCAGACCGTGAAGTGGACGGCGCAGGATTTCGCCGGCTACGACGAGGGCAAGATGCCGTTGGGCAAGCCGGCGGAGCAATGGCACTACGGCGATCTCGACGCCGGCTTCGCCAAGGCCAAGGTCATCATCGAGCGCAGCTTCGAGACCGCGGGCACGTCGCACCACTCGATGGAGACCCGCTCCAACATGTCGTACTGGCAGAACGGCAAGTGCTACGTGCACGGCTCGATGCAGAGCCAGTCGTTCGTGGTGCCGAACCTGGCGCGGTACCTCGGCATCAAGCCGGATGAGCTCGTTTTCATCGCCGAATATTGCGGCGGCGGATTCGGCTCCAAGGGCACCGGCTATCCGCTGGTGGCGATCTCCGGCCACTTGTCGAAGAAGGCCAACGGCCGGCCGGTCATGCTGCGGGTGTCGCGCGAGGAAGAGTACGCCAACGGCTCCGGCCGCGCCGGCTTCCAGGGCTGGGCCAAGATCGGCTTTGCCGCGAACGGCCGCATCACGGCGCTCGACGTGTTCGTGGTGCAGGACAACGGCCCCAATATCGGCTTCTGGGACTTCCGCAATGTCGGCGATGCGGCCCAGGTCGTCTATCAGCCGGAGGCGATGCGTTGGCGCGGCACCGCCGTATTGACCAACACGCCGCCGCGCGGTCCGCAACGCGGCCCGGGCGAGAATCAGACGGCGATGACGTTCGAGCCGATGCTCGACGAAGCGGCGCGCCAGCTCGGCATCGATCGGCTGGAAATCCGCCGCATCAATGCGCCCGACAACGACGGCTTCGGCGGCGAAGATGCCAAGGGCCAGTTGACCAGCGCCTATCTCAAAGACGCCCTGGCCAAGGGCGGCGAGCTGTTCAATTGGGAGGAAAAGAAGAAGCTGTCGGGCAAGCGCAACGGCCACAAGGTCATCGGCGTCGGCATCGGCAGCGCGTTCCATGCCGGCGGCTCGAACGGTTTCGACGGCATCGTGCGCATCCTGCCCGACGGCAAGCTCTACGTGCACACCGGCGTCGGCAATCTCGGCACCTACTCGTACGCGGCGACGGCGCGGGTTCCGGCCGAACTGCTCGGCTACAATTGGGACAACGTCGTCATCGTCCGCGGCAGGAGCGACAGGCATCTGCCGTGGATGATCGGCCAGTTCGGCTCCAACACCACGTTTACCGCCTCGCGCGGCAATTACGTGGCGGCGGTCGATGCCAAGAACAAGCTTCTTGAAATCGCCGCCACCACGCTGGGCGGCGCCGCCGGCGATTACGAGCTGAAAAACGAACGGGTCGTCAACAAGACCGACGCCACGAAGTCGATAAGCTTCGCCGACGCCGCCAAGAAGGCGATCGAGCTCGGCGGCAAGTATTCCGGCAAGGACTTGCCGCCCGACATCAATCCGCTGACCAAGGCATCGGCGATGGCGCTGGCCGGCTCCGGCCTGGTCGGCGTCGCCAAGGACAAGCTGCCCAAGCGCGGCTTGACGCCGGCGCTCGTCACCGGCTTCTGCATGATCGAACTCGACCGCGAAACCGGCCAGTTCGAGATCAAGGAATATCTCGGCGTGACCGACTGCGGCACCGTGCTGCATCCGGACGGCCTGCGGGCGCAAATATTCGGCGGCAGCATGATGGGCTTCGGTCTCGCCACCACCGAGCGCATCGTCTACGACCACCAGCTCGGCCTGCCGGCGAACGTGCAGTTCGACCAGGCCAAGCCGCAGACCTATCTCGACATGCCGAAGGTGTTCCACTGGGCGGCCGTCGATCGTCCCGACCGCGACAACCCGGTCGGCGTCAAGGGCATCGGCGAGCCGATCATGGGCGCGGCCGCGGCGGCTTTGATCAACGCCATCGCGGATGCGCTCGGCGGCAAATATTTCCACCGCACGCCGGTGGTGCGCGACATGATCATCAATGCGCTTGCCGATCGGCCGCAATCGTACAAGCCGCTGCAAGCCAACACGATGTAAGAAGGGAGCCCTGCCATGATGATCAAGGATGTCATTCCGGGCTTCGAACTCTATCGGCCCGCCAGCATCGCCGACGCGGTCGCACTGCTCGACCTGCATAAGGCCGACGTCTGGAAGATGGCCGGTGGCAACGATTCGCTGTCCTGGTTCAAGGACCGCATCAAGCGGCCCAAGGTCGTGGTCGATCTGACCGGCATCGCCGAGATGCGCGGCGTCAAGGAGACGGCGGACGGGATCGAAATCGGCGCGCTGACCACCATCAGCGACGTCGAAAAGAACCCGGTCATCAACAAGAGCTACAAGCTCTTGGCGGAGGCGGCCGCCAAGGTGGCGAGCCCGCAGATCCGCAACACCGGCACCATCGGCGGCAACGTCTCGCAGGACGCGCGCTGCTGGTATTACCGGTCGGGCCTGCCCTGCTACCGGGCCGGCGGCAACACCTGCTTCTCCGACACGCCGGAGGGCGAAAATCGCGAGCATGCGATCTTCGACGCCAACCGCTGCGTGGCGGTGTCGCAGTCCGACATGGCGCCGACCATGATCGTGCTCGACGCCAAGATGGTGATCCACAATGCCAAGGGCGAACGCGTGGTCAACGCCGAGGATTTCTTCGTCGGTCCGAAGATCGACATAAGGCGGCTGACGCAGTTGCAGCCCGAGGACCTGCTCGTGGCGATCCGCATCCCCAAGGAATGGGCCGGCGCGCGGTTCTATTTCGAGAAGGTGACGGACCGCCTCACCTGGGACTTCGCCCTGGTCAACGTGGCGGCGGCGCTCAAGACCGACGGCAGCGGCGCGGTGGCGAACTCGCGCATCGCGGTCGGCGGCGTGGCGGCGACGCCGCGGCGCTGCGGCGTGGCCGAGCAGACCATCAAGGGCCAAAAGGTCGACCAGAATCTGGCCGAGCTTGCCGGCAAGTCGGAGACGCGCGGCGCCCATCCGCTCAACTACAACTCCTTCAAGATCCCGCTGATGGCGAGCCTCGTCATGCGCGCCGTGCGCGACGCGCAGGCTTAAACGCCCGCGCCGTAAACGGGTTCTCCGGCCCTGGCTTCGGTACGCCGAACGACGTTCGGTCGACCGCGGCCCGGGCCAGCCTCTTTTTGGTGCTTGTTGACCGCGCCGTTTTCGCCGCTTTTGCGTTGCAGAAGGCGGCGCACCGGAGTGCGAAGGCATGGCGGATTTTTCGGTCGGCATTGTCGGGCTCGACGCGCTCGGCTCGGCGCTGATCCGCCGCCTCGACCAGCAGGGCATCGGCAATACCGTGACCGACCTCAACGGCCGGCTCCTTCAGGCGCATCTGGCCGGCGGCGGCAGCGCACCGGCCGGCTCGCCCTACGACCTCGCCCAGGTCTGCGATCTCATTTTGGTCGCCGAAACCAGCGACCAGACCGCGCGCGAGGCGGTGCTCGGCTCGGTCGGCCTCGTCCACGCGCTGCGGCCTGGCACCATCATCGTCGACATGAGCGATGCGGCGCCGCAAACCGGTCCGGCGCTCGCCCGCGCGCTGCAAGGCAAAGGCGCGATCTGGATCGAGGCAACGCCGATCGGTACGCCTGCGGACGCGCGCGCCGGCAAGCTGACGCTGCTTACCGCCGGCCCCGCCGATGCGCTCGAACGCGTCGCGCCCGTGCTGCGCGCGATTGCCGCGAAAATCCTGCGGCTCGGCGAACTCGGCACCGGCCCGCTCGCCAAGGCGCTTGCCGCATGCTTCGCCGTCCTCTCGGTCGCGACCTATGCGGAGATGCTGGTCATCGCCCGACGCGCCGGGCTTGATCCCGCCGGCATGCTCGATGCCATGCCGCTGTTGGCGCCGGGCATGGGAACGGCGCCGCCGGCGCTGGCCGCGCAGGTGCTCACCGGGCGTTATCAGTCGGACGTTTCCGGCAAGCGCCTGCAGGAGGACTTGACGCGCGTGCTCGATGCCGCGCGGACGGCGGCAGCGCCGACGTTTTTCCTGCCGCTGCTGCAGGCCGCGGCGGTCGCCGCCGGCCACTCGCCGCGGGCGACCGGCGATGCGTTGGATGTGGCACGCTGGGTGAGCGATAATGCCGGCGTCGAATTCGGCACCAAGGCCGCGCCGCCCGCAGCCTGATTGCGGCGGCCTGCCGGTGGCGTTCGCCATGACGTATGGTTGAGAGCGAGAGCGAGGCATGGAGCTATTCCGCTATTCACGGTCCATCTATGGCGGTTCTGATCAGTTGATCGGCGCCTCGTGGGATTTGCTGCCGTGGTTTGTCGGGGCGGCGGTCGTTTTCATCATCGTGCACGCGATCCTCAGCGCGCTGGCGAAGCGGCGCGCCCGCCGAGCGGCTGCTTGAGCCTGGGACCTCGATCCATGGACCAGCGCCCTCCCGACCGATGGACGGCTAAGGCGGCCGCCTCGGGCCGCGTGCGGCGCCACAGCCTGCTCGACCGCGCCTATCATTGGCTGATGGCGATCTGCGTTTTCGTGCTGATGGCGACCGCGTTCCTGCCGATCCTCGGCATCAAGTTCGAGTGGCTCGACATTCATTGGACGACCGGCGTCGCATTGGCGGCATTGGTATTGATCCACATCGCGCGCGCCGTTTTCTTTCAGGACTGGCGCAATATGTGGATCGGATTTGCCGACCTGCGCGAACTGTGGGGCGACGCCGCCCGCCTGTTCGGCTCGCGCAAGCAGCCGGCGCTTCCCGGCAAATACGACGCGGCGCAAAAACTCTATCATCTCGGCGTCGCCGTCGTGGTTCTGGCCGTGGTCGGCAGCGGCCTCTTCATGCTCTTGAAGATCGACACGCCGTTCTGGCGGCGCAATCCGTACTGGTTTTCGGCGGACACCTGGGGCGTGATCTACGTGATCCACGGCTTCGCGGCGATGGCCATCGTGGCGATTGTCATCGTGCACCTGTATTTCGCCCTGGTGCCGGACTCCTGGTATCTGTTGCGGGCGATGCTGCGCGGCTGGATCAGCGGCAAGGAATATGCGCAGCATCACGACCCGGCGCGCTGGAAGGCATAAAGCGCACCGCGCACGCCGTCCCTAATTGCCGCACGACGAGGAACGCGAGATGGCTTCTTCCGAGCCCGACAAGCCGCAAACCGTCGCCGCGGCGATCGATGCGATCGAAGCGACCTACGAGTTGATGCTTGCCTACGCGGCGCAAGGGCGCAAGGCCGACGCCGACGATCCGCTCGGCGTGCGCGATGCGCTGCGCCGCGCCGATGCCGCGCTCGACGTGCTCGCGGCGGCGACGCCGGCACAATTGGGCTCGCCCGCCGGCGCGGTGGCGCAGGCGACGGCCGAGATGCTGGCCGTGCTCAAGCGCGACGTCGGCAATGCGCGGGCCGCCATCCGCTTCGTGCTGGCGCAGCGCGCCATCGGCTCGCAGATCATCGACAATCTCAATGCCTCGATTCACATCCGCGCGCTGCTCACCGACATTTTTCTGCTCGATGAGGCTTTCGAGGAAACCGATCCGGCATAAGGCGGTTGACATGCGAGCCATGCCCGGCCGTCGAACGCAGTGCTTATGCCTTCCCACATCCGTCCGAAAAATCCATCATCGCTGTGCTGCACAGCGACCATGCCGGATCACGCCTGCGCCCACGCTGACGCGCAAGATGACAAGTGACCGGCGCTCATCGGGAGGAACACATGAAGAGCGTCTTCTATGCCGCGCTACTGCTCCAACTGCCACGGCGACGATCTGCAGAATAATTCCGGCATCGCCTTCGATTTGCGCCGCCTCAGAGCCGACGAGCACGCGCGCTTCGTCAATTCGGTGCTGCACGGCAAAAATGCCATGCCGTCGTGGCAAGCTGGCGCCGGCGCCGCTCGACGACCTTTGGGCTTAC
>JASHQS010000133.1 GCA_030038995.1 Xanthobacteraceae bacterium
CTCGCCAAGGATCTGCCGGCCAAGCTGACGCTGACCCCGCAGCTTCCCGAATTGCGCGGCACCTCGAAGTCGAGCTTCGAGTATCAGCTCAGCATCAAGAACGACAGCGGCAAGAAGCTGACGGTGAGTCTTGCGGCGCAGGCGCCGCGCAATTTCGATGTCTCATTCACCGAGCAGTACGGCAGCCAGGAGCTCAATGCGGTGCCGATCGACGCCGGGCAGAGCAAGGACGTCAAGCTCAAGGTAACGCCGCCGAATACCACCGCAGCCGGCCAATACAAGGTCGTGGCGCGGGTCTCGGCCGAGGACACGTCGGCCACGGCCGATCTCGGCCTCGACATCACCGGGCAGCCGAAGCTTGACATCAGCGGCCGCGAGGGCCTCGTCTCGACGCGCGCGTACGCCGGCAAGCAAACCACCGTCCCGATCGTCATCACCAATACCGGCACGGCGCCGGCGGAGGACGTCGAGCTTTCCGGCTCCGCTCCGAGCGGCTGGAAGGTCACGTTCAATCCGCAGACCGTCGAGCGGATCGCGCCGAACGCCAACAAAGAGGTGCAGGCGCTGATCACGCCGACCGACAAGGCGATCGCCGGCGATTACATCACCACGATCCGCGCCGCCGCCCGCGGCGAGTCCGCTTCGTCCGACTTCCGGGTCACCGTGACGACCTCCACCATGATGGGCATGTACGGGGTCGGCATCATCGGCGTGGCGCTCCTGGTCATGGTCGGCGCCGTCGCGAGGTTTGGCCGACGATGAACATGGACACCGTCATCGAGGCGCAAGGCCTCACCAAGTCCTATGGCCGCAAGGTCGCGGTCGACCACATCTCCTTCACCGTCGGTCGCGGCGAGATTTTCGGTCTGCTCGGGCCGAACGGCGCGGGCAAGACCACGACCATCCTGATGCTCCTCGGGCTGACCGACATCTCGGACGGCAAAGTCAACGTACTCGGCTTCGATCCGGCGCGCGAGCCGCTGGCGGTCAAGCGCCGCGTCGGCTATCTGCCGGACACGGTTGGCTTCTATGACCATCTCACGGCGGCCGATAATCTGCGCTATACCGCGCGGCTGATCGGCTTTCGCTTCTTGGAACGCGAGAAGCGGATTGCCGAGGCGCTCGATCGGGCCGGACTCGGCGAATTCGCCGACCACCGCGTAGGCACCTTCTCGCGCGGCATGCGCCAGCGGCTCGGCCTTGCCGAGATCCTGATGAAGGGGGCCCAGATCGCGATTCTCGACGAGCCGACCTCGGGGCTCGACCCGCATGCGACGGCCGAACTGCTCGGCGTCATCCGCCGCTTCAAAAGCGAGGGCGTGTCGGTGCTGCTGTCGTCGCACCTGCTTGAGCGGGTGCAGAGCGTCTGCGACCGTGTCGCCCTGTTCAGCGCCGGCCGCATTGCGTTGATCGGCTCGGTGTCCGAGCTCGGCCGCGAAGTGCTCGGCGCCGGCTACGTGGTCGATATCGAAGCCGATGGCGCCGGACTGCCTGACCGGCTTGCGCTCATTCCGGGCGTCAGCCGGGTCGAGCAGACCGGCATCGGCAAGCTGCGCCTGCACGCCGAGCGCGACGTGCGACCGGAAGCGGCCGCCGAAGTGGTCGCGATGCATGGCCGGCTCAAATATCTCGGCGTGCAAGAGCCGAGCCTCGAGGCGATCTATATCCACTATTTCGAGGCGACGCCGGACGAGAGCCTGAAGGAAGGGGCTCGACATGCGGCGTGAAGGCTCGGCGTTCAACGGTCTGGGCGTGGTCATGCTCAAAGAGCTGGCCGACCATCTGACCAGCATCCGCTTCATCATCCTGGAATTCATTGTGATGCTGATCGCGGTCGGCACCGTCTGGGTCGCCAGCCAGGACATCAAGCAAAACGTGGCGGAGGATCCGTTCCTTTTCCTGAGGTTCTTTTCCGGATCGGGCCAGCAACAATTGTTTTCGTTTATTACCTGGCTGACCTTGCTGGTTCCGCTCATGGCGATTGGGTTGGGGTTCGATAGCGTCAACGGCGAGCACAACAGACACACGCTGTCGCGCATTCTGTCGCAGCCGATCTATCGCGATGCCCTGCTGTTCGGAAAATTCCTCGGCGCGCTGCTCACCTTGGCCATCGCTCTGGTCGTGCTCTGGCTCTTGGTGATCGGCCTCGGCCTCCTGTTCATCGGCATTCCACCGGGCGGAGAGGAAATAGCGCGCGCCTTCGTGTTTTTGTTGGTGACCATCGGCTACGCCGGGGTGTGGCTGGCGCTGGCGCTGTTGTTTTCGGCTCTGTTCCGCTCGGCCGCCACCGCCGCGCTGGTGACTCTCGGTCTGTGGTTGTTTCTCTCGTTCGTCTGGCCGATACTCAGCAATGTGGTTGCGTTGGTTATCGTTCCGCCCGACCCCCGTTACACGGCGCTGGGATTGCAGACGCCCGGAACGCTTGTACTGCAACAGTTCTTGGCGCGCCTGTCGCCATCGACCTTGTTCGGCGAGATCGTCGTGGCATTGCTCGATCCGACCACCCGCGCGCTGGGGCCGATCTACCTGAGCCAACTGCAGGGCGCGGTGCTCGGCGCGCCGCTGCCGCTCGGCGCCAGCGTGCTGATCGCTTGGCCGCAGATCGTTGGGCTATTGGCCACGACGATCCTGCTGTTCGTTATCGGCTACGTGGTCTTCCAGCGCCAGGAAGTGCGCGCATAAGGCGGCCGAACGGTGAAACAATAAAAGTGCGGGCGGCGTCGAGCCGCCCGCGCTTTTATTAGAGATGTGTCGCGTCAGGCGGGGATCACCGCGACGATGTGCATGGTGCGCGGATTGACGATCACGACCTCGTCTTCATAGACGAAGTACAGGAAACCGCGCCAGCGCGGCTCGATCCGTACCAGCGTCTGTGGCACCGGTATCACGTGGATCTTGCCGCGCGGAATCACCGTGCCGACCCGAACGTCGAAGTCCACATGGCCGACGCGCGGTGCATTGCGCCCGTTGATCACGGTGTTCCTGATCTGCGTGCGCTGCTGGTCCGACAGGCGGACATTGGTGCCCTGAACCTGGGCGCCGCCGCCGCGCGCATTGTTCTGCGGCGTCTGCTGCTGCGCCTGGTTGGACGTATTGCCCGGCTGGTTCGCGCCTTGTTGATTCTGTCCCTGCATCGGCCTCGAAGTGTTGCCCTGCAGGCCCCTCAAGGTGCGCTGCTGCTGGGCCGTGTTCTGCCGGTTGCCCTGCGCACCGCGGTTCATCCGCTCGGCTCGCGCATTCGAACTGGTCGCGGGCCTGCCCATCCTGTTGCCGGTCTGTTGGCCGGTCGGGCTCTGGCTCGCCTTGTTGCCGGTCTGCGCGGTCTGGTTCGCGTTGATGTTGCCATTTCCCGGCGCCTGGCTCTGCGTGCCGTTACCCTTTGCCTGGGCGTGGGTCTGCGTCCCCTTGCTCTGCGCTTGTGGTTGCATGCTGCTGCCGCGGCCCATGGACTGGCCGGCCTGCGGACCGCCACCTTTCGATCCGCCCAAGTGCTGGTTCAAGTGCTGGTTCAAGTGCTGGTCCATGTGCTGGTTCGACTGCTGCGCCGAAGCGAGGCCGGTTCCCGCGACGAGGGCAAGGGCGGCGACGCCGGCCAGCAAGGTATTTCGGTATTTCTTCATCCGTTCACTCCTCGGGTCCGTAATCCCCACCGTGCGCCGTTTCCGCTTTCAATTCAGCGACCGCACATGTCGGGATGCTCACCATGCGAACGCAAGCTCACACGGAAAGTTTCGGTTCCCTGGGATATTTGTTCGGAATACATTCACAGGTCATGGTGCAGTGCGGCGACGCACGGTGTTTCTGACTTTCTGTTCATCTTGGATCAGGGGGCAAAAGTTCGTGCCGGCCATCACATCGAACGTCGATAGCGCATCGTCCGAGTTCCGCGCCAATCAGAGCGCGATGCGCGCGTTGATCGCGGAACTGGAGCGGCAGCGCGCGGCAGCCTCCGCCGGCGGCTCGCCGCGCGCGCGCGAACGCCACCTCGCCCGCGGCAAGCTCCTGCCGCGCGACCGGGTGATGACGCTCATCGATCCCGGCGCGCCGTTTCTCGAACTGTCTCCGCTCGCCGCCAACGGCATGTACGACGACGCCATCCACGCCGCCGGCCTCATCACCGGCATCGGCCGCGTCGCCGGGCGCGAGTGCGTGATCGTCTGCAACGATTCGACGATCAAGGGCGGCACCTATTATCCGATGACGGTCAAAAAGCACCTGCGCGCCCAGGAGATCGCGCGCGAGAACCGGCTGCCCTGCATCTATCTGGTCGATTCCGGCGGCGCCAACCTGCCGCACCAGACCGAGGTGTTTCCCGACCGCGAGCATTTCGGCCGCATCTTCTACAATCAGGCGACGCTGTCGGCCGCCGGCATCGCGCAGATCGCCGTGGTCATGGGCTCATGCACGGCGGGCGGCGCCTACGTCCCGGCGATGTCGGACGAGACCATCATCGTGCGAAACCAGGGCACGATCTTCCTCGGCGGCCCGCCGCTGGTGCAAGCGGCAACCGGCGAAGTCGTCAGCGCCGAAGAGCTCGGCGGTGCCGACGTGCACGCCAAAAAATCCGGCGTCGCCGATTATTATGCCGAGAACGACCGCCACGCGCTCGCGCTCTGCCGCCGCATCGTCGCCAATCTCAATACCAGGCGGCCGAACGAGGTCGCGCTCCTCAAGCCGGTCGAGCCGAAATACGCCGCCGCGGAACTCGACGGCGTCGTGCCGGTCGATCTGAAAAGGCAGTACGACGTGCGCGAGGTGATCGCGCGGCTGGTCGATGCTTCCGAATTCGACGAGTTCAAGGCGCTGTACGGCACGACCCTGGTCGCCGGCTTCGCCCGCATTGCCGGCATGCCGGTCGGCATTCTGGGCAACAACGGCATCCTGTTCTCGGAAAGCGCGCTCAAGGCGGCGCATTTCATCGAGCTGTGTTGCCAGCGCCGCGTGCCGCTGTTGTTCCTGCAGAACATCGTCGGCTTCATGGTCGGCCGCGATTACGAGGCCGGCGGCATCGCCAAGGACGGCGCCAAGATGGTCACCGTGGTGGCCTGCGCGCAGGTGCCGAAGATCACGGTGATCATCGGCGGCTCTTACGGCGCCGGCAATTACGGCATGTGCGGGCGCGGCTTCGGCCCGCGCTTTCTGTTCACCTGGCCGAACGCGCGCATCTCGGTGATGGGCGGCGAGCAGGCGGCGAGCGTGCTCGCCACGGTGCGCCGCGACAATCTCGAGGCCGAAGGCAAAACCTGGTCGGAAGTCGATGAAGAGGAATTCAAGCAGCCGATCCGCGAGCAATACGAAGCCGAAGGCAACCCGTATTACGCCACCGCGCGGCTCTGGGACGACGGCATCATCACGCCCGCCGAAACCCGCCGCGTGCTCGCGCTCTGTTTCGCCGCCGCGCTCAACGCGCCGATCGCGGAGACGAAGTTCGGGGTGTTTAGGATGTAAGGGTGTTTTCAAGCCGCCCTGGGCCTGATCGCCTTTAGCTTCCCGCCCAGCGTGCGCTTGCGTTCCATCAGCTCATAGTCGGTCTGCAGACCGATGAAGAATCCTTCGGACATGCCGACGTAGCGGGCGAGGCGCAGGTCGGTATCGGCGGTAATGGCGCGCTTGCCGAGCGCGATCTCGTTGATCCGTCTCGGCGGCACGCCGATCGCGCGCGCCAGCGCCGTTTGCGACAATGCCATCGGCTTTAAAAACTCCTCGACAAGGATTTCGCCGGGATGAGGATTTGCGAGCAAACGTCTTTTCACGGCGCTTTCCTACGAGGCGATTTCGGCAGGGAACCCGCCTTCCGCTGCGCTTGATCGATCCGGACCCGCATGCCCGGGCCGCGCGGAACGGGCACCCCGCCAATGTAAATCGTAGCGCGAGCAAAGTCTTCATCGGCCAATTCGGGAATCTCTCCATAGTCCTCGGGCTTGAGCGGCCGGGCATCCGCCCTTTTGAGATCGAAGCGAAAGCGTCCTGGCCTTGTCCTCGGGATTAGAGTTTTGTTTCTCGGCAGCATTTGCCGTTCCTCTTTGATAGTCATGGCCGGGTGTGTCCCGGCCATCCACGTCTTTGTGTCCGCGGCGGTAAGTCGTGGATGCCCGCAACAAGTGCGGGCATGACGGGTCTATGCGGCTATTGTAGGGTCAACCCGACACGGTCAACCCGACACGGAGGCGCACGAAAAACCATGGCCAAAACCATCGAACACATCCATTGGCCCGACGCGCCCGATCTGTGGATGCCGTATGCGCCGGCGATCAAGGTGCAGGGCGGCACCACCGTTTATCTCGCCGGCGTCACGGCGGCGCCGGTGTACCATCATCACCCGCATCGGCCGGAGGAATTCGACGCCATGCCGCGCGACATGGCGGGCCAGGCCCGCGCCGCGTTGGAGAACCTCAAGCGCGGACTGGAGGCGGTGGGCGCGACGTTTGCCGACGTCGTCACCGCCGCCCGCTTCGTCACCGACCTTTCCGATCAGGATGCGCTCAACCGCGTCTGGGCCGAGTATTTTCGCGACGCCAAGCCGGCGACGACGACCGTGCAGGTGGTGCGGCTCGCCACCGATCGGCGCTGTCTCGTCGAGATCAACGCGGTTGCGGTGATCGATTGAGCAACCCGGCTTTGCTGGCGACGCGGCTCAGCGGTTGAACAGCCAAAACAGCGCGCTGAGCACGACGCTGATGATGATGCAGGTGACCAGCGGAAAATAGAACGTCGCGCCGCCGCGCTGGAACATGATGTCGCCGGGCAGCCGGCCGATGCCGATGCGGGCCAACAGCGGCCAGGCAATGCCGACGATCAGCAATAAGACGCCGAGCCCGATGAGCAAACGTTGCATGTCCATTACGACCCTCGTCTCGCAGGTAGGGACGCCGCGGTTTGCCATCAAGGGCACGCTGGTTATGGAAAGCGTCCATCAAGACCAGACGCGGCGGGCCAGATGCGGCGGGCCTTGGCTCTTGGCACCTGACGGCTCATAAAACCGTAGCGTCGTCGTGCCCGTTCCGATCCATTGTCACGCATAATTCAACAGGAACATGAAACCAAAATCCATGTGTATTTGCTGGTGACAATGAAACAACGTCAGCCCCGGATGATCGGCAACAAAGTCAAACTCCACTTCTTGAAATCCGCCGAGCATCACCACGTCCTTGATAACTCCCGCCGTCGGCTTGCCGCCAACACGGACGAGCTCAAAGCTATGCCGATGCAAATGCAGCGGATGAATGTCGTCACTCGCGTTGCGGAATTTGAAGCGGTAGCGACGGCCTTCATGCACGGTGTACGCTGGCTTCATGGTTGCCATCGAAAAGGCTTGGCCGTTGAGCAGCCATTGATTGAAGCCGTCGAGCGCGCCGTTGTGCTTGACGACCGTAAACTCCATTGTTTCGTCGGCTGATGCGGGCGCGGCGCCGGCCTTGCCGAATATCGTGTAATCCCACTTGTACGGTTTGGGCTTGCTCCACTGCGGCTTGCCCTTTGCATCGGCGTATTCAACGACAATGCCCATGCCGTGGTTGCGGTCATCGTCGTCAAGATCGCCCATGAGCCAAATGCCGGGACGGTTCATTTCGACAATGGCCGAGATGCGCTCGGCGGTGCCGAGCCATAGCACCGGCACATCCGCCCGCGTCGGCACCGGATTGCCGTCGAGCGCCACGATCCTGAAAACGTGGCCGGGCAGCGCCAAGCTGCGGATTTCAGTGGCACTGGCATTGAGTACATGAAATAGAACGCGCTCACCTTGCCTGACCCGGATTGGATCGCCGTGCCCGAGCATTTTGCCGTTGATGCAGAAAAGGTCGTAGCCGACTTCGTAGCCCTTCGGACCGTTAAACTGTTCGTCGGCTTTCTTGCCAGTGTCCTGCAATTCCTTGTTCGGCTCGCCGATAAGAAAATCCTGCGCCATGTCGCCGCCTTGACTGAACGATGGCAGAAATTCCTTGAGCACCAGGAATATCTCGCGATCATAGGCACCCGGATTGTTGACGGGCTCGATATAAACCGGCCCTGCCTGTCCGGTGTAGGTGCCGATACCGAGGTTGTTCTTGGGGACGACGTGGGTGTGATAGAAACGGAAACCCGCGGGCTTTGGCACATAGGCAATGCGGCGCATACCGTGTGCGGGAATGTAGGGCGTGCCCTCCTCGGCGGCGCCATCGACGTCGACAGGAACGAACTGGCCGTGCCAGTGGAGCTGCTCGGGCGTGTCGGTGTCGTTGACGATGTCGACAACGACTCGTTTGCCCTCCGTCAGCAGGACCAGCGGACCTGGAAATTGTCCGTTGTATAGCGTTGTCGAGACAATATGCTCGGGCGACAGCTCGACCAGCCCGGTTGCGATGCGCAGCGTGTAGTCGACTTTTTCAGAACTCTGCCCGCTATCGGCAGCTTGGGCGAACCGGGGCGCTACGGATGCCAGGGGAACGGCAGCGGTATGTGTCAGCAACGAGCGACGGTCGATCGACATGGTTCCCTTCCTGCGACTTGCTGTTTCGGCCTCGAATTTGGCTGTGCGGCCGGCAGACGATAATGTTCATTCATGCCTCGTGCCATGATAACTGATAGGCAAAATGTCGGTCCATGGTTCCGCGTCTTGCCCATGTCCGCTTTATCCGGCCGCCATCCGCTTTACACTTGAAAGCAGAGGTTGGCCCACGCGATTTATGAGTACACGCGCCAGCGGATTGTGACCGCACATTTCGTCGCCACAGAGCAGGGGAGGCCGCCATGAACGACCCTATGTATCGGACCGCGCTCATCGTCGGCGTCGGGGGAGGACTCTCGGCGTCCTTGGCGCGCACCTTCAGCAAGGCCGGCATGGCAATAGCGCTAGCCGCCCGCCGGGCCGGCGAGCTGAACGCGCTGGCTGCGGAAGTGCGAGGCCAGGCCTTCGCTTGCGACGCCACCGACCTGGGCCAGGTGGCAAAGCTGTTTGCCGACGTCGAGAGCGCACTCGGCGCTCTCGACGTGGCCGTCTATAACGCGAGCTATCGCACCAGAGGGCCTTTCGTCGACCTCGACCCGCCTGAGGTGGCGAAATCCATCGCGGTCAGCGCCTATGGCGGGTTCCTGGTGGCACAGCAGGCAGCCAAGCGCATGGTGCCGCGCGGCCGCGGCGCGATCCTGTTCACCGGCGCCTCGGCGAGCGTCAAGGGCTACGCGCAGTCGGCGCCGTTCGCCATGGGCAAGTTCGCGCTGCGCGGCCTGGCGCAGAGCATGGCGCGCGAGTTGTCGCCGCAAGGCATCCACGTTGCTCACGTCGTCATCGACGGCGGCATCCGCAGTGGGCGCCGGCCCGATCCGCCGGACCGTCTCGATAGCACGCTCGATCCGGATGCGATTGCGCAGACCTATCTCGACCTGCTGCGGCAACACCGCAGCGCCTGGGCCTGGGAGATCGAGCTGCGGCCGTGGCTAGAAAAGTTCTAAACCGCTGCAGAACTTTTGAGCGTCGTGCGGCGGCCGGCATATAATCACACCATGCCCGGAATTTTGACGAAAGCCGCGCTCGTCGCCTTGGCGCTTCTCGGCTCACTGCCGGTCGCGGCGACGCATGCCGATGCGCAACGCTACCCGTATCGTTACCATAGGCGCAGGCGCGGCGAGGTCGAGCGACCACCGCCGCCGGTCCCTATCGATAAGCGCGACACCGTGGTGGCCGCGCCCGGTTCGTTTGCCGGCAAGCCGTACTGGCTGGTGCTGGCGCAGTGCGGCGGCATCTACTTCAAGCTCAACACGCTCTATACCGACGCGGCGGTGCACGCGCGCGTCGTCCATCCGGATCCGCACGCCAACGCCGTGTTCACCAAAAAGCTGCAGGAGGCGATCAGTCTGGCGACCACGTTTTACAACGCCGCGGAAAGCTTTCTGACGACCGACCGCGGCCTCGACCGCGACAATGCCGTCCTCACCTATGACGGCCCCGCACGTGCCGCAGGCGACAGGGACAAGACGATCGATGCGGCGCTTGCCGCGGCAAAAGCCTGTCCGGCGCTGTACGAAGCCTGCCAGGCCGCGTATCCGAAGGCGTGCAGCGCGACGCTCGTTCCGCTCAGTTGAAGGTTTGATGAATTTTACCGCGTGAAAAGTTCGGAGTGCCCATCGAGATACTGCCGGAAACGCGGCGCTTATGGACCTGCCCTCTCCCCTTGCGGGAGAGGGCGACTCGGCGGTTCAACAACAAAAGCGGGTGAGGGTCGTGGCCGCAACCCCTCACCGAGCCGAGCTTGTTGCGCGTCTTGCGTCGCCCTCTCCCGCAAGGGGAGAGGGCGCTATAACGCGCGCCGCGCTTTCTGACGCAGTAGGATGAACGGGGAATGCATGAACGCTCAGGCGCGGCGGGCGCTGCGCGCGGAACGCGACTGCAGGGTTGCGCGTTACAGGAA
>JASHQS010000134.1 GCA_030038995.1 Xanthobacteraceae bacterium
GTGATCGCCTCGTCCCAAGACGCTTCGCGCCAGGGCTCGGTGATCGTCTCGCGCAGCATCGGCTTGAGGATGCGCTCCTTGTGGTTGGCGTAGCCCCAGGCGAAGCGGCCCTTGACGCAGGAATGGCCGCGGTTCGCTTTGCCGTCCTTGTAGGGCACCATGCGCACGACCGTTTCACCATGCATCTCGGCCTTGAACGAGCAGCCGACGCCGCAATAGGCGCAGGTCGTCACCACCGAACGATCCGCGGGTTTTTCCGCCGCTTGGGCGGCGAGCACGCTTTTCTCGATCAGCGAGCCGGTCGGACAGGCCTGCACGCAGGCGCCGCACGATACGCATTCGGATTCCAGGAACGGCTCGTTCATGCCGGCCGAGACGATGGAGTCGAAACCGCGGCCCGAAATGGTCAGTGCGAAGGTCCCCTGTACCTCCTCGCAGGCACGCACGCAGCGCGAGCAGACGATGCATTTTGCCGGGTCGTAGACGAAATACGGATTGGAGGCATCGATGCCGGAATTGGGATGGCGCGCGCCGTCGAAACCGTAACGCACGTCCTTAAGACCGACCTCCTCGGCGACATCGAGCAATTCGACGTATTTGTTTTCGTTGGCGTTGCGGCCGAGCGACGTGATCGAATGATCGGATGCGTAAAGCTCCATCACGCCCTTGCGAATGCGATCGAGCCGCTCCGTTTTGGTGTGGACCACGATGCCCGGCGCCACCGGCGTGGTGCAGGAGGCGGGCGTGCCGCCGCGGCCCTCGATCTCGACGAGACAGAGCCGGCAGGAGCCGAAGGCTTCCAGCATATCGGTCGCGCACAGTTTCGGGATTTCGGTGCCGGCTTGCATCGCCGCGCGCATGATCGAAGTGCCCTCCGGCACCGTCACCTGCTTGCCGTCGATGGTGAGCGTGACGGTTTTCTCCGACTTTGATTTCGGTGTGCCGTAGTCGATTTCTTGGACGAATCCTTGGACGAACGACATAGCTGGGTCTCCTTATTCGGCGGCCGCAAGGCGGGGCGGCGCACCAAAATCTTCTGGGAAATGCGTGAGCGCGCTCATCACCGGGTAGGGCGTAAAGCCGCCGAGCGCGCAGAGCGAACCGAATTTCATCGTGTTGCAGAGGTCTTCGAGCAACGCCGTATTCGCGGCACGGTCGCGATTGGCGATGATGCGGTCGATCACCTCGACACCGCGCGTCGAGCCGACCCGGCACGGCGTGCACTTGCCGCAGGATTCGATCGCACAAAACTCCATGGCGAAACGCGCCTGCTTCGCCATGTCCACGGTGTCGTCGAACACGACGATGCCGCCGTGTCCGATCAGGCCGTCCGCCTTGGCGAACGCCTCGTAGTCGAACGGCACGTTGAACAGCGAGCGCGGAAAATAGGCGCCGAGCGGGCCGCCGACCTGCACGGCGCGCACCGGCCGCCCACTTGCCGTGCCGCCGCCGATGTCCTCGACCAGTTCGCCGAGCGTGACGCCGAATGCGGTCTCGTAGAGACCGGGATATTTGACGTTTCCGGCGAGCTGGATCGGCATGGTGCCGCGCGACTTACCCATGCCGAAGTCCCGGTAGAACGCGGCGCCCTTTTCCAGGATGACCGGCACGGTGGCGAGCGACAGCACGTTGTTGATGACGGTCGGTTTGCCGAACAGGCCCTTGTGGGCAGGCAGCGGCGGCTTGGCGCGCACCATGCCGCGCTTGCCTTCGAGGCTGTCGAGCAACGCGGTCTCTTCGCCGCACACATAGGCGCCGGCGCCGACGCGCACCTCAAGATCGAAGGCATGCGGCGAACCTGCCACGCGTGTACCCAGCATCCGGCCTTTGCGGGCTGCGGCGATGGCGTCGTCGAGCACGGCGATGGCGTGCGGATATTCCGAGCGAATATAGACGCAGCCTTTCGTCGCTCCGACCGCGATGCCGGCGATCGTCATCCCCTCGATCAGCACGAAGGGATCGCCTTCCATGATCATGCGATCCGCAAACGTGCCGCTGTCGCCCTCGTCGGCGTTGCACACGATATATTTCTGGTCGGCCGCCGTATCGGCGGCGGTCTTCCATTTGATACCGGTCGGGAAACCTGCGCCGCCGCGGCCGCGCAGGCCGGATTGCGTGATCTCTTCCACCACGGCGGCGGCCTGCATCTGCAAGGCGCGCGCGAGACCCTTGTAGCCGCCGTGTGCGCGATAATCGTCGAGCGAGCGGGGATCGATGATGCCGCAACGCGCGAAGGTCAGCCGGGTCTGGTTTTTGAGGAAGGGAATCTCTTCCGGGTCACCCAAGCGCAGCGGATGATCGCCGCCGTTCGCCAGCGCCGCCTTGAGGACGGTGGCCGCGTCCGCCGCGGTGACGGGACCATAGGCAATTCGGCCTGCGGAGGTCGCGACTTCGACCATGGGTTCGAGCCAATGCAGGCCGCGCGAGCCGTTGCGCACGATGTCGATCGCCGTGCCGTTGCGCGGGGCCGCGGCCTTGAAAGCAACCGCAATCTCATCGGCGCCGACCGCGACCGCGGCGGCATCGCCTGGAACGTAAATGCGAAGACCGCTCATCGGCCGGCCTTCGCGAGCAGCGTGTCGAGCTTCCTCTCGTCAAGTCGCGCCACGACCCTGCCGTCAAGCATGGCCGCCGGCGACACCGAGCAAAGGCCGAGGCAATAGACCGGCTCCAGCGTGACGCTGCCGTCGGCGGTGGTGCCGCCGAAGGCGATGCGGAGCCGTGCCGCCGCGTGCGCCGCGAGCGCCTCGCTGCCGCGGGCCTGGCAGGATTCCGCGCGGCACAGCTTGAGCACGTGCCGGGCGGCGGGCTTTTGTCGAAAGTCATGATAGAAGGTGAGCACGCCGTGCACCTCGGCGCGCGACAGATTCAAGATGTCGGCGATCACCGGCTCGGCTTCCCGGTCGATATAGCCAAATTCTTCCTGCAAGGCGTGGAGGATCGGCAACAGCGCGCCCGGCATTGACTGCTTTTCGGCGATGATCGCGCGAGCGCTTTCGATATCCCAGGGCGCGTAGGAGGACACGGCATCTTCTCCCGGCCCTCGAGACGTTCTAATATGCCGAAATACACATATGTTGCCGAAGGCCTGGGCCATGTATTAGGAGCTGAGGTCCCGTCTCTTCAATATGCGAAATTTGGCATATGGCGCATCCGCGACCCACGCTCGATCTCGATCTGGTTTGGAAAGCCGGGCACCAGCCACGCAAGTCGGTCGACCCCGAACTGTTCGCGCTTCTCGATGCGATCAAGAACACCGGCAAACTGACTGCAGCGACCGAACAGGTCGGCATGCCCTATCGCCAGGCCTGGGGCCTGATCACGGCGTGGTCGGAGCGGATGGGCCAGCCCCTCGTCACCAAGGAGCAGGGCCGCGGCACTAGGCTTACCGAATTGGGCGAAAAGCTGCTCTGGCTCCGCGAGCGCATCAACGCGCGGCTGACGCCGCATTTGGAGAGCGCCGCGTCGGAGGTCGAGCAGCAGCTCAACGAAATCCTCAATGAGCCCGACCGGGCCCTGACGATGTTTGCGAGCCATGACCTGGTGCTCGTCGAGCTGCGGGAATTTTTGCGCACGCGCCCGGGGCCGAAGCTCGACGTGCGCTTTGTCGGCAGCCTCGAAAGCGTCGTGGCGCTCTGTAAGAATCGCTGCGCGCTGGCCGGCTTTCATATTCCCGAAGGCGCCCTCGGTCGCGAAATCCTGCGCAAATATGAACCGTGGCTCAAGCCGCGGGCGCAGCGCGTCGTTCATTTCGTGCGGCGCAACCAGGGCATGCTGGTTCCGAGCGGCAATCCGCTCGGCATCCGCACGCTGCGGGACATCGCCGCCAAGGGTGCCCGCTTCATCAACCGCCAGCGCGGCTCAGGCACGTATCTCGCGTTCCAACGGCTGCTGCAGGAGCAAAACATCGAGCCGAGCCAGATCAACGGCTACTACACCGAGGAATTTACCCATCTTGCCGTCGCCGCGGCGATCGCAAGCGGGGTCGCCGACGTTGGTATCGGCATCGAGGCTGCGGCGCGACGGCTGAAGCTCGATTTCATTCCGCTATTCGTCGAGGATTATTATCTGCTCGGCAAACGCGAAACGTTCGAGCGCGCCGATGTTGAAGCCATCGTCGCAAGCCTGAAGTCGCAAGAATTCGCGGAGCACGTTCGCGGCATTCCCGGCTACGATACCGTGCAAACCGGCAAAATCTCGAATGTCAGCGATGTAATCGGATGACCGTCTCCATATCTACCCGAAACGATACGCACGATGGCAGCAAAAATCGGCGGGACCGACTTGAAAATACCTGTTGAAACGCAATGGGACGCTTGCCAAAGGCGGGCCGCGCTGACGCGCTGAAGGCTCGGCAAGCCTCACCCCTCCTCGGCGCCGACCAGCAAAAAGACAACAGATAAAATCACCGCCCGCGTGTCCCGCCCTCCACCGTCACGAAGCCGCCGATTTTCATGCAGGCGTCGGTGCCGGGAACGTTGACGAAACCGGCGCCGAATTCTTTGCAGGACTTTTTTGTTGGCGCGGTGGAGGGCGATTTGGCGCCGCGTTGCGGCGCCGGCCATTTGGGCAGCGCATTGGGGTTGGTCAGCGTCTGCGCGGCGGCGGAAACGGCGAGGCCGATGAGCAGCGCCGATGCCGTGGCCAAGACGACTGCGCCCGGGCGGGGCGGCCTCGTCGCCAGCGTGCGCTCCACGGTCGTGCGCTTCATGAAATGCAGCTTGCGAGTTTTGCCGGTCGGCCAGGTGCTCGCCAGCTTCGGCCGGTTGACGCATTCTAGGCCGATCGACGGATCCAGGACAGCAAAATCCAGGATGGCAAAGGGCATCGGCCTCATGACGCCAAGGGATCGGGCCGGCCCTCGCCTTCATGACGACGCCGGGTCTATCGGCATTTTTGACGCGCCATTTCGGGTGCGATATTCCCGGACAGGGGACTGCAGCGCAACGGAACAAGTGGGCAAGGATCGAGCCACATGACCATCCGCTTCCATCGGGGCGATCTGCCGGACCTCACGCATTATGCGGGCGTGGCGGCGGTCGCCATCGACACCGAGACGATGGGGCTTTCCCTGACGCGCGACCGGCTGTGCGTCGTGCAGCTCTCGCCCGGCGACGGCTCGGCCGACGTGGTGCAGGTCGCCGCGGCGCCGGCCGACGCGCCCAACCTGAAAAAGCTGCTCGCCGACCGCAACGTGCGGAAGATTTTCCATTTCGCGCGCTTCGACCTCGCCATGCTGCAAAAGACCTTTGCCGTCATGCCGGAGCCGGTCTATTGCACCAAGATCGCGTCGCGGCTGGTGCGCACCTATACGGACAAGCACGGCCTGAAGGATCTGGTGCGCGAGGTGCTCGGGCACGAGCTCTCCAAGCAGCAGCAACTGTCCGATTGGGGCGCCGCAAGCCTTAACGAAGCGCAGTTGTCCTATGCGGCGTCCGATGTGCTCTATTTGCATGCCTTGAAGGAAAAGCTCGATGCCATGCTGGCGCGCGAGGGCCGCGAAGCCCTGGCGGCGGCCTGCTTCCGCTTTCTGCCCGACCGGGTGCGGCTCGATCTCGCCGGGTTTGCCGCCGAGGACATCTTTTCCCACTCGTAAAGCCGCCATTCACGGCATCGAACGACGGTGACGGCCGCCATGCGGCGGCCCTGTCTGGGCCACATTCGCAGGCGACTCTTGTGCCGCAGGACCGTACAATGAGGATCCGGGCCGAATCGGGGCGGCGGTCCGAGGGGCCGATCGTTTGACCAGCATCTCCTTCGCCGGCGACGAGCGCGCCATCGCCGTCCCGGCACGCGCGCCGCGCGGCGGTGAGCAGTTGTATCGGCGCGCGTTGCGCCACAGCCGGCGCGTCCGCCTGCTGCGCGCCTTGCTGGTCGTCGCCGTCGTCGCCGTCCTGGCCGGCCTGGTGGTCGACAATTACCTGCCTGCGGTCGGTGCGTTGCGGCTGCCTGGCGAGATCGCCAATGTGGTGATCCAGGGCACCAGGATCACCATGCAGAAACCGCGGCTGACCGGCTACACCAGCGACGGCCGGGCTTACCAGTTCAGCGCCGAGGCGGCGGCGCAGGACATCACCAAGCCCGATCTCGTGCAGCTCGAGCGCATCCGCGCCACGATGGGAATGGCCGACAAGAGCACCGTCGATCTATGGGCCGACGACGGCGTGTACGACATGAAGACCGACATGCTCACCCTCAACAAAAACATCCGCCTGGTGTCGTCGACCGGCTACGAGGCGCGCTTGAGCCGGGCCGTGGTCGACATGCGCAAGGGCAATGTGGTTTCCGACACGCCGGTGTGGGTGAAACTGCTCGACGGCTCGCTTGACGCCGGGCGGCTGGAAATCACCGAAAAGGGCGATGTGGTGCGCTTCAGCGACGTCACCATGACGTTGCAAGCGGCCAGGCAGGACAAGCAGGACAGCAAGACGGACGAGCCATGAGTTTGCGGTTTCGGTTTTGCGCCGCTGCGGCGGTTGCATTGATGGTTTCGGCGTCGGCCATGGCGCAGGGCCAGCGTTCGCAGCCGGGCGGGCTCCTGCCGGGTGCGCAGAACAAGGATCTGCCGGTTCAGATCGACGCCAAATCGCTCGAAGTCCGCGACCGGCAGAAGACGGCGACTTTCTCCGGTGACGTGCACGTGGTGCAGGGCGACACCACGATGCGCTGCAAGACCCTGGTTGTCTTTTACGGCAAGGAGGGCGGCAGCGGCGGCGACAAGCCGGTGGTCGACGCCAAGCCGTCGCCCGGGGCGGTGCCGGACGCGCAAAACATTCGCCGCATCGAGGCCCACGGCGACGTCACCGTCACCAGCCGGGATCAGAATGCCAGCGGCGACCTCGGGGTTTACGACCTGCACGCCAAGACGATCACGCTCAGCGGCAACGTCGTGGTCAGCCAAGGCAAGAACGTCATCCATGGCGAACGCGTCATCGTCGATACCGTCACCGGCAATGCGCGTGTAGAGGCGGCGCCCGGCGCCGCGCCCGGCTCCGCACCCGGCCGCGTGCGCGCGCTCATCATCCCGAATAACGACGCCAAGGGCGGCGACAGCAATTACATGACCATCGGACCGGGTCCGAAACGCTGAACTGCCGCCTGCGCGGCGCCGTGGAAGAGACGCTTGGCTGAAATCCCTGGCGTCCGCCGCCGGAATCATGCGCAAATGCGCGGGCGAACTGCCGGAGATCGTCGGATTTGAACATTCTCTCCCGTTTTCGCCGCCGCGCGGCCCGGACCCGGCTCGTCGCGGACGCCGACGAGGCCATCGATCTTGCCTCGATGGGCGGCGTCATCAACGGCAGCTATGTGGATATCGCCAGCCTGCCCGCCGCCGCCAAGGCACGTGCCAAGGCGCCGCCGCCCGACGATCAGGAGCGCCAGCCGCCGCCGCAGCCTGCACCGCCTCCCGCAAGCCGGCCGCGGCGTCGCGCCGACGGCAACGGCGCCGCCCGCGCGGACCGCAAAGGATTGCTCATCGTCGAGGGCGTCGAAAAAAGCTTCGTCGGCCGCAAGGTGGTGAAGAACGTCAGCCTCTATCTCCGCAAGGGCGAGGCCGTCGGCCTGCTCGGCCCCAATGGCGCCGGCAAGACCACCGTCTTCTACATGATCACCGGGCTGATCAAGGCCGACCAGGGACGCATCGAGCTTGACGGCCACGACGTCACCCTGCTGCCGATGTACCAGCGCGCCCGGCTCGGCATCGGCTATCTGCCGCAGGAGGCCTCGATTTTTCGCGGCCTGACCGTCGAGCAAAATATTCGCGCCGTGCTCGAAGTCGTGGAGTCCAGCAGCAAGCGGCGGGAGCAGGATCTCGACGCGCTGCTTGAAGAGTTCGACATCACCCGCCTGCGCAAGACGCCCTCGATCGCGCTGTCCGGCGGCGAGCGCCGGCGCGTCGAGATTGCCCGCTCGCTGGCGACGCGGCCAAACTACATGCTGCTCGACGAACCGTTCGCCGGCATCGATCCGATCGCGGTCGGCGATATCCAGGCGCTGGTGCGGCATCTGACCAACCGCGGCATCGGCGTCTTGATCACCGACCATAACGTGCGCGAGACGCTCGGCCTCACCGACCGCGCCTACATCATTTATTCGGGCGAAGTGCTGATGGAGGGCCGCGCCGACGACATCGTCAACAACCCGGACGTGCGTCGGCTCTATCTCGGCGAGGAATTCCGGCTTTAAGCTTTTTGCGGAAAATCGCCGCCCTGGGACGCTTGACGCGGCTTTGACGGGTTGACGACGCGCGGTCCGAACTGCTCTACAGGGCTTTAGCAAGCAAGAATCGGACCAATTCGGCCGGCCATGGCCCTGACGCAACGACTGCAGCTTCGGCAAAGCCAGGCGCTGGTGATGACGCCGCAGCTGATGCAGGCCATCAAGCTGCTGCAGCTTTCGAATCTCGACCTGGCCTCCTATGTGGACGCGGAACTCGAGCGCAATCCCTTGCTCGATCGGGGGCCGGAGGGCGAGGCTGCAACCGAGGAGCGCGCCGCGTCCCAAGGGCCCGGCGCGACGACTGCGACCGACGCTTGGGGCGGGGCGGACGCGGGCGCCGGCGTCAACGACCGAACGCCGCGGACCGCGCTCGACGATAGTACGGCCGACGACTCCGAGCCGGTCCGACCGCGTGCCGCCGAACTCCCGGCCGGATATTCGCAATGGGCCGGCGTCGGCTCGGGCGGCCGCGGCGACGGCGATTACAACCTTGAAGCATTCGTCGCCGCCGAAGCGACGCTCGCCGACTGGCTGCGCGAGCAGTTGACGCTCGCTATCGCCGATCCGGCGCGGCGCATGATCGGCCAATACCTCATCGATCTCGTCGACGACACCGGCTATCTGACGGGCGAGCTCGATGCCGTGGCGAACAAGCTCGGCACCAGCGTCGGCGAGATCGAGGCGGTGCTCGGCATTTTGCAAACATTCGATCCGCCCGGCGTGTTCGCCCGCGGCCTTGCCGAATGCCTCGCCATCCAACTCAAGGAGCAGGATCGCTTCGATCCGGCCATGCAAGCCTTGATCGCCCATCTCGATCTGGTCGCCCGGCGCGACCTTGCGGCGTTGAAGAAGATCTGCGGCGTCGGCGACGAGGATCTCGCCGATATGATCGCCGAAATTCGCAAGCTCAAACCGAAGCCCGGTCTTGCCTTCGGCGCGGCGCCCGTGCAGCCCATCGTGCCGGATGTCTTCGTGCGGCCGGCACCGCACGGCGCATGGCTGGTCGAACTGAATTCCGACACGCTGCCCAAGGTGCTGGTCAATCAGAGCTACTACGCCGAAGTGTCGGCCACGGCGCGGCGCGAGGCGGAAAAATCGTATCTCGCCGAATGCCTGCAGAGCGCCACCTGGCTGGTACGCGCGCTCGACCAGCGCGCCCGCACCATCCTTAAAGTGGCGAACGAGATCGTGCGCCAGCAGGATGCGTTTTTGGCGCGCGGCGTCGAGCACCTGCGCCCGCTCAATCTCAAAACGGTGGCCGAGGCGATCGGCATGCATGAATCCACGGTGTCGCGCGTGACCGCCAACAAATACATGGCCACGAGCCGCGGCATTTTCGAGCTGAAATATTTCTTTACCTCGGCGATCGCCGCTGCGCATGGCGGCGAGGCGCATTCGGCCGAAGCCGTGCGTCACCGCATCAGGCATTTGATCGATGCCGAGAGCGCCGACGACGTGCTGTCGGACGACACCATCGTCGAGCGGCTGCGCGACGCCGGCGTCGACATCGCGCGGCGCACGGTGGCCAAGTACCGCGAAGCCATGCGCATCCCGTCCTCGGTGCAGCGCCGGCGCGAGAAGCAGGTCGCGGTGCCGTCCTGAATCGGCGAGCGGCGGCGCGCCGGCGCGGCGACGGGTTTTCCGGTCTTGCGCGCCTCCTCGGCCTCGCGGTCACGCCGCGTTGACTCCCGACGCGCGCTTTGCCGAGCCCGATCAAAGCCATTGACGGGCCGGCAGACCGTCCTTATGGTCCCGCGGCTTTGCGGCATGACCGGCAAACGCGGACCGCCGCATCCGATAAAGACCGTGCCGATGCGAGAAGCAAATCCGCCGGTCCTCAGCCGTATCAAGGACATAAGGCTCAAGCCGTAAGCTGCGGCCTTTTTCGGGTTCCCGCAATGCCGCTCACCGATCTCGTTGCGCCGAACGCGATTCTTCCGGCGCTCAAGGTCAACAACAAGAAGCAGGTGCTGCACGAGCTCGCGGCGCGCGCCGCCGCGCTGAGCGGTCAGAACGAGCGCGCGATCTTCGAAATTCTGATGCAGCGGGAAAAGCTCGGCTCGACGGCGGTGGGCAACGGCATCGCCATCCCGCACGGCAAGATGGCGAACCTCGGCCGTCTGTTCGGTTTGTTCGCGCGGCTCGAGCGGCCGGTCGATTTCGAGGCGCTGGACGGCCAGCCCGTCGATCTTATTTTCCTGTTGCTGGCGCCCGAGGGCGCCGGCGCCGACCATCTCAAGGCGCTGGCGCGCGTGGCGCGGCTGTTACGCGATCCGGCGGTCGCCCATAAGCTGCGGGCGTCGCATGACGCGGAAGCGCTCTATGCGGTATTGGCGATGCCTTCTGTGTCCGCGGCGTAAACTCAGGGATCAGCTATCAGGGATCAAGAATCAGCAGCCTCGACGGACTGATTTCTGATACTTGGTCAGTGCACGCTGACCATCTGCAGCTCTTGACTCCAGGCGTTGGCTTCCGCGGCCTCGCGGCTGTCGGTCAACATGATTGGCGTGCCATCGGCCGCGTGCAGTGCAAAAAGCCGCAAACCCGGCGCGATATGCGGCGCCTGCGGAAACAATGCCGGAACGTCCTCGGAACGGATCGACTTCACGTAGGCGATCTGTCCGTCGCCCAAATGGGCGAGCGCTTCCAGCGACATGGCAACTTTGCTCTCGGCGTGGTTCATTGCGTTTGTCATGGCCCTCGACTCCTGATTTGTTAACTGCGTCGAGTCCTCGCGGGTTTCATTAATCGCATTCATTGATTGCGATCGATTTAACGATGTGTTCCGGTTGCGGGCGCGCCAGATCGATCGACAGCAATCCATTCTTCAAGTCCGCCCCCAGCACCTCCATGCCGTCGGCCAGCACGAAAATGCGCTGGAACTGGCGCGCGGCGATGCCGCGGTGAACGAATTGGCGGCTCTTGTCGTCGTTCTGCCGGCCGCGGATGACGAGCTGACTTTCCTCGATCGACACGTCGAGCTGGTCGCGGGTGAATCCGGCCACGGCAAGCGTGATCCGCAGCCGATCCGGGCTGTTGCCGTCGCCCGCAATGCGCTCGATGTTGTAGGGAGGATAGCCGTCAGCAGCCTTGCCGACGCGATCAAGCACGCGCTCGATCTCGTCGAAGCCGAGCAGAAAGGGACTCGAGAGCGACGAAACCCTGGACATGGTTTCAAAGTCCTTGACAGCGACTTTGCGGGCCCTTGCGGCGCCCTGATGGCCACACGGAACCGCCTCCCGCGCGACTTCGCGGTAATATGGCGTTGCAAAACTGGCCGTTCAAGGAGCGCCTCAGGCCCGTTCATTGTGCGACGCGGCAGGCAATCGCGGTGTGCGCGGCGCGTTTACGCGGTCACGCTCCGGCGTTGGGCGCGGGCCGCGACGCCGCCGCGCATGGCGGCGCGCAGTCGCTCGCTGGCGTGACGGTCGGCCACGAAGGTTTGCGCATCAAGCACCACGCCGTACGACTGGCGCGCCGCCGCAACCGAGATATAGCCCTGCCTGGCGTCGGCCTCGACCGCCTCGAGCGGCCGGTCGAGCGGCGAGCCGTAACCGCCGCCGCCGCCCGAACGCATGCGAAACGCATCGCCGGGCTGCAAATGGGCCACCAAAACCTTGGCGTTGGGGAAATCCGTTTTCCACTTGTCGCCGATGCGGATCGCCACTTCGTTGCCGGTCGCGTCGCCGCCATCGGCAAGTCCCCACGGCTTGCAATGAGCGCGCTCGACGTGGCTGTTGAAGGTCATCGGCACGCGCGCGCGCACCACGCGTTCGAGGCCGAGCCCGCCGCGGTGGCGGCCGGCGCCGCCGGAATCGGCAATGAGCGCATAGCGCTCGACCACGAGCGGGAATTTCACCTCGGATTGCTCGCTCGGCGAATTATGGGTGTCGCCGTCGTTGATGCACACGGTGGCCGAGACGCCGTCCGCGTTGTGCTTGGCGCCCCAGCCGCCGCCGAGCGGCCCGAAATTGGCGAGAAAGAATTCCGCCGTCCTGGTGTTGATGCCATGGCAGGCGGCGATCACCAGGTCGGCGTGATGGCCGGCGATGACGCGATCCGGGATCACCGGCGCCAGCGCCTTGAACACCGTGTCGACGATGGTCATCGGGTAGGTCATCCACCAGCGCATCGGCGCCGGCCGCACCGCGCTGACCACTCGGCCCGGCGGCACGATGGCCGTGAGGCTGCGAAACGAGCCGTCGTTGATCGGGTAGTCGGTCGGCGAGGTCAGGCATTTGTAGGCCACCTGCGAGCAGGCATGGCCGGTGGTGATTCCGGAATTGAACGAGCCGCGCACCTGGCGCGACACGTCGCTCAAGTCGATCGTCATCTCGTCGCTTTTGACGATGACGCGGACGCGGATCGGTACTTTCTTGCCGACGTCGATGCCGTCGTCGTCCATGAACGATGCCGCCTCGTAGACGCCGTCCGGGATCGATTTGGTGCGGGCGCGCGCCATCGCTTCCGAATGGTCCATGATGGCCGCAATCGCGCCCAGCACTTCGTCGCGCCCGTAACGCTCGACCAGTTCGAGGAAACGCCGCTCGCCGGTTTTGACCGCCGTAATCTGGGCGCGCAGATCGCCCATGGCGCGGCTCGGCAGCCGCATATTCTGTTTGATGATCTCGATCAGCGTCTCGTTGGGCGTGCCGCGATCGTGCAGTTTCAGGATCGGTATCTGCAAGCCTTCCGAAAAAATGTCGGTGGTAATGCCGCCGAGCGTGCCGCCGATGTCGAGCCAATGCGCCATGCAGCAGGAAAAGCCGACCAGGACGCGGCGATGAAAGATCGGCAGCGTCAAGGTGACGTGGTTGAGGTGGCTGCCGGTGAGATAGGAATCGTTGGTGACGTAGATGTCGCCCGGCCGCATGGCGGCGAGCCCGAAATGCCGGATCTTCGCCTTCACGGTCTCCGCCATGCCGCGGATGAACATCGGCAGCCCGATGCCGATGGAGACGGTCTCGCCGGCGGTGGTGAACAGCCCGGTGGTGAAATCGAGCGCCTCGTAGATGATGATGTTGTAGGCGGTGCGCATCAGGTTGGTCTTCATCGCCTCCGTCACCGCGATCACGCCGTTGCGCACGATCTCGGTGACGACCGGATCGACCTGATGCCGCGCCCGGTTGGCTGCTCTTGTTGCTGCTCTTGTAGCCGCTGTTGCCATTTGCTCTCGCCGGCTCCGTTGTCGAAATCAGTTCCGCGGCGCGCGCCGCCGCGCGTCGACCTTAATGCATTATGGGCGGCTCGGAAACGAAGGCGCGCCCCGGATCGAGCGGCGGCGACCGGTCGGCGGCGGCGAACGGGTCCTGCCGCTCGTCATTTGGGACGACGCTTAAAACCCAGCAGCAGTCCATAATCCAGTGGAATTCGCCAACTGGCGCTTGACTTGCGAACAGCCCGGAGCGTCCCTGAAGAGCGGGGGAAAACGGGCGACGGAGGGCGCTGATGTTCGACGCGAGTAAGTACGCGGAACATTTTCCCGACGAGCGACAGGATGTGCTGAGCGTGCAAGCGAATGCTGGTGCGCCGCTTGGCGGGCCGCCGCCACACGCGTTGTTGGCGGCGCTTCGCCGGCTGGAACGAGAATTCAGCGAAATTTTGCGGATGCAACAGCCGGAAGCGACCGGACGCTCCGCATAGCGCCTGATGCGGGCCGCGGCGGATCAGCCGCCGACCCGTATTGCCAGATTGCCGTAGGCGTCGACTTCCAGCGTGTCGCCGGCCAACAGCAGCGTCGTCGAGGCATATTCTTCGATCAAGGCCGGCCCTTCGATCCGATTGCCGGCAAGGAGCGCCGGGCGCCAAAAGGTCGGCGTCGGGCGGAAGCGGCCGCCGCAAAAAACCTTGCGCCTGGCGCCGCGCGAAGCGGCCGGCGGCGTCCTTTGTCCGCGTGCCATCTTGCGCTGCGGCGGCTTGCGCATCAGTCCGCTCACGGTCGAGCGCAGGCTGACGATCTCCGCCGGCTCGGCGGGCGCCGAGGTGCCGTAGCGCCGCGCGTGCATGGCGTCGAAATGCCGCTTGATCGCTTTGCGGTCGCCGCGGGCAAAGACCGCCATCGGCAAATCGACGGTCACGGCGTGCTCCTGGCCGACATAGCGCATGTCGGCTGCGCGTTTGACGACGATACGCTGCGGCTTGACCGAGGCGCCGGCGATCGCGTCGCGCCCTTGGCTCTCCAGCGCGCGATAAACGGCTTCGATGTCGTCGAACGATGCGTCATCGAGCGGCGTGAACCAGGTGCGCACGTAGTCGTGGCGCAAATCGGCGAACAGCATGCCGAAGGCGGAAAACATGCCCGGCGCGGCCGGCACGATGACGTTGCGCATGCCGATCTCGCGCGCCACCTCGACGGCGTGCAACGGCCCGGCGCCGCCGTAGGCAACCAGCACGAAATCGCCGGCGTCAAAACCGCGCTCGGTGGTGACGCCCTTGACCGCATACGACATGGCGGTGGCGGCGATGCGCAAAATGCCGTCGGCGGCCTCGACCAGGTTCAATCCGAGCGGCGCACCGATGCGGCTCGACAGCGCGCTCGCGGCGGCTGCGGCATCGAGTTTCATCTCGCCACCGAGAAACCGTTCGGCCTGGAGGCGGCCGAGCACGAGATTGGCGTCGGTCACGGTGGGCTCGCTGCCGCCGAGCCCATAGCAGGCCGGGCCCGGCGCCGCGCCCGCGCTTTGCGGGCCGACTCGCAGAGCGCCGTCTACCACCTGCGCGATCGAGCCGCCGCCGGTGCCGACCTCGAAAATGTCCATCATGGCGAGCTGCACCGGCAGCGCCTGCTCATAGCCGCCGATCAGCGCCGTGCCGGTGGTCAAGGCCTCGCCGCGATAAATGACGCCGGCTTTGGCAGTGGTGCCACCCATGTCGAAGGCGATGGCGTTGTCGATGCCGAGCATGCGGCACAGCGCCTGCGCGCCGATCACGCCCGCGGCGGGACCGGATTCCAGCATGCGCACGCACTGGTCCTGCGCCTGCGCGGCTTCGTAAAGTCCGCCGGTCGACTGCACCACCAGGAACGAGCCGGCAAAGCCGGCCGCGCGCATGTGGCAATCGATCTCGCCGATATAGCGGCGAACCTTTGGTCCCACATAGGCATTGGCCGCCACTGTCGACGAGCGCTCGAACTCGCGGTACTCCTGCGATAATTCGTGCGAGGCGGACACGAACAGCTCGGGGTGATTCTTCTCCAAGATCGCCCTGGCGCGCCGCTCGTGACCGGCATTGGCGTAGCAATTGAGAAACAGGATGGCGGCGGCTTCGACGCCGAGTTCCTGCAGCTTGTTGCCGAGTGCGGCGATTTCGGCATCGTCGAGCGGCGTCTCGATCTCGCCGTCGGCAAGCGTGCGCTCGTGGACCTCGAAGCGCAGCGCCCGCTCGATCAGCGGCACGTGTTTCTGAAAGAAGAGATTGTAGGCGTCCGGCCGGTTGATCCGCCCGATCTCGTAGATGTCGCGGAATCCTTCAGTGATGAGCAGCGCGGTGCGGGCGCCGGTGCGCTCGAGCATGGCATTGATGGCGATGGTCGAGCCGTGCAGGAACAGAGCCGCCGAACGATAATCGCTGCCGGCCTTGGCGACGCCCGCCGAAATGCCCTCGACCAGATGCGCCGGCGTCGACAGCACCTTGCCGAAGGTGAGCTGTCCGCTCTTTTCGTCGAACACGGCGATGTCGGTGAAAGTGCCGCCGATATCGGCCGCGAGCCGCAGCCGTCTCGGCGCCGACCGTCGTTGCTCCATGCCGGCCGCTCCTCGCCCCGCCCCCGCGTCATGCCTCGAGCACGACGTAATCATCTTCGATGCGCACCGGGAAGGTCTCGGCCACGTACGGGCCTTCCGCCAGCGCCGCACCGGCAGCGATCGACACCGCAAATTGCCGCGCCCGCACCCGATCGGGTTCGCACCACGATTTGCCGGTGCGCAGGTCGAATTCCCAGCCGTGCCATGGACAGCGGATGATCTCGCCGCGGCGCGAGTAGCGATAGCAGCCCGGCTCGCTCGCCTCGACGAGCCCGACCAGGCGGCCGTGAACCAGGCTGCCGCCCTGGTGCGGGCAGCGATTGGCGAGCGCAAAGAACTCACCGTTGACGTTGAAGACCGCGATGGCGCGGCCTTCCACGTCGACCAGCTTGCGCGAGCCGGCCGGAAAGTCGCGCAGCGGAGCGATCACGTGCCTGGCCATGGGCTGTGGCCTAAGACGCCGCCGTCGCGCTAAGGCGGGGATAGGTGGCAAGCGCGTTGTCGCGCTTGATCCTGCCGTGCAGCTTTTGCGGAATGCCGGCCGGCATGATGTCGTCGCCGTCAAACTGCCAATGCGGAAAGTCCGAGGCAAACAGCAGCATGTCGTCGGACTGCAGTTGATCGACCAGCCGGGCGACGGCGCCAGGCTCGTTGGGAGCGTCAAACGGTTGAATGGTCAAGCGCACCTGCTCGCGAACGATTTCCCATGGCGGACGATCGACCCATGGCACCTCGGCGCGAACGCCGCGCCAGAACTTTGTCAGGCGCCAGAGAAACGCCGGCAGCCAGGTGACGCCGGATTCCAGCAGCACCACTTTCAGCTTCGGGTATTTGGCGAACACGCCTTCGCAGACGAGGCTTGCCAACTGCGCTTGAAAGCCTTGCGCATTGGCGCAGTAATCCTCGACATACCACGACGGCCAGCCGAGCGAGGTCACGGCATGGCGGAAGCCCGATCCGGCATGGACGCCGATCGGCAGATCGTGGCGCTCCGCGGCCGCGAAAATCGGCCAGTACGCGCGCCGGCCGAGCGGCGCCTCGCCCATCGCCAGGACCAGGACCTGCACGAAGCGCCGGTCGGGCGCGCAGCGCTCGATCTCGGCGACCGCATAATCGGTATTCTGCATCGGCACGACAATCGAGCCGCGCAGCCGCGGATCGCGGTCGAGCCATTCGGCCACGAGCCAGTCGTTCACCGCCTTGGCGAACGCCGCCGCCATGTCCTCGCTGAACAATAGCTGCACGCCATAGAGGCAGTTGCAGATCGCAACGTCGATGTTCCAGCGGTCGAGCGCCTGCGTGCGCAGCATGTCGAGCGTATTCGCCGGTTCGCCCGCCTTGCCGCGCCAGTCGGCCCGCGCGGTGAGCGGCGCGTTCGGCGGATAGCTGATCGATTCCAGCGAATTGAGCCCGCGGTCGATGACGCTGTCGCGCCACTGCTCGTCGAGATACGGCAACAAGGCCTGCATGCCGGGCACGTTGGCATGCACGTCGCAATCGATCGTCGAGCAGATGCTCATCAGATGCTCATCAGATGCTCATGCGCGCATTGCGTTCTATGGCACGCGCAGCGGCCCGGGAAGCGCCCGCTCGGCCTTGGCGACGAGTTGCGCCTCGTGGCGGGCAACGAAGACCGCAAGCACGATGAGAACGATGACCGCCACAATGCCGAACACGATCCAGCCGCTCGGACCGCGCAGGAACCACCACGATGCGGCAAGGTGTGCGAACTGGCGGCCGAACCAGTAGGCGCCGATGCCGAAGAACAGCGCCCACAGGCTCGCCCCGACGGCGCTGGCCAGCAGGAAATTGTGCCACGGCATGCGGTTGGCGCCGGCGAGGATGCCCGCAATGGGGCGCAAGAACGGGATGAATTGCGCGACGATGATGATCGCGCTGCCGTAACGCAGGAACAGGTACTCGCCGAGCTTGATGCGCGGTTCGGTGATCCGCACGTACGCGCCATAACGAAGCAGCAGCCAATAGCCGAAGCGTGCGCCGATGGCATAGCCGGTGACGCGGCCGGCGACGGAGGCGAGCGCCGCCACGACGATGACGCCGACGATGCTCAGTTCATGGGTGCGCCCGGCAATCACCGAGCCGACGATCAGCGTGGTTTCGCCCGGCAGCGGAATGCCCAGGGCTTCGATGCCGATGAAACCGGCGACGACGAGCAGACCATAGGCATGGATGAGATGGGCGACGGAATGCATGCAGACCCGGCTACTGAACGGCCATTTATACCGGTTTTACGCTGGGAAGAACTCCTTGACATCGGCTTCGTGCCAACGCAGCGACGGCCGGTCGCCGCGGCCGGTGCGGGCTGCGGCGTTCGGCTATGCTCGGCTCGGCCTTGTTCCGGAGCTGTTCGCCGCCCCGCCGTCGCCGCTTCTCAGGTTCCCGCCGATATACCAGGACCTGCGCGAGTTCATCGAGCTTGTCGATCAGCTCGGCGCGTTGCGCCGGATCGACGGCGCCGCTTTCGCTATTCTTTGCATAGGTTCACCCAGCGCAATCCGGGAAAGCGAGCGAAGTCCGCATCGGTCGTGTAAAGGACGTAACCGCGTTCCATCGCCAACACGGCGAGGTGCGCGTCCGTGGTCAAATTTCCCGCGGTCCCCAGTCGCTCGAATTCCGCTCGCAGCCGCGTGAAATGCATATCAGATGGCTGCGCCACATGGACGTGAGGGAGTTCGAGCCAAGTCGCCAGGCGGCCCATCACTTCGTTGACGGAAAGTGGCCGTGCCACGATTTTGCGGTTGGTAGTTATCCGGATGAACCCCAGCAGGGCCGCCCAGGCAAGGCCCACCCCTTCGGACCCAGCGAGGCACGCATCCCACCAGCGACGAGCCGGCCCGTGAACCGCTGATTCGGCGTTATGAGCGTGAACGAGAACGTTGACGTCGGGCAGGATCATGTCCGGAGCCTCGAGGGGCGAGCCCGGCACGCTGCCCCGTCGCGTAAGCTTCGCCTTCCAGCTCGTCAACGAGTTGATTGAGCTTGTCGAGGTCGATCCCGGGCCGGAAACCAAACGCATGCGGAATGGTCCGCGGTGCCGGATGGCGACGCGACTTCGCCACCTCGCCGAGGCCGGCGCGGAGCGTTCGGTTGACCATCTCCTTGAACGACACGCCCAGTTCGCGGGCGCGCCGCTTCAAGAGGCCGGCCAGATCATCGTCAACGGTAAGCGTGGTCCGCATCAAAGCATCATGAGTGTCTAATAACTTGATGTCAAGACATCAAACGGCAACTGACGCGGTATTAGCCGTTATTGCGCCGGCCGCGTAAGCGTCACGCCACCGCATTCGCCGAATTCAAACTGTCGATCAGCGACGAGCGGTAGAGAAATTTCTTGTGCCGCGCAACGTCCTCGGCGGTGCGGCGCAGGTCGTCCAAATGGCGGCGGCGGATCGCCGGGTCTTTTTCCTCGAGCTTGCGTTTGTTGTCGATGGTCTGCGCCTGGACGTAATCGACCTGCGCCGCGCGCCGCTGCCGCGTGTAGCGGTCGAGCACGCCGGCAGCGGCGCGGCCGAACCACACGTCGGCGAGTTTTTCGGCAAGATTGACCGCGTCGTGAATGCCGCCGTTCATGCCCATGCCGCCGATCGGATTGTTGACGTGGGCGCAATCGCCGGCGAGCAGCACGCGGCCCTTGTTGAAGGTCGCCGCAACGCGCTGGTGCACGGCGTAGAGCGCGTAATACGGAATGTGGTAATCGCCGCTCTTGACATGAATGCGTTGCAGGCGGCGCTGGATGCCGGCCATGCTCAGCGCCGCCTCGTCGGTCTCGGTTTCCGGCACCGGCAGCACGCCGCGCCAGATGCCCGGCGGGCCGTAGCCCTTGACCTTGAACAGATTGAGCCACTCGTCGGGATCGAAGAAATAATTGCGCGTGCAGTAGCCTTTGCCGATGGCGCCGAAATCGAACGTGGTGCCGATCTTGATGAAGCGCTCCGGCCAGGTGAAGCCCTCGAAGGCAATCTGCGCGGCGCGCCGCACCGTGCTGCTGCCGCCGTCGGCGCCGATCAGATATTTGCCGCGCAGCGTTTCGGTCTCGCCGGCGGCGTTGCCGACCGTGGCTTCGACGGCGTCGGCGGACTGCGTCAGGCCGAGGAATTTCGTCGAGAAGCGAATCTCGCCGATGCCGCTCGCCCTGATGTGCGGCAGCGCCGCATGCACGAGCTTGTACTGCTCCCACTGCACCACGTACGGGTAGGGGATTTCGCCTCTGAGCAGGCTGATGTCGAACACCGCGATCAAGTCGCCGGTCTCGCGGTCGCGGAAATGAAACAGCGGCGCTTCCATGCCGCCGGACGGCGCGTCCGAGAACATTTCCTTTTCCAGGCCGAGATCGACCAGCATCGCGACGGTCGGCGGATGGATGGTGGCGGCGCGCTGATCCTCGGCGGCATCGGGCAATTGCTCGATCAGCGTGACCGGAACGCCTTTTCTGACCAGCGCCAGCGTCATCACGGCGCCGACCGGGCCGCAGCCGGAAACGATCACGCGATTGTCGGTCTGCATCATCTTCAACCTAATACCGGCCGCACTTAATACTGACCGTCACCCTGAGGTGCTCGGCGCGCAACGCCGAGCCTCGAAGGGCGACGGCATCCAAATCGGCTATAGCCGATTTGGACACTAAACCTGCCGAAATCGGGCAAGCCCGATTTCGGTTGCGCCTCGGCCGCATCCTTCGAGGGCCGCGCTGCGCGCGGCCGCCTCAGGATGACGGTCAACATTAATTGCGCTTGGTATTACACCTTCGACATATCGAAGGTCGAGGGATGGAACAGCTCCTCGAGCGCGGGCTTGCGCTCGATCAGGCCCTGCTCGAACGCGTATTGCGTCAGTGCCTCGATCTCCGGGCGGTTTTCGTCGACGCCGTAGCGCCAGAAATCCTCGCCCATGATGGCGGCCGTCTCGTTGGTCTCGGCCTCGAGCCAGGGTAGCGTCACCAAGAGCGCGTTGACGTCGCGCAGATCGATCATCGCCAAGGCCTTGGCCTCGCAGAACGCCTTGTAGACGCTGGTGGCGAGCCACGGATATTTTTCGCACAGCGAGCGGCGGATGCCGATCAGGTGCATGATCGGGAACAGTTTTGTCTTTTTGTAATATGCCTGCTCGGCGGCGCGGGTGTCGGGAAACAGCCGCGCGATGTGCGGCTCGCCGTTGAGGAACGAGGACGGCGCGCGGGCGGTGAACAGCGCGTCAAGCTCGCCGTCGCGCAGCATGCCGACCAGCGTCTTGTCGTCGCCGATCGGCTGCAGGTCGAGGCCGGGGATGGCCTTGAGCGGCGTGCGCTCATGGCGCCCGGCCTGTTCCTGGCCGCCGCTGCGCCAATGGCTGTCCGACGGCTTGACGCCGTATTCGTGCTGCATGATGCCGCGCATCCAGACCACGGCGGTGATCTGATATTCCGGCACGCCGATGCGCTTGCCGCGCAGATCCGCCGGCTTGTTGATGCCGGCGCCGTTGCGGATGTAGATGCCGGAATGGCGGAAAATCCGCGACACGAAGGCGGGCACGCCGACGTAATGGGCATTGCCGGCGGCGACCGTGCGCAGGTAGCTGGAAAACGACAGCTCGGAGACGTCGAATTCGGCAAACTTGAAGGCGCGGTGAAAAATCTCCTCCGGATAGAGCGGCAGATAGGTGACGGCGCAGCCGTCGACGTTGACGCGTCCGTCGCTGATCGCGCGCGTCCGGTCGTAATTGCCGCAGGCGATCGTTATCGGCACATCCACCATCTGTTTATTTTCCGTCATCCTGAGGTGGCCGCCGCAGGTGGCCCTCGAAGGATGCCGGCCCGGGCGCCACCGAAATC
>JASHQS010000135.1 GCA_030038995.1 Xanthobacteraceae bacterium
ACGTCACGCCCTACGAGGCGGCCGGCGAGGACGCGACCTATATCAGCCGCATCCGCGACGACGCCACGGTGGAGAACGGGCTGTCGCTGTGGGTGGTGTCCGACAATTTGCGCAAAGGCGCGGCGCTTAACGCCATTCAGATCGCCGAGTGTTTGGTGAATCGCAAGCTGATCACGGCCAAGCGCAAGGCGGCGTGAGCGCTGGGCGCGAAGAAAAGGCTTTTGTTTCCCGGATGCGGTGCAGCGCCAAGCGGTGCACCGCTGATCCGGGATCGTCACAAACTCGCAGTGTGTGACGGTCCTGGGTCCGCAGCGCACCACTACGCTTCGCTGCGTGCTGCGCTGCGGAAAACTGCGTCCGAGGATCGCATCCGCCGCCGGGCCGCCGGATGGCCCGCAGTGGCATGGCGCGCGCAACGCCGCTAATAATCCGGCCCAGCCAGAAGGATCGCCATGACAGTCCGCCCGCGGCGCAGCGTGCTCTACATGCCCGGCTCGAACGCCCGCGCGCTCGAGAAGGCGCGCGATCTGCCGGCCGACGGCCTCATTCTCGATCTCGAAGACGCGGTGGCGCCCGAAGCCAAGGCGATGGCGCGCGGCCTGATCAAGAAAGCCGTGCAAACCGGCTTCGGCGACCGCGAGGTTTTGGTGCGCATCAACGGCCTCGATACGCGCTGGTGGGTCGACGACTTGCATGCCGTCGCCGAGTGCCGGCCCGATGCCGTGCTGGTGCCGAAAATTTCCGATCCGCACCAGTTGCAGGATGTGGCGGCACGCATCGTCGACATGGGCACCGACCCGCATATCCGCGTCTGGGCCATGATGGAGACGCCGCTCGCCATGCTCAATGTCGCCGCCATCGCCGCGGCGGCCCAGGATTCCGAGACCCGGCTTGTCGGTTTCGTCATGGGCACCAACGACCTCGCCAAGGACACCCGCGCCTGCATCGTGCCGGGCCGCGCGCCGATGCTGCCGTGGCTGATGAGCTGCATCGCCGCGGCGCGCGCCTACGGCCTCGATATTCTCGACGGCGTCTATAACGATCTCGGCAACGCCGAGGGTTTTGTTGCGGAATGCCGGCAGGCGCGCGATCTCGGTTTCGACGGCAAGACGCTGATCCATCCCCGGCAGATCGAGGCCTGCAATGCCGCGTTCTCGCCGGCACCCGAGGAGGTCGAGGCGGCGCGCAAGATCATCGCCGCGTTCGACCTGCCGGAGAACCGCGACAAGGGCGTCATCCAGATCGAGGGCCGCATGGTCGAGCGGCTGCACGCCGAGATGGCGCGGCGCACCGTCGAGATCGCCGATGCCATCGCGCGGCGCCAGCCGGCCGCGCAGGAGCCCGCACGGGCGGCGAATTCGTAAAACGGAGCGTATCAAAAATGTGCCGCAGCATCCGCACGCTGTTCAATTTCGAGCCGCCGGCGACCAAAGAAGAGAGCCGCGCCGCGGCGCTGCAATTCGTGCGCAAGCTCAGCGGTTTCACCCAGCCGTCGCGCGCCAACGAAGCGGCCTTCGATCGCGCCATCGACACGTGACGGCCGCCCGCCGGCTGTTAGGATCGCTGCGAACCGCGAGCCCGGCGAAGAACCGAGAAGCCGAGGCCAAGGGAGCGGTTTGCGCAGCCGTAGCAGTAAAAGAAGCCCGGGTTGGGCGCAGCGAAACCCGGGATGGGACAACGAGGCTGACCGCCGTTTCGCTGACGCTCAATCCGGGTTACGCGCTGTTTTTGTAAAGGGCGCAACGATCAGATCGCCGCGATGGCCTCGATCTCGATCAGAAAATCCGCGCCGTAAAGCTTCGACACTTCGACCAGCGTGACCGCGGGTGCGGCCGGCGGCGTGACGGCGGCAAAGAAGCGATTGCGCGCCTCGCGATAGGCGGCGAGGTTGGCCATGTCGCGGACAAACACCGTCAGCTTCACCAGATTGGCGGCGGTGCAGCCCACCGCCCGCAGCGCCACGCCGAGATTGCGGAACACCTGCTCGGCCTGGGCGGCAAAATCGTCCTTGCCAATGAGCGCGCCGTCGCGGTCGAGCGCGGTCTGGCCGGCGATGAAGATGATGCGGCTGCCGCGCACTTCGACGATCTGCGAGTAGCCGGGTGGCGCGCCAAGTTCGGTCGGATTGAGGCGCCGGATCGGCGCGGCGTCGCCTTCAGCCATGATGAGCCTCCTGCGGCCGGCGGCCCGCCAATGCGGCCAGCCATGCTGTGATAAATCGGTTGGGTACCAGTCGGGGTCGTGCATCACGCGGGTCGAGGCGACGAGCTTGCCCCGGATTTTGTTTGCACTCAATCCGGGTTACGCTTTGCCTGATCTGCCGACCTGCAAGCGAGGCCGCCATGCGCTGGGTATATCTGATCGTCATCGTGGTATTCGTCGCCATCATTCTGATCTTCGTGTTTCAGAATCTCGGCGTGGTGACGATGAGCTTTCTCGGTTTCAGCCTGCGCGCGCCGCTGTCGATCGTCGCCGCCTTCATGTACGTGCTCGGCGCGCTCACCGGCGGCTCGCTCTACGCGCTCTTACGCAAATCGGTCCACGCCTCGCGGCGGCCGACGTGACGGTAAATGGCGATGTGCGCTGAATCATATCCGTCACCCTGAGGTGCTCGGCGCGAAGCGCCGAGCCTCGAAGGGCGGCGGCCTGTGAGTTATCGGCCGCATCCTTCGAGGGCCGCTTCGCGGCCACCTCAGGATGACGGTCAACATGATGTGCCGTTGATATTAGAGGTTGCCCGCGTGGACCACGACTTCATCCGCGACCTGTTCGCGCCGTTCGGCCCGGTGACGGTGCGGCGCATGTTTTCGGGCGCCGGCATCTTCGCCGACGGCCTGATGTTCGGCCTCGTGGTCCGCGACGTGATCTATCTGAAGGTCGACGACGCCAACCGCGCCGATTTCGAACGCGAAGGCTGCGCGCCGTTCACCTACACGCGGGGCAAAAAGTCCGGCCGCCCAAGCCAGCACGCGCTGCCCTATTGGCGCCTGCCCGAGCGGCTCTACGACGATCCCGATGAGCTTGCGGAATGGGCGCGGCGGGCGTTCGCGGCGGCGGAGCGGAAGAAATTTGCGCTGGAAAACAACCCAAGCGGAAAGTCGGGCGGGGCTGGCGGCAGACGTAACCCGCCATCTTGAGTCTATGTTGTGGATTACGCTTCGCTAATCGCCAACGTGCTACAACGTCTGTCACTCGCGACCTGCCCCTAGACGGCCACCTCGAATTGATGCAATCTTTGGTGTAGTTGGGTGATTTTGCGTAAAGCGCGACCATGCCACTGTCCCCGGAAGCCATTGCTCGCCTTCTCCCGCCGGGTAATCCAGATTTCGCAGTCCCCGAGGCGACGTTGCTGGCATTCAATCAGATCGAGGGGCGAGCCGATAATCCCATCGGTCGCGGTTTTTTATGGTCGCAATACGTCTCGCGAGTTTACTGGGATAACCTCTCCTCTGTGATGAACCATTTCCAAATACCGTCTGATGATCCAAGAACAAAAATTCCACAACGAATAAATCCGAGTGTCGGATTCTTTCCGATAGATCGGCACGTTTATACAATCGCGTATAAATATCTGTCAGACGCCGCACTGGAGGTAGGCTATTTCTTCGGAGCGGCAGTCTATGATCAACGATGGCAGCCATCGCCGATTTCTCCGCATAATCTGCCGACACGCCCGATTATCCCGGTCGTGCAGTTTCCCGTGGTTTTCCTTCCTCACACGCCGCTTGATCCCGTCAACGCCGCCTCGACCTGCTGGGCTCGCGACAGCAACAAGACGGGAGGCGTTCTCACCTGCAAGCACGCGATATCCGGCCTCAAACGCGGCAGTAGGGTCGCCATGAAGGACGGCAGCACGGGCCAATTGATCAGCTTCGCGCCCGGTTCGGTGGACGCTGCCTTCATTGAGACGCAAAACGGCATGCCGCGGAATGTAAACTCCCTGCTTGTTGAGAGCCATCCGGTCAATGGGGCGACGGTAAGCGTCGATTTCCGCAGCCACCACATCGGCAGTGCCCAAATCCTAAATAGCTGGTACTTTGCCGATAATCTCGACCCGTATAATGTGATGCGCGTCTACATCGATCATTGGGGACAGCGGTCCGACAGCGGCTCCTTGGTATCGACCGCGACAGGCAAAGGCGTTGGCATTTACACGGGACAATTTACCGGAAATGCGACTCAGCAGGGCATCTGCCAATATTTGCTACAGGCAGTCAGTGAGCTGAAACTGACTGCCTTTATCTGACGAGAGGACCTGGTAATGGCTAAGGTAAAAACAGGAAGTCCGGCAAGGACGATTTCAATTATTTCGGTAGTCCCGGTGAGCGATAATGGCGGCGAGGCCGCGGAAGTGCCCGGCGGCAAAACCATAGAGCTCCACGCGCTAGGGCTATCGAAATGGATTAAAGATAGAAAGGAAGTCGATTTCGGTAGGTTCATGGGGCGCTGGAACACATTGAAAGAACAAATCGGTACGATGATTGGTGATCTAACCACGCAGGCATTCGGCAAGATGGCCCTCGATGAGGTCGAGGTGAGTATCGCGGTTTCGGGCGAGGGCAGTATCGGAATCGCAACCGCCAAAGGTGAGGCAAGTATCGTATTGAAGTTCAAAAAGAAATAAACAGTTCACAAAAAGCTCTGCGGATCGACGTCGATTTCGAGCTTGACGCCGCCCTTCGGATTTGGGCCGGCGGCGAGCCATTGGCGCAGGTAGGCCGAGAGGTCGAAGGCGCGCGGCGCCTTTACCAACAGACGCAGGCGGTGGCGGCCGCGCACCAGAGCGAGCGGGGCTTCGGCAGGGCCGAGGATGCGCAGCGCATCGGCGATGGCGCCGGCGACCTTGGGTGCGGCGCGAACGAGCGCGCGCGCGAACGATTCGGCCGCGTGCTTGTCGGGGCCGGAAACCACGAGGCTGGCGAGCCGCCCGAACGGCGGATAGTGCGTGCTCTCGCGCTGCGCGATCTCGGCGTCGTAGAAGGCATCACGGTCCTGCGCGATCAGCGCACGCAGCACCGGATGCTCCGGCTGATGCGTCTGCAGATAGCCGTAGCCGGCGCCGGCTTCGCGGCCGGCGCGGCCGACCACCTGGTGCAGGAGCTGAAACGTGCGCTCGGCGGCGCGCGGATCGCCGTTGGCGAGGCCGAGATCGGCGTCGACGACGCCGACCAGATTGAGCATCGGAAAGTGGTGCCCCTTGGCGACGAGCTGGGTGCCGATGACGATGTCGAAGCGGCCGGCGGCGACGTCGGCCAATTCCTCGCGCATGCGCTCGACCGAGGCGACGAGGTCGCTCGAGAGCACCAGCACGCGGGCGCCGGGAAACAGTTCGCGCACCTCCTCCTCGAGGCGCTCGACGCCGGGCCCGATGGCGACGAACGAATTGGCCACCTGGCAGTGCGGGCAATTGGCCGGATGCGGCATGGCGAAACCGCAATGATGGCAGACGAGCTGGCGGCGGAAGCGGTGATCGACCAGCCAGGCGTCGCAGTTCGGGCAGGCGAAGCGGAAGCCGCAGGCGCGACACAAAGTCAGCGGCGCATAGCCGCGGCGATTGAGAAACAGCAATGCCTGCTCGTTGCGCTGCAGCGAAGTTTTGACCGCGCCGGCGAGCACCGGCGAGATGAAATGGCGCGGCGGCGGCGGGTCGCGGCGCAGGTCGATCGCCTCGATGGCCGGCAGGCGCGCCCCGCCGAAACGCTCGGGCAGCGCGATGCGCGCATAGCGGCCGCGCCGCGCATTGACTTCGGTTTCGAGCGACGGCGTTGCCGACGCCAGCACCACCGCAATGCGCGCAATATGGCCGCGCACCACCGCCATGTCGCGGGCGTGGTAGCGCACGCCGTCCTCCTGCTTGTAGGCCGGATCGTGCTCTTCATCGACGACGATCAGGCCGAGATCGGCGTAGGGGAGAAACAGCGCCGAGCGCGCGCCGACCACGACGGCGACTTCGCCGTCGGCGACCGCGCGCCAGGTGCGGGCGCGCCGGCGCGGCGACAGCTCCGAGTGCCATTCCGCCGGGCGGGTGCCGAAGCGCGCGGCGAAGCGGTCCAAAAACTGCGCGGTGAGCGCAATCTCCGGCATCAGGATCAGGCTCTGCCGGCCAGCGCGGATCGTGTCCGCCACCGCTTCGAAATAGACTTCGGTCTTGCCCGAGCCGGTGACGCCGTCGAGCAGCGTCACCGTGTAGCCGGCCTTGGCGATCGTGGCTTTCAGCGCCGCGGCGGCGGTGCTCTGCGCGGCGGTAAAATCGGCCTGCTTGAAATCGGCATCGGGACGGTGCGCGACCGGCTCCGGCGGCAGCACCACCGTTTCCAGCGTGCCTTCGTCGATCAGGCCGTCGATCACGCCCGCGGTGACGCCGGCTTCGCGCGCCGCTTCGCTTTTGCCACGCGCCATGCCGTCGGCAAGAAGTTCGAGCAGGCGCGACCGCGCGCCGGTCATGCGCTGCGGCGCAGGGCCGGCAAGCCGCACGCCGACGCGTTCGCGCGCGGCGCCCAGATGCTCGCCCATGCGCAGGCACATGCGCAGCACCATGCCGCGCGAGCTCAAGGTGTAGCTCGCCACCCAATCGACGAAGCGGCGCAGCTCGCCTTTGAGCGGCGGCGCATCGAGTTTGTCTTCGACGTCCTTGAGCCGGTTGTCGAGCCGCGGATTGGGTTTTGGGTTGTCGGCCCAGACGACGGCGGTGGCTTCGCGCGCACCGAGCGGCACGGACACGATGTCGCCCGGCGCCAAATCGAGCTTTTCCGGCACCCGATACGAATACTCGCGATCGAGAGCGACCGGGACCAGAACATCGACGACGCGCCTGGGCATGGCTAATTCTGTGCCGATTCCCCGCGGTTAAGAAAGAGTAAAGGCGCCGCCGTGCATATTCCGCTCATTCCTGCGAAAGCGGGAATCCAGCAAACCGGGCCCCGCGTTCGCGGGGACGAGCGGCAATGCATTCTACCGATGGCGCACACCGCGTCGCTCCAAGAGTCGCCACCGAGGTCGAGAGCTGGCTTAGGCATCTCGGCGCCGAACGGCGCATGGCGGCGAAAACCGTCGAGGCCTATCGGCGCGACGTTCTGCAATTCCTGGCGTTCTTGGCCGAGCATCGCGGCGGCGCGCCGTCGTTGAAGGAGCTCGCCGCGCTTGTGCCCGCCGACGTGCGCGCCTTCATGGCGGCGCGCCGCGCGCAAGGCATCGGCAGCCGTTCGCTGACGCGCATGCTCGCCGGCACGCGCGCCTTCGCCCGTTATCTGGAGCGGAGCGGCAAAGGGCACGTCGGCGCGCTGGCCGCGGTCCGGGCGCCCAAGATCGGCAAAAACCTGCCGCGGCCGCTTGCGGTCGCCGCTGCCAAGCGCATGGCCGATCCCGATCTGCCGGCCGGCGACGGCCACGCACCGTGGATCCACGCCCGCGATGCCGCGGTGCTCGGGCTCCTCTACGGCAGCGGCTTGCGGCTTTCCGAAGCGCTCGGATTAAAGCGCGGCGCCATCGGCGGAAGCGACGTCGTCACCGTGACCGGCAAGGGCGGCAAGCAGCGCATGGTGCCGGTGCTGCCGCAGGTCAAAAAACTCATCGCCGATTATCTTGCGCTTTCGCCCTACGACGTGCCGGATCACGGCCCGCTATTCGTCGGCGCCAAGGGTGGCGTCTTGTCGCCGCGCCTGGTGCAGCTCGCCATGGCACGGCTGCGCGGCGCGCTGGGCTTACCCGAAACCGCGACGCCGCACGCGCTGCGCCATTCTTTTGCCACGCATCTGCTCGCCCGCGGCGGCGATTTGCGCTCGATCCAGGAATTGCTCGGCCACGCCTCGCTGTCGACGACGCAGATTTACACCGCGGTCGACGCCGAACGGCTGATCGAGGCCTACCGCAGCGCCCACCCGCGCGCGTAAAGAAAATTCGTGCTATCCGTCGTCCGCGTCATTGCGAGCGAAGCGAAGCAATGCAGCGCTGCGGCGCCGTTTTGGATTGCTTCGTCGCGGAGCTTGTCGTCGGGCCGGCCACTTCGGGCCGGCCCGTTGGCTCCCAGGAAGAAGGGTCCAGCCGCCCATCAGCGAACTAACGTGCTGATCTCAATGAACTTTCATCCATCATAGTCGACCGAAAGGCCGCTGCGGAACCCGCAATGACGATCGCAGACTGGTGAGTTACGGATTTGGCCGTCCAGCCGCAACTGAAAGAGGGGCGATGTCGATGCCGGAAGCAACCGAACACATGGAACATGCCGAGCACGCGCAGCACGCGGCCAACGAGAACAAGAAGATCGCGCTGTTGATCGCGGTGCTGGCGCTGTTTCTCTCGTTCTCGGAGACGCTCGGCAAGAGCGCGCAGACCGAAGCCATCGACGCCAACGTCAAATCGTCCGACACCTGGGCGTTCTACCAGGCCAAAGACATCCGCAAGACCGTAGTCGCCGCCATCGCCGATCAGACGGCCTTGCTCGCCGCCAACACCGCTGATCCAGCGCTGAAGGTTGCGCTGGACAAGCAGATAGGCATGTGGCGAACAGCGGCCGCGCACTACGACTCCGATCCGAAGGCGGGCAACGGCCGCAAGGAGTTAGCCGTTCAGGCCAGGGCGCAGGAGGAGGATCGCGATCTCGCCATGGCGAAATACCATCACTACGAACTGGCCTCCGCGGCATTTCAGGTCGGCATCGTGCTCGCCTCGGCGACGGTGATCACCGGCATCATGGCGCTCGCCTGGTTCGCCGGTGCGCTCGGCATCGTCGGCCTCGCGCTGCTGGCGCTGGGAGTCTTTGCACCGCACGTGATGGAAATGCTGCTCTAATCGCCAGCGGAGACGATCACAGCGCCGGCGGCGGCAGGCCGGCCTGCATGCAGGCCGCGCGCAGCGTATTGATCAGCAGGCACACGATCGTCATCGGCCCGACCCCGCCGGGCACCGGCGTAATGGCGCCGGCGACCTCGACGGCCTCGGAAAATTTCACGTCGCCGACGATGCGCGATTTGCCGCCCACGGCCACGCGGTTGATGCCGACGTCGATGACGGTGGCGCCCGGCTTGATCCAGTCGCCGCGGATGAACTCGGCGCAGCCGATGGCGACGCACATCAGTTCAGCGCGCCGGCAGAGCTCCGGCAAGTGGCGCGTGAAGGTGTGCGCCACGGTGACGGTGGCGTTCTCGTTGAGCAGAACTTGCGCGAGCGGATTGCCGACGATATGCGAGCGTCCGATCATCAGCGCTGCGATCCCGGCCAGCGAATCGTGCACAGTCCTGATCAGCCTGAGGCAGGCGATCGGCGTGCACGGCACCAGCCCCGGTAGTCCGGAGGCGAGCCGTCCGGCATTGAGCGGATGAAAGCCGTCGACGTCCTTATCGGGATCGATGCTGGCGATAATGCGCGAGGTGTTGATCTGCGGCGGCAACGGCAGCTGTACCAGGATGCCGTTCACGGCAGGGTCGGAATTGAGCTTCTTGATGAGAGCACGCAGCTCGGCCTCACTGGTCGCCGCTGGAAGCTTGAAATCGAACGGCCGCATTCCGACTTCGACCAGCGCGCGCGATTTGCTGGCGACATAAGTCCGGCTCGCGGGGTCATCACCAAGGAGCACGACGGCAAGGCCCGGGTGTAGGCCGTGCGCGGCGACAAGCCGCCGGGTCGCCGCCGTCACCGCGTCGCGCAGCTCCGACGCAAGCGCTTTGCCGTCGATGATCTGCGCGGTCATGGGGCTATCGGCACGTGCGGCGCCGCGCAGCTAGAGCAGATCCCGCTCATGTAGCGCCACTTCCCCGTCATGCGCGGGCTTGCCCCGCGCATCCACGCGGCCCCGACGCAGCATGGATTGCCGGATCAAGCCCGGCAATGACGAACCGAGGAGTCGCGATTCGATCGGAGCGGAACATGCGCTAGATGAACGCCTTGGCAATGTTCGGCAAAATGACCGATTGGATGAAGATGATGATCAGAATCACGATCACCGGCGATATATCGATGCCGCCAAGGTTGGGCAGCGCCTTGCGGATAGGCCGCAAGGCCGGCTCGGTGATCCGATACAGCAATTCGCCCACCATGCGCACGACCTGGTTGCGCGCGTTCACCACGTTGAATGCAATCAGCCAGCTCAGCACCGCCATGGCGATGAGCACCCAGATGTAGAGGGTGAGGAGATAGGAGATGAATTGCAGGAGCTCTAGCATTCTCATGCCCGAATAGTGGCGCGCGTGGGCGCAGGTTTAGCCGGGTTGGCATGCCTGAACAAGGCGTTCACGCGAACCAATGCTGAGTGTCGGTACGGCGTGGCGGAATGGCGCGAGACCCCGTGGCCAAGCCGCGGTGGGCGTTTGCTTGACAGGTCAGGACCTCACGCCATAGATCACTGCCACCCCGCCCAAAGGGGTGTGTAATCCGTCGCCGGGGGCCGTAGCTCAGTTGGGAGAGCGCCGCAATCGCACTGCGGAGGTCAGGGGTTCAAATCCCCTCGGCTCCACCAGCCTGCGCTGGTCCGGCCCGGAGACATGGGTGACGGAACGTACCTAGAGCAGATCTCGCTCATGTAGCGCCACTTCCCGTCATGCGCGGGCTTGACCCGCGCATCCATGCGGCCCCGACGCAGCATGGATTGCCGGGTCAAGCCCGGCAATGACGAACCGAGGAGTCGCGATTCGATCGGAGCGGAACATGCGCTAAGACATGGGTGACAATAGACATGGGTGACAATAGACATGGGTGACAATAGACATGGGTGACAATCTCGTGCCGAACCGATTGTCGATGGTCTGCAAGGTCCTCTGCTCGAGGTCGATATAGCCGAGATCATAGTGCATGAAGCTTATGAGCCAAATGCCGTCGCCGACTTCCTTGATGCCGAGTTTCTGACCGGCGAGCACGGTCGAGCTATTGATCTTTTTCCTATGCAGGCAGATGCGGCCGCAGGCGGTGACCAGGATGTCGCGGTCATGCCAGGGGGTATTCGAGTTCTGGCAGGCCGTGGTAGGGTCGTGGCGAGGCGGTGTAGAGCTCGGCCGGGCATTTCATGGCGAGCGCCTGGTGCGGGCGTTCGGCGTTGAACTCGCGCATGAAGGCATCGAACTTGGCCTGCTGCTGCAGGCTGTTGAGGCTTGGTGGCCGAGTGGCCTCCTTCTTCAAGGTCAGGTGCATGCGCTCATGGCGGCCGTTCTGTTGCGGATGGCCGGGCGTGATGCGCTCGACCTGGGCCGGCAACTGGTTGGCATAGCGCCCGGCCGGCGCGACCGATCGCACAGGGCATCGAGCCCTTGATTCGTAGCGGTTGAAGATCTTGTAACCGGTCTTGCGGGAAATGCCGAATTCACGGCACACCTCGCTCATGCCTTCGCCCTCAAGCAGCCGGGCGACAAAGCGTAGACGCTCCTCCGTCACCGAACACTCCTTCCACGGCATCAACACCTCCCGCCAAATGGCGAAAAGTGTTACCCATGTGTCCGGTACGTTTTGTCACCTATCTCTCAGGTCGGAGATGAAATGCCGTCGTCTTTCAACATGTCATATCGATCCGACCTTGCCCGAACATCGCGACGGCCGAACCGCTGCTACACCACTCGCCGGGACACGATCTGCGAAAGACCAGCCGGCGCCACTTATGGGAACGGTGTTGTACCGCTGTCTGCGCATTCCTAATCCTGGACTTTTGGCGCTCTGGCGCGCAACACATGGCCGCCAAACCATTCAGAGACGGCAAAGCAGCAACTCAGGTTGATCTGCTTCTCTGGACCGCCAACGCTTCCGTAAACCAGAGCAGCTCGCCCAAGTACTGTTCAGCGCGTTGCCGGAATTGCAGGTCGCGTAGAGTTCCCTGCTCATCAAACGCATCCTGCACCCTGCAGACCGGCAGAATGGCTGGAATCGGAATGCCGCCGAGATGAAGAATCACTTGGCGCAGGGCGGTTAAACAGAGCATGCCGCCTGACCATGCCGAGGATACCGTGATGATTCCAAAGGGCTTACGCTTGTATTCGTCCTTGAGGTAATCGAGGGCATTCTTGAGCACTCCAGGATAGCCGCTGTTATATTCCGGGGTGACGATGACGATCGCATCGGCCCGGCTGATCCTGCCGCTGAACTCACTAAGTGCTGGAGGGGGGTCGTCTCTGAACCGCAGCCTCTCCTCCATCATGGGCAAGTCAAGGCTTTTGAGATCAAGCAGTTCCGCCGTGACACAGGGTAGCTCCTTCATAAGGTCCAAGACGAACCTCGCGACCTTCGCGGTCTCGCGGTTTCTGCGCACGCTTCCGAGAATCACTGGTATGTAATACATCGACTTCGCCACAAAACGGTGCTTGGGCCGGCCCACCCAAGCAGGCAGATTCTATATCGGCTCTGTAGGCCGGTGCCAATTTCCCCGACGCCGGGCATTACGCTGTTTGTCAAGAGGGGGAAGTCGAAAAATAACTCTTCCGGTATCATTAAATCTACAGTAGTATTAAATCTCCGGTAGCACAGAATTTCCGGTAGCAGTCCATTGAGGCTGCCGTTCTGTCAGGGACCACGGATTCCCCCGCACCTCGGCCAGTGCGAGAGCTTTATGGCATGGCGGGGACACAGTGTGTGCGCGGGCGGTGTCGGCCGGAAGGGTGGGCAGATCATGGCATCTGTG
>JASHQS010000136.1 GCA_030038995.1 Xanthobacteraceae bacterium
ACTCGTACAACGTCACCAAGGGCCGGGCGCTGTTGGCAAGTTATGTGAAAACCCGCCCGCTGGCGCATGATGAATGGGAGAAGCTGCCGCTCCTGGCCCGCGGCGCGGCGCTGCGTTTTTTGCTCACCAGGCTCGTCGACTGGCTCGACGTGCCGCCGGGCGCGCTGGTGCGGCCGAAGGATCCGCGCGAATATGCCCGCAAGCTGCGCTTCCACCAGATGGTCAAGAGCGCGCGCGATTACGGATTGATCGAGCCGTGACCGGCGAGTTGCTGCCGCACGTCATCGTCCACACCGACGGCGCCTGCTCGGGCAATCCCGGTCCCGGCGGTTGGGGCGCCATTCTGACGTTCGGCGATCACGAAAAGGAACTCAAGGGCGGTGAGCCGAACACCACCAACAACCGCATGGAGCTGATGGCGGCGATCGCCGCCATCGCGGCGCTCAAGCGCCCGTGCCGCGTCGATATCTACACCGACAGCCAATATCTGCGCAGCGGCATCATGAGCTGGATCGAAAGCTGGAAGCGCAACGGTTGGCGCACCGCCGACAAGAAGCCGGTGAAGAACGTCGATCTGTGGCAGCGCCTCGCTGGCGCGCTCGAACCGCATCAGGTGCACTGGCATTGGCTGCGCGGCCACGCCGGCCACGCGGTGAACGAACGCGCCGATCTGTTGGCGCGGCAGGCCATCGCCGAAGTGCGGGCCGCGGGCAGGGCTGCCGCCCGCGCCCCGGAATGACGGATCAGAGCCCCTTCAGCAAATTGTCGGCGCCGGAAATGTCGGCCTTGCCGGGGGAGTCTTCGACGTTGAGCGTTTTCACCACGCCGTCGACGACGACCATGCAGTAGCGCTGCGAACGCACGCCGAGCCCGCGCTCGGTCAAATCCGCCGTCAGGCCGACCGCCTTGGCCCAGTTGCCGCTGCCGTCGGCGAGAAATTCGATGGCATCGCCGCCGGACGCCTTTTTCCAGGCGTCCATCACGAACACGTCGTTGACGCCGGTCACCGCGATCGTATCGATGCCCTTGCCCTTGATCGCGCCGGCATTCTTCACGAAGCCCGGCAGATGGTTCTTATGGCAGGTCGGCGTAAACGCGCCCGGTACCGCGAACAGCACCACCTTCTTGCCCTTGAACAATTCGTCGCTCGTCTTCGGCTTCGGCCCCTCGGCCGTCATCACCGTGAACGTGCCGTTGGGTACGCGGTCGCCAACCTTGATGGCCATTGTCGTGTCCTCTCGTATGCATAGGGGTAAAATCGTCCGCTGGCGCGGCCAGCCTAACCTAGCGTGACGCGCGAATTAGTCGAGATGGTCGGGCACCTCGATGGCGTCGGCGCCGGAGACGGCGGTGAGCGTCAGCGCCGCGCCCTTGGCCTTGGCGCCGGGCGGCAGGCCGTCGAGTTCGAACGTAAAGCGCCGCGTCGGGCCGTTGGCCGGGCCTGCAGGCTCGGGCAAGGGCAGCGCCCATTCCGGCGTCGGCCCCTCGGCGAACAGCTCGACCGGCGCGCCCGGGGGCGCCGCGACCTCGACGGCGACGCGCTGGTGCGGCACGCCGGGCTCGCGATGCACGGAAAGAATGGCGAGCGCATTGCCGGCGCTCCCACCGAGCGCGGCGCGCTTGGGTACTTGCTGCTCCGCCTTTTCCAACGTCGCCTCCTCGGCGCCGTGCCCGGTGAGCGTCAGGTCGAGCGCGGCTTGCGCAGGCACGCACAGCGTGCCGCAGATCGCGTAATTGAGCTTCACATGCAGCGCGACCGGGCGCGCGGCGTCGGCAGCAATGACGCGCAACGGCAGGATCACGTCGCCCATATAGCCGATCGAGTTGCCGCCGGCGCCGTCGGGAAAGCGTTCCGGGGCTGGGAATTCGACCTGCGCGGATCTCACGTTCTCGGAGCCGGCGAAATCGAAGGTCGGCGGCACTCCGGTATCGCCGGGATAGCGCCAATAGGTTTTCCAGCCGCTGTCGAGCTTGATCTCGATGCCGGCGCGCAGCGCCGTGGCATCGGCCGTTTTGACGGCGGTGCCGGCGAGAAGGCGCGTGGCGGCGTGTGCTTCCTTTTGCCACGCCGAGGCGTCCTGTGCCCGCGCCGGCAAAATGTCGGCGAGGCCGAGCATGGCCGCGGTCACAATCGTTAATTTTACGGCGGAGCTGCCAAGCATGACGTTCTCTAAGATGAAGCGCGCGCCCGCGCTACTGACATGATCGTGAGCCGATACTTCCATCGTGTTTGCGGCTCTTTGTCGGAGCGCAGCCGTCCGCGCCATCCGAAGCGTCAACCCGAATGCCGCCGGGAAATCGTCACAGAGCGGCCTCTGTTCGCCATCGGCTTCGGCCGCCCGAGGGATATTGTGAACTTTTGCCGGTTCGGTTCGTTTGCAAATGCGAACCGTTGGGCTAACCTTTCCACCATGAAAATGCCGCGCGGCCAATCGGGAACGAGGGGACGGGGCTACCTCGACGGCCAGATGCTGATCGCCATGCCGGCGATGCTGGACGAGCGTTTCGCGCGCTCGCTCATCTATATCTGCGCGCATTCATCCGAAGGCGCCATGGGCATCGTCGTCAACCATCCGGCGCCCAACATCAAGTTCTCCGACCTGTTGGTGAAGCTCGACGTGATCCCGGCGGCGCAGCGCATTCAACTGCCGCCGCGCGCCGGCGGCGTGAAGGTGATGCGCGGCGGGCCGGTGGAGACCGAACGCGGCTTCGTCCTGCACTCGGCCGACTTTTTCATCGAGGACTCGACGCTGCCGATCGACGACGGCATCTGCCTCACCGCCACCATCGACATTCTCAAGGCGATCGCGCGCGGCGACGGTCCGGCCAGCGCCATCCTGGCGCTCGGCTATGCCGGCTGGGCGCCCGGCCAGCTCGAGAACGAGATGCAGGCCAACGGCTGGCTGCATTGCGCGGCAGATCCGGAGCTGATCTTCGACGGCGACGTCGGGAGCAAGTATGAGCGCGCACTCAAGAAGATCGGCATCGATCCGGCCCGCGGCGCACTCGGCATGCTGTCGAGCGACGCCGGGCACGCGTGAGCCGGAAGTCAGAAGTTAGAAGTCAGAAATCGGAAGCCACTCGGTGGTTTCCAACTTCTGACTTCTGACTTCTGACTTCCGATTTCCGACTTCTGATTTCCGACTTCCGACTCAAGTCCGCTTGTTGAAGCAGGCCGGTGCTGGCGGATTGGTTGGATATTTCGGGTGGTGCTTCTTCATGTAACGGTAGAAATAGCGGCTAACAATGTGTTGGGCCGCCGGCGTCGCAGCCGACCAAATCTTACTGCAATTGTCGTGGTCGCACGAGCCGCCGAGAGTACTCATTCGGCCGGTCTGGGTCGGGCATTTGCAGGCCGCCGCTTTCGGATCGTGCGAATCGACCACGCACGGCGCGCCGTAGCAATCAGCCCATTTGGTGTCCTTATTCGCGCAGGTCAGCGTCTTGTCCACGTTGTTAAAGGCGTTGGAATAGGTTGAGACAATGGTGGTCACGCCGTCCTTGGTGACCGGCCGGCGACTGGCGCAGTTTCCCGGGCCCATCGACCAGCCCTGTTCGACGACACAGGCGCACTCGACGGTGCTGCCGCCCGACGGGTCCGGGGTGCATAAGGCGCGGATGCAGAGCGCGTAAGTGCCCTCGCAGAACACGGCTTGTCTCGTGATATCGCCGTTGGCCGCAGCTTGGCCGCGAGTCCCGGCGGCCAGGACGGCAGCGGTGACCAGTGCGGCAATGGCAATCGCTTTCATCGGCCCCCTCCCGGTGCAAGGGGCTAGATTGTACCTTTTTTACCAATCGACGCAAGATTGTAGTTCACCGAACGCGTGCGCGCCGCTTTATTCAGCGCTGGCCGGCATCCGAGACTTGGCGCGCATCGGCGCGCGGGCGCGCGCCGCGCTCCGGCTGCAGGAAGGCGCGCGCGCGTTCCGCCGTCATCGGCTCGCCGAAGGCAAACCCTTGCGCGTATTCGCAGCCGAGCTGAAACAGTTCGACCGCGTCGGAATCGGTTTCCGCGCCCTCGGCCACCACGTCCATGCCGAGATCGTGGGCGAGCGCGATGATCGAGCGCAGGATCACCGGGCGCGTGCCCTTGGCGGTCATGCGTACGAACGACTGGTCGATCTTGATGGTGTCGAACGGAAAGCGCTGCAGGTACGACAGCGACGAATAGCCGGTGCCGAAATCGTCGAGCGCCAGCCCGGCGCCAAGCTCGTGAATGCGCTGCAGCATCTGCGCGGCATGTTCGGGATTTTCCATGACCACCGATTCGGTGAGTTCGAGCTTGAGCGAGCCGCGCGTCAGCGGCAGGCGCGCCATCACCGTGCGCAGGTCGGCAATGAGATCGTGGCGCAGCAATTGCCGCGACGAGACGTTGACGCTGCAGAACAGCGTTTCGCGGTGGCGCAGCGTGCGCTGCCATGCGCTGAGCTGGCGCGCGGCGCGTTCCAGCACCGACAGGCCGAGTTCGACGATCAGCCCGGTTTCCTCGGCGATGGCGATGAATTCCGACGGCGACAGCCGGCCGAGCTTCGGGTGGTTCCAGCGCGCCAGCGCCTCGAAGCCGGCGACGGCGCGGTCGTCAAGCCGCACGATCGGTTGAAACAGAATGGTGATCTCGTCGCGCTCCAGCGCGCGCCGCAGATTGGATTCGAGCGATAGCCGGTCGGTTTTCCGCGCACGCATCGAAGGCTTGAACACATCGATGCGGTCGCCGCCGTTGCGCTTGGCATGATACATGGCGAGCTCGGCGTCCTTGAGCATCTCCTCGGCGCGCTGCGCTTCGCTGTCGCCGAGCGTGAGCCCGATCGAGGCGGTGAGGAAAATTTCGCGGTCCTTGAACGCGATCGGCGCGCGCAGCGTGCGGCGCAGGGTTTCGGCAAAGGCGGTGATGCGGCCGCTGTCGCGCTCGGAGAGCAGCACAAGGCCGAACTGGTCGCCGGCGAGCCGCGCCAGCGTGTCCTGCGGCTTGATCAGGCGGCCGAGCCGGCGCGCCAGCGTCAGCAGGATCGAGTCGCCGACCGCCATGCCCATCGAATCGTTGACCTGCTTGAAGCGATCGAGGTCGATCACCATCACGGTCGGCCGCAGCGCCGGCTCGGGTTTTCCCGGTTCGGACCTGGCGAAGCCCAAGACCGCCTGCAGCCGGTCGAGAAACAATTCGCGATTGGGCAGGCCGGTCAGATTGTCGTGCACGGCGTCGTGCAACAGCCGTTCTTCGGCGGTCTTGAACGCGGTCACGTCGTTGAGCGTGCCGACCACGCGCACCACCTCGCCGTCGGAGCCGACCACCGGCCGGGCGCGCAGCGCGTACCAGAGATAGTGCCCGTCGGTGGTGCGCAGCCGAAAATCCTGCGCGACGCGGCCGCGGCGCTGCTCCAGCACGCTGTCGAGCGTGGCGCGAAAACGGTCGCGGTCGAGGTGATGCAGCACCTCCAGCCATTTGCCGGCCGGGCCCTGCAGCGTGCCGCTCTTGAGTCCGAGCATGGCTTCGGTCTCGGCGCTGGTGAAAACGTGGTCGGACGCGACATCCCAGTCCCAGATCATGTCGCCGGCGCCGGTCAGCGCCAGCGCCCGGCGCTCGACGTCGGAAACGATGCCATGGGCAATGCCGCCGGCGAAGGCATGCTGCATCACGGTGAAGCCGATCAGCATGACGATAAGAACGAGGCCGCCCAGCAGCGCCGGCGCGACGATGTCGTTGGTGAGGTAGCCGAGCACGGTCAGCGCCGCGCCGAACACCCAGACCACCAGCAATAGCCAGGTCGGGATCAGCATCACGGCGCGGTCGTAGCCATGGGTCGAAAGGTAGATGACGAGGGCGAGGCCGAACACGGCGATGAGGAACAGCGAGACGCGGGCGATGCCGGAAGCCACTTCGGGCGAGAACAACGCCACCGCCACGAGCGCGGCAAGAAAGGCGAGCCAGCCGGCGGTGATGTGCGCGTAGCGCACGTGCCAGCGATTGAGATTGAGATAGGCGAACAGAAACACCAAGAGCGTCGCTGCGAGTATCGCTTCGCCCGCCGCCCGCCAGACCCGTTCGGCGCCTGAGGAGATCTCGAACACCTTGCCCCAGAAACCGAAGTCGATGCCGATATAGACCAGCACCGCCCAGCTCAAGGCCGCAGCGGCCGGGAACATCACGCTGCCCTTGACCACGAACAGGATGGTCAGGAACAGCGCCAGCAGTCCGGCGATGCCGATGACGATGCCCTGATAGAGCGTCAGCGAATTGACCTTGTCCTTGTAGGCGTCGGGCTCCCACAAATACAGCTGCGGCAGGTTGCGGGTGCGCAATTCGGCGACGAAGGTGATGACGGTGCCGGGGTCGAGGGTGATGCGGTAGACGTCGGCGCCCGGATTCTGCTGGCGCTCCGGCGGGTCGCCGGACGACGGCGTGATGTAGACGATGCGGGAAGTGCCGAGGTCGGGCCAGAACAGGCCGGAGCCGACCATCCGGTAATGCGGCGCCACGATCAGCCGGTCGATCTGCTGATCGCCGTTATTGGCGAGCGAGAATACCGCCCAGTTTCTGTCCGGTTCGCGGGCGCGCACCTCGATGCGGCGCACGATGCCGTCGGGACCAGGCGCGGTGGAAACCTGGACGCGGTCGCTGTCGGAATGCTGCAATTCGACGGCGCCGGTCAGATCGATCGGCGGGCCGCTATTGGGCACATTGACGGCTTCGACCGCCCATGCGGCGCGAGTGGACAAGGCGGCCGCCGCGAAGAGCGCCAGCAAGCCAAGCTTCATCGCGGCGCGGGAGAATGCCAATGCTGCCCTCCGACCTCAGGCATCGGCGCGGACCGCGCCCCGACGATCACGAATTCCCCGAACCCATATCGAACCGCGTTTGCGCCGAATTCACGGCCAGTTTTCGCCAAGCTCACAGCCGGGCGAGGGAGCGCCTGCGTAACCCGTTTCGACGCCCGCAAGCAAGGATTTTCCCGTTAACTTTCAATAAGTCAGAGGCGTCTAGCGCGGCGCTGACAAAGCTTGCGGCCGGCGCTAAAGTTCAACCCGTGAAGGAGCGCACCATGCCCGCCATCGACCCGGACGAGCTGCCCAAGAAAAAAATCGTTCACGAAATGGGCCAAGACCTCTCGCTCTTGTCCGTGGGTGAGTTGACCGAGCGGATCATGCTGCTCCGGGAGGAAATCGCCCGGCTCGAAGCCGAAAAGGCTCGAAAAAGCGCCTCAAAATCGGCGGCCGACAGTTTTTTCAAGAAATAATCGGGCCATGGCGGCGATCGGCGCAAGGCCTCTGCGGCGCGGCGTGGCCGAGTTGCCGCGGCCTCCTCGACTAGAACGCCAAAGAAATCCGCCAACTTTTTGCGTTTTATTAACTTTTCGTTAAGCTTTCTCCTTCATTACGGGTAACGTCCATCTTCTGGACATCGAGTGGCTCCTGTCCACTCTGTTTGACGCCTCCCTGTTATCACCTTGAGCCGCCGGCAACGGCGGCTCTTTTTTAAGCGTTCCCTGCCGCTTGGACGGGCCACCGGGGCGGGGGGCCAGGCCTGCGCGCTCGCAGGCAACCATGTCGTCAGCTTCGCTGGACCGACCCTGGACTTGCGCCCGCCGCCGGGCGATGCTGGAGGCGGTGTGAGGCGTAAAAAATGTCCGACAAGCGTTCCGTCGAAGCCGGCGCGGTTTCGTTCGGCGAGCGGCTGGCGAACTCCCAGGTCTTTGCCGCGCTGTTCCGCGACGGCATGGCGCTCGTTGAGGAGACGGCAAGCTATCTCGACGGTCCGGGTCGGCAGGAATCGAAAAAACTCGAGCGCAGCGCCGCCCTCGTCTATGCCACCGAAAGCATGCGGCTGACCACGCGCCTGATGCAGCTTGCGTCCTGGCTCCTTTTGCACCGTGCGGTGAAAGAGGGCGAAATGACGCTCGCCCAGGCCAGCAAGGAAAAGGCCAAAGTGCGCCTTGCGAGCTGTGAGCCCGGCGACGTCCAGTCGATAGCGCTCTTGCCGCAGAAACTGCGCGAACTGATCGCCCGCTCGGTCAAATTGCAGGCCGAGGTGCGGCGCCTTGACGCCACCATGTACGCGGCGCCCCCCGTCAAGGTCACTGCCAGCAACCCGGTCGAGCGGCAGCTCGGATTGTTGCGGGCGGCCTTCGAATCGGAGGCCTGAGCGGCGCTCGATCTCGTCATTCCGGATCGTCCGCGAAGCGGGCGAGTCCGGAATCCATAAGCCCTGCGCCGGGGTTATGGATTCCGGGTTCCTCGCTGCGCTCGGCCCTGGAATGACGAGTCCCGATCCGATTATCAGGTCTTCAAAAAACCCGAAAACTTCTTCTGGAACCGCGACAGACGGCCGCCGCGGTCGACCAGATGCTGCTGGCCGCCGGTCCAGGCCGGATGCGACTTCGGGTCGATATCGAGATGCAGCGTATCGCCCGGCTTGCCCCAGGTGGTGCGGGTCAAAAACTCGGTGCCATCGGTCATCACGACCTTGATGGTGTGGTAATCGGGGTGGGTGTCGGGTTTCATGGTAGCTCGGGATTTGACAGCGGCGCCGCTGCGCCTCTCTGTATCTGTTGCCGAAAATTGGCGGCTCTATAACGCGGCGCAAGGGGCGGGACAAGCGTTTCGCGGCTGATGCGCGTGGCGCGTCGCTGCCGCACGTTGCCAGCCCTCGCCCGCCGGGGCATTGTCCGGCCGCGTCGGCGGGCAGGCCGCCGCGGAAGAGACGCGGAAGAGACATAGGCACTGCGGCGCATGAACTTACGCTTCGATCAGGTCAAGGCGGCGGCAATTCCAGCACGCGAGGGCGCTGCGAGCGCTGCGCCTGCCGCATCGCTGCTCGAACCAAAACCCGTTGCCGAGCCGCGCAAGGCCAATCTCCGCCCGCTCGCCTCGCTTTTGCCCTACGTCAAACGCTACCGCGGGCGGGCGCTGGCGGCACTCGGGGCGCTGATCCTGGCGGCGCTGGCCACGCTCGTGGTGCCGGTCGCGGTGCGCCGCATGATCGATTTCGGCTTTACGCCGCGCGGCGTTGCGCTGATCAACAGCTACTTTTTGGCCATGATCGCCGTCGCCGCGGTCTTGGCGCTGGCGAGCGCGCTGCGTTACTACCTCGTCACCACGCTTGGCGAGCGCATCGTCGCCGATCTGCGCGGCGACGTGTTCGCGCATGTGACCGGCCTCTCGGCGGCGTTTTTCGATGAGGCGCGCACCGGCGAGGTGATTTCGCGGCTCACCGCCGACACCACCCAGATCAAGGCCGCGGTCGGCAGCTCGATCTCGGTCGCCTTGCGCAACTTCGTGCTGTTCGTCGGCGCCAGCGCCATGATGGTGGTGACGAGCCCGTGGCTGTCGACCTTCGTGCTTGCCGCCATCCCGATCATCGTGCTGCCGCTCTATGCCTTCGGCCGCGCGGTGCGGCGCCGCTCGCGCTTTGCGCAGGATACGCTCGCCGATGCCTCGGCCTATGCGGCCGAGCTGATCGGCGCGGTGCGGCTCCTGCAGGCCTTCACCAACGAGCCGCTCGGCATTGCGCGGTTTCGCGGCGCGGTCGAGCGCGCCTTCATGGCGGCGCGCGCCTCGATCCGCGCCCGCGCGCTGTTGACCGGCTTTGCCATCTTTCTGGTCTCGGCGAGCGTGGTGATCGTGCTGTGGATCGGCGCCCACGACGTACTCGGCGGCGCCATGACGCCGGGCCGGCTCGGCCAGTTCGTGCTCTACGCGGTGCTCGCCGCGGGCGCGCTCGGCTCGCTGTCGGAGATCGGCGGCGAAGTGGCGCAGGCCTCGGGCGCGGCCGAGCGGCTGTTCGAAATTCTGGCGATCAAGCCGGTGATCGTGCGGCCGGCGCGGCCGTTGCCGCTGCCGTCGCCGCCGCGCGGCGAGGTTTTGTTCGAGGACGTGCGCTTTGCCTATCCGACGCGTTCCGATGTCGCCGCGCTCAACGGCGCGTCGTTTCGCGTCTACAAGGGCGAAAAGGTCGCCATCGTCGGCCCGTCCGGCGCCGGCAAGAGCACGATCTTCCATTTGCTGCTGCGTCTCTACGACCCGGCCGCCGGCCGCGTCGCGTTCGACGGCGTGCGCCTCGACGATCTCGATCCCGCCGAGCTGCGGGCGCGCATCGCGCTCGTGCCGCAGGACAGCGTGATGTTCGCCGCCTCGGTCGGCGACAATATCCGCTTCGGCCGGCCGGACGCCTCCGACGCCGAGGTGATGCGGGCGGCCGAGCACGCCCATGCGGCGGCGTTCATCGCCGCCTTGCCGCGGCGCTTCGACGCCATGGTCGGCGAGCGCGGCGTGACGCTGTCCGGCGGCCAGCGCCAGCGCATCGCCATCGCGCGGGCTCTCCTGCGCGACGCGCCGCTTTTGTTGCTCGACGAGGCGACTTCCTCGCTCGACGCCGAAAGCGAAACGCAGATCGCTGCGGCTCTGGCCGACCTGATGCGCGGCCGCACCACCATGGTGATCGCGCACCGGCTCGCCACGGTGCTGTCCTGCGACCGCATCCTGGTGCTCGACAACGGCCGCATCGTCGAGGAGGGCACGCACCAAACGCTCGCCGCCGGCGGCGGCCTCTATGCGCGGCTCGCCAAGCTGCAGTTTCAGGCGGCGTAAGCGCTAGCGCCTCACGGCCGCCAGCTCATGCGGTGGACCGGTTTTCCCGAGATCGGGTTGGCGCCGGCGCCGACGATCGAAAAGCCGTGTTTTTGATAGAAGCGGATGGCGCGCGCGTTGTCGGTGTTGACGTCGAGATCGAGGCCGGCCGGCGAGCGGCGCTTGGCCTGGTCGAGCAGCGCCGCGGCGACGCCTGCGCCCCAGGATTCCGGCGCGACCACGATCTGATCGAGGTAACGCGTACGCGGATCGACGGTGACGAAGCCCATCATGATCGGCGCCTTTGCGCCATGCCGCTCGGCAATCATGATCGCAGCGGTCGGCACCAGTTCGTTGCGCCAACGCGCGCGCCACCATTCAAGCCGCGCGACAAAATCGACCTGCGGATAGGCGGCCTGCCAGCTACGCAGCCACAAGGCAATCGCGGCGTCCTCGTCGGCGGGTTTGTAAGGACGAAAGTCCAAGCTCCGTTCTCACCTGAAATTCATCCGATTGCGGAGGCCGGCGCGCCGGTGCCGAATGTGCAGGATCCGGACTTCTCCACCTACAACAGGATAGTAGACGTTGTAAGCATGATGCGCGCCACGCAGCACGCGGACACTTGGAGCGTCCGCCGGCTGTCCAATCTCAGGAAAGCGAGTCAAGGCACTAATGGAACGCCTGATCGCTGCCGTGACTCGCAGTGCAGCCGGTGGATTCCGCTTAGCGATGTTACGCGTGAATGGCTTGGAGATCAGCGAATGCCCGCGGCAGATAGCGAACCCTCATAAGCCAACGCGCTTGAAGAACGCGGCGACGACTTCGTCCGGTACGAATTCACCGCGCTCTGCTTGCGCCTGAGCTTCGTGGATTACTTCGCGTTCTTCAGGACTGAGCTTGTAGACACCGAAACGTTTGGTCTCGATGTCGACAATCGACTTGACCAGCTCGGCTTGTGCCTCTTCCGGCCAATCGGCAACCCGTTACAGCAGAGTTTCAACAACTTTGTTCATAGCGCACTGACGGCAGCAAGCCGCCCTTCATACAGTCACCGCTCGGTCAGTTTCAGCTCGATGCGACGGTTGTGGGCGAGCGCCTGCTCGCTGGTGCCCGGATCGATCGGCTGAAACTCGCCGAAGCCGGCGGCGGCGAGGCGGGCCGGCGACACGCCCTTGCTGATCAGATACTGCACCACCGAGATGGCGCGCGCGGCGGACAGGTCCCAGTTCGACTTGAACGGCGAGGTCGCTGCCAGCGGCCGTATGTCGGTGTGGCCGTCGACGCGCAGCACCCAGTTGATGTCGGAGGGAATCTGCTTCTCCAGCGCGATCACCGCGCCGGCGAGCTTGTCGAGTTCGGCGCGGCCGTCCGGCCGCAAGGTCGCGGCGCCGCTGTCGAAAAACACTTCGGACTGGAACACGAAGCGGTCGCCGACGATGCGGATGTCGGGGCGGTCGCCCAAAATGCCGCGCAGCGTGCCGAAAAAGTCGGAGCGGTAGCGCGACAGCTCCTGCACGCGCTGCGCCAGGGCGACGTTGAGGCGCTGGCCGAGGTCGGCGATGCGCAACTGCGATGCGCTCTCCTTTTTTTCCGAGGCGCCGAGCGCCTCCTCGAGCGCGGCGATCTGGCGGCGCAGCGCGCCGATCTGCTCGTTGAGGTTTTCGATCTGCGCCACGGCGCGGGCGGTCGCCGCTTTTTCCAGGTCGAGCTGGGTGTTGAGCTTGTCGTTGCCACCGGCGCCCGCGGCTGCGGCCGGGCTTTGGCTGGTCGCCGCGCGCAACCGGTCGCGCTCGCTTTCGGCGGTGGTGAGCGAGGCGCGCAGCGTCGCCACTTCGTCCTGGAGGCTCGCTTTGCCGGTCTGCTCCAACGACAACAACTGGCTCAAGCGCGCGATCTGCGCGTTGAGCCGCGCCAGCGCCGTGTCCTTGCCGGCGACCTCCTGCGACAGGAAGAACTGCGCCACCATGAACACGGTGAGCAGAAAGATCACCGAGAGCACCAGCGTCGACAAGGCGTCGACGAAGCCCGGCCAGTAATTCATGCCGCTGTCGCGGCGGAAGCGGGAGAGCGCCATGCGCTTACGGCCTCTTCAGCCTTTGTTTCCCGGATGCGGTGCAGTGCGAAGCGATGCACCGCTGATCCGGGATCGTCGCAAATTCCGAGTATTTAACGATCCCGGGTCTGCAGCGCACCCCTCCGCTTCGCGGCGGGCTGCGCTGCGCCCGGGATACGCATTGCGCACGGCCTTCACCGATCCACGGTCTCGCGCGCCAACAGCTCCATGAAGCGGCGCAGGTCGCGGTTGAGCTTGGACTGCTCGTCGGCCCAGTCGCGGATCATCTGCTGCTCGGTGCGCATGTGATGGACGAGGCCCTGGATCGCTTCGGCGAGATTGGCCATGGCGGCGGTCGTGGCCTTGCTGGAGCCGGCCTCGCCGACCGCCTGGCGCAGCCGCTCCATGGCGTTGAGCGTGGCGGCCGGCAGCGCGCCGCCGCCGTTGCCGGCCGGCACCCCGAGATCCTGCACGGTGGTGGCGAGCCAGTCTTCGAAGCCGGTATAGAAGCGGTTTTGCGCTTGGCTGGTCTGCAAGTCGAGGAAACCGAGGATGAGCGAGCCGGCGAGCCCGAACAGCGACGACGAGAACGAGATGCCCATGCCGCCGAGCGGCGCCGACAGCCCTTCCTTGAGCGCCTCGAACACCGAATCGGCGTCGCCGCCGGCCTTGAGACTGTTGATGATGCTGCCGACCGAGCCGACGGTCTCGATCAGGCCCCAGAACGTGCCGAGGAGGCCGAGGAACACCAGAAGCCCGGTCAGATAGCGCGAGATGTCGCGCGCTTCGTCGAGCCGCGTCGCCAATGAATCGAGGAACGCGCGCATGGTCTGCGCCGAGATGGCGACGCGGTCGGCGCGCTCGCTGCCCAAAATGGCGGCGATCGGCGCCAACAGCGACGGCGCGCTCTTGGCGGCAAGTTTTTGCGGATCGGCGCGGTAGCGATTGAGCCAGGCGACCTCGGAAAACAGCCGAATTACCTGGTGGAACGACAGGATGGTGCCGATGCACAGGACGCCGATGATCAACCCGTTCAGCCACGGATTGGCGAAGAACGCCTGGAAAATCTGGCGCTGCAGCACGAAGGCGATGAGCGCGCACAAAACCACGAATACCAGCATCCGTATGAGAAAGATGCGGGGGGAGGGGAGTCTTGCCTGATCGAGATCGGTCGTCGCCATCGGGTCAAAAGGCTAAAGGATTCGGCCCAATATATATGCCACAGGACGGACCGGAACGCATTTTCTTCGGCCCGCCGTGCCGGCGCCATCGCGCCGCTGGCCGCGGGCCGGTGCCGCGCACCTGACCCAAGCGACCCTGCGAGGGTGTTTGCGGCAGGGTCATGGCGGCATGCCGCGGTGCGTGCCGCAACGCGCAAATTTATTTCGCGTCATCCTGCCTCCGGCTGGGCGCCCTTGCGCTCGTCCCCGCGGAAAGCGGGAACCCCGGTGCTTCGCTCAACCTTCCGGATTGCCGCTTGCGCTCGAATGAGCGGATTTCATCGGGCCGCGCTTAAGTTCCGCATCGGCCTGCCTTGCCGCCTCGCGCAACAGCCGCAACAGCGCGCGGTGCATGGTTTCATTGCCGGCCACGACATGGCCCTTGGCCAAAATCGCATCGCCGCCATCGGCATCCGAGACGAACCCGCCGGCCTCGCGCACCAGGAGCAAGCCCGCGGCGAGATCCCAGGGTGACAGGTTGCGCTCCCAATAGGCGTCGAGCCGGCCGGCCGCCACCCAGGCGAGATCGAGGCTGGCGGAACCGTAGCGGCGCAGCCCCGCGAAATTGCGCTGCGCGGCGGCGATCTCGTAGCGCGAGGCCCGCAAGCTCTCGGCGTCGCCGCGCCCGTAATGCGGCAGGCCGCAACCGACGATGCCGTCGCCCGTCCGGCGCCGGGCGGCGACGCGGATGCGCTGGTCGTTGAGGAACGCGCCCTTGCCGCGCTCGGCGACGTAAAGCTCGTCATTGGCCGGGTTGTAGGTGACGCCGGCGACGATGGCGCCGCCGCGCTCGAGCGCGATCGACACCGCGAAATGCGGGATGCCGTGCAGGAAATTGGTGGTGCCGTCGAGCGGATCGACGATCCAGCGGTGGGTCTTGTCGCTGCCGGGCCGCGCGCCGCCTTCCTCGCCGAGAAAGCCGTAATCCGGCCGCGCTTTGCGCAATTCCTCGCACAAAATCTCCTCGGCGCGGCGGTCGGCGGCGGTGACGAAATTGCCCGGACCTTTGAGCGACACCTGCAGTTTTTCCACCTCGCCGAGGTCGCGCCGCAGCGCGCGCCCGGCGCGGTGCGCCGCCTTGATCATGACGTTGAGGATCGCCGAATGCAGCATGGCGCCTTGCGGTAAGCGGTTGCCGGCAACCCGGTCAAGGGGGCATCTTTATCCTCACCCGTAGCGCGGTGGAGGGGGCGCGCGGACTCGACGAAACTCCTGCAACGAAATCGAAGCGGCGAGTCCTGCGCTTCCTCCACGCGCTGCTGCGCAGCGCGGTCCCCGTCCCCCGCTTGGCCGTAGTTTGACCGGCCTTCTTCGAAAAATCGGCATGCCGGCGAAGCGCTTCTTCCATGCCGGGCTGGATTTTTAGACGCTCAACCGGGTTCGCAGACGCTTTTCAACATCATTCCCGCTGTCAACCAGTCGCGACGACCGCAACCGTTCCGCGAAAACATGCCGAGAGAATTCTTGCCGAAATTTAATATGCCTGCGCCTGAAATTGGCGACGAAGCAATCCAGAAGCTTGCGCAAGTCGCGCTGCAATGCTTCGCTTCGCTCGCAATGACGATTCAGCACCGTCGGGAAATGCTCTGGTGCGCAACGCGTTCGACCTTAGAACTATCCCAGCGGCACGCCGGCGCCGAGCGGCTGGTTGAGCTTGGCGGTGATGGCTTCGATGCGCGCCGCGGCGGCGTTGAGCGCGGCGGCGATGGCGGCGCGGGCGGCGGCGTCGATATTGACCGCCTCGAGGCGCGCGCTCTGCAGCGCGGCGAGGTCGTCCTCCAGCCGTTTTATGCGCGCGGCGGTGTCGGCGAGCGAATCCGCGATGGTCAGCGCCGCTATGACGGTGAGCCTGGTGTCGCCGATCTCGCCGAATTTTGCGCGCAACTCCTCGATGCGAGTGTCGAGGTCGCGGGCGAGATTCATCAGGTGGCCTTCCTGACCGTCCTCGCACGCCATGCGGAATTGGCGGCCGTTGATGGTGACGCTGACCTGGGACATTTCGGCTCCGGCTTATTTGAACCCGTTCACGAGATCCGCTCATTCCCGCGAAAGCGGGAATCCAGATCGGTTGCTCTTTCTTCGGCGCGAGCCGACTGGGTCCCCGCTTTCGCGGGGGCGAGCGGCAACGGCAAGCGA
>JASHQS010000137.1 GCA_030038995.1 Xanthobacteraceae bacterium
ACCGAGTTCCGAAGCGTTGACCTTGTGCATGTTCATGCCGGTCTGGAAATCCACCGATTCGAGCACCGCCGGATCGGTCGATACCGCCTCGAAGCGCGCCAGCGCCGCGGCAATGAGGCCGCGTAGTGTCCGATGGGTGGCCAACGCGCGCGTCAGATGCGCCGCACCGGGCGGCAGCATACCGCCGGAACGGTGCGCCGCCTTGCGCACGAAGGCGCGGGCGCGGTCGACCGCGGCGGCCGCAATGCCGGCCCAGGCGCCGCTCCAGGCGAGATGCGCGAACGGCATCATGGTGTGGCTGTGGATCTTCTCGTACGGCTCGGGCAGGATCTGCTCGCGCAAGCCGGAGGCGACCAGCTTGAACCCGGCGCTGCAGGTGCCGCGCATGCCGAGCGCATTCCAGCCGTTGAGCGGCTCGAGCGTGTAATCCTCTTTGAGAAACGCAACGAGAATCTGGTCCGAGCTCGCCGCATCGGCGGCGCGCCGCGCCGTGGTGACGATGCCGTCGGCCGCTTCGCCATAGGAGATGACGGTAGCCTGGCGCTCCAGCGTGATGCGCGCCGCGCCGCCTTCGACCGGCGCCGCGCTGTGGCGCACGTCGCCGCCGGCCTGGCCTTCCGTGGTGGACGACGCCAGCAGCAATTGCTCGGCGCAGAGCCGGCGCAGCAACAGCTGATGCCAGGGGCTGCCGCCGCCGTGCCGCGCCAGGCACGCGACCTTGGTCTGATGCATGGCGTAAATCATCGCCGTGGATGCGCAGGCTTTGCCGAGCGCGTAGCAGACGTCGACGACGTCGGCGGTGCCAAGACCCTCGCCGCCCAGTTCGCGCGGCACCGCGATGCTCAACAGCCGTTCGGCGCGCGCCGCGGCGAGCGCCTCGTGCGGAAAGCGCGATTGGCGGTCGACGGCGTCGGCGTGCGCCGCCGCCACTGCGGCCACGCTGTCGACGCGGCTGCGTAAATCCGCCGCATCGGGCGCGCGCGGCGCGGTCGTCGCCGGCTGCAGGCTGCGCGGCGCGCCGCGCACGCGGCTTGTTTGGTGGACGCCGTTGATGGTCGCGGTGTGTATGTTCATTGCTGCGCTCACGATGGAGAAAAAAGCTCGCTCGCGATCGGGCCTCGACAGCGATCCGGGATGCTACGGCTACATCAAAATCGGCAATTCATCGTGTCTTTTAGCAACAATTAGGGATGTTCTTTTCCATCAAGGTTACCAATCGAAAAGACATTCCGTGCTAATTCGCCGCGTGCGAGTCACGTCTGGTTAACGAGACGATGACATCACAGAGGCGCGCGCCAAAGCGCGCTGCCGAAAGGACGCCGACCGTGCTCGATCCCGCCGCCCTGAACACCAGCCGCCGCGTCGCCGAACTGGTGCGCCGGCTCCTCGCCAAGCGCGCGATCGAGCGCGCCGTGGAGGACGACGACGATCTTTCCGAAAGCGGTCTGTCGTCGCTCGACCTCGTCAACCTCATGCTGGCGGTGGAGAGCGAGTTCGATCTGAAGATTCCGGAGCGCGACATGCGACCGGCGAATTTTCGTTCGATCGCGCGCATCGCGGCGCTGGTCACGAGCCTCATAGGCCAGAGCGATCCCATCGGCGGCTGACGCGTTTGCAGTTCAATTGCATCGGCAGCGTCGTTGCGAGTTCCGCACCGGCCTTTCGGCCAACCCGATGGATGAAAGTTTCTCGAGATCAGCACGTTGGTTCGCCGATGGCGCCTGGACCTTGCTTCCTGGGAGAGAAGCGACGCAGCAATCCAGAGCCGCACCACAGCGCTGGATTGCTGCGCTTCGCTCGCAATGACGATGAGAGCGTTATCCCCGATACGTCGGCGCCGACCAGCCGATCAGCTCGCTCTCGCGCGATTTGCGGTCCGGCATCGGCGCCGGAGCCGGTCTGTTGACGGCAGCGGTGCCGCGCCAGCGGGCCACGACGGTCGCGATCGTCTGGTCATCGATCTGTGTCGCGCCGTCGAGATCGCCGCCCCAGACCGCCTGGCTGCGCGGAATGCACGCTTCGGGCAATTCCTCGAAGCGCAGCCGCGTCGCCGTCGGCACGGCGGCGCCGATCACCAGCGCTTCGCGGGTGCCGAGCGACGGCAGGAAGTCCAGCAGCCGGCTCGCCGCATCCGACACCGCCGCGCGCACGATTTTCTGGTCGTCCTCATGACCGAGCCGCATGGCGAACACCGTCGAGCATTGCGAGATCAGCGTCGGATCGAGCTGATGCGGCCGCTGGGTGACGAGGCCGAGAAACACGCCGTGCTTGCGGCCCTCCTTGGCGATGCGCGAGAGCCCCTCGCGCGTGGCGCGGAAACCGACCGCCGGATCGGCATTGGCGTAATTGTGCGCCTCCTCGCAGACGATCAGGAGCGGACTGAGCGCATCGCTCCAGACGCCGAACTCGAAGGCGAGCCGGAACAGCACCGACACTATGACGTCGACCGTCTCCGCCGGAAAGCCCGCGAGCTGCACGATCGCCATTGGCCGTTCGTGATCCTTCAGCCGCAGCAGCTGGCACAGGATCTCGATCATGCGGTCGCTCGTCTCGGCGCCCTCGTCGAAGATGAAGGCGAAGCGCGGGTTGCTGCGCGCCGCGTTGATGCGCATGAGCAGCCGCTGGTATTGCACCGCCAAGTCGCCGTTCTCGAGCTTGCCCATGCGGCTCTCGGCGGCCGCGATCACGTCCTCGAAGCGGTACGGCACCGGCGTGTCGACCGTGTGCCGCGCCCCCTCCGCTTGCGCCGGGCGATAGCTCGAGCGCTGCACACCCTTGGCGCGGGCATATTCGGCCTTGGCCAGCGGAATCAGTTCCGCCAGGAGCGCGATTTCGTGTTCGGCGCGCGCCCGCGCGCCGAACACGATCTGGACGATCTCGTCGAAATCGAAGAGCCAGAATGGCAGCTTCAGCGTGCCGGGGCCGAAAACCTGCGCGCGGCCATCGAAGCAATCGGCGTATTCGTTGTGCGCGTCGATCAGCAGCAGGCGCAGGTCATCATGGTTGTGCATGAGCTTGCGCAGGATGAGCGCAAGCGCCGTGGATTTTCCCGATCCGGTCGAACCGATGATGGCAAAATGCTTACGCACCATTTCGCCGACGTCGATGGTCGCGGCGATCGCGGCGTCCTGCCGCAGTTCGCCGATCGCAATGGTGTCGGGATTATCCAGGCCGAAGATGATCCGCAGCTCATCGCCGCCGACCGCAACGACGGCGCTGCCGATCATCGGATAAGCGCGGATGCCGTTCTGAAAACAACTTGCTCCGTACGCGTCCGCGGCAATTTCGCCGAGCAGGTCGATGCGCCCGATGACGCGGCCGTGCTGATCGCCCGACAAACGTTCAGCGGCAATCTCGCACAGCGTGCCGACGGCGAGCGCGCCCGCGGTTTTTATGCCGACTAGAGCTCCGACTGTGAGTCCGTCGCCCGCCGCCAGCTCCGCAGTCGCTTGCGCGCCGGTCACCGCGATGACGCGGCCAAACGCATCGTCCGCCGCCGCGACATGCTCATGGCCCGCTGGCGCTATGGGTGCTACGCTGCCGGCGTCGCGATCCAGCACATGGGCGCGATCAGGATGATTCATGATAAGTCCCATCGCGCCCACTTTGCGCAAGAAGGTCTAAAATTGCGATAAGCCGTGGCGCAAAAGCGTGCCGCGCCGGCGCCGCAGCACGACACGATCGGCGCAGCGTTAACGATTCCGCGTCGGCAATGGGCGAATTTTAATGAAGCTAGCCGCCGCGCAGCGGCGCCGGCTGCTCGGCAAGCATCGCCTTGATCACAAGCCGCGTGGTCGTGACGTCGAGGCCGTGCTTTTGCACCAGGTCTTGGCAATCGGCCAGGATCGCATCGGCGTCCTGCATGATCTTCAGCCGCTTGTAGTGATCATCCTCATGCAGCCCCATGCTGGCGCCGACGATCTCGTACATGTTCATGATGCGGAACGGTCGGTCGCGTTCGTGCGCGCACAAGGCGCGGTGATCGGAATGGTAGATCGCAACCAGGGCATCGACGCCGGCCACCGCCGCGGCTGCAAGCTCGGCTTCGTCCAACTGGCGGCGATATTCCGGCAGCACTTTGAGGTTATTGCTCTGCAGGCCGACCGCCGGCTGCTGCAGATCGACGATCGCGATGCCCGGAACAGCACGCAGGATCTCCTCGGCGGCTTCGACCACCCCGCGGACGCCAGGATGACGATGCAGCGCAATGCGCATCGGCACGCGCTCACGCAGCAGCGGCCGCAACCGGTCGAGGTTCTTGCGCAGATACAGCGTGAACGGCGTCATCTCGAACGGCTTGGCGCCGCGCATCCGCTCGAGCGTCGGCAGCGTCGTCTCGCCGAGCTGGACCTGGCACGACGGGCACCACGACACCACCTGCTTCGACTTGCTTTGCGCCAGCTTGTCGATCGAGTTCTCGCCCATGCGGCCGGAGGTCGCGACATCGCCGGTGCGAATCTGCAGCACGCCGCAGCAATGCGTGGGCCCGCCCATCACCTCGTAGCTCGCCCCGAGCGCATCCATGATGTCGAGCGCAAGCAGCGCGATATGCGGGGTCTTGAGCACATTGCAGCCGGTGTAGAACACGAAGTCCGGCAATTCCCCCTCCGTGGCCTCATTGCCGGGTGGGGGTGAACGCTTTGCGCCCTGCCCAAGCCGGGCCAGCAGCACTTCGTCGAGCTGCAGGCGGGAAAGATGGGTCACGTCGCGTGCCACGGTGCGAAAACTCTCGACGCCGCCGCGGCGCTGCGCCGCCGCGTCGTTCTTCGCCTGCGCCATGGCGACCCGCGCCATGCCGAGGAGGAAGCGCGGGTTGACGCCGTAGTCGCAAGCCTTGATGCAGTCGCCGGAGAGCAGACAGCCCGCGGCCCATTTGCGCGCCGCCTCGTTGCCCTCGCCATGCCGCAGGA
>JASHQS010000138.1 GCA_030038995.1 Xanthobacteraceae bacterium
TCGAGATCCGGCGGGGCATCCGCCGGCGCGAAATAGCGCCAACCTTGGAACGCGCGGTACGGCCGCGGCGCGACCAGCACCACCTTGGGCTCGAGCACCAGACCGCAGCGGCCAATGCCGTCCTTGTCGCGGAACGGCCGCACCGCGCGGATGCGCTGGCGGCACATGATCTCGCCGCGGATCACCCAATAGAGCGAACCGCCGTCGATCAGTTCGTCGGCCCGCTTGGGCACCATGCGGGTGCGGTGAATGTGCTCGGGCTTTTCACGGCGCCGGCGCTTGTCCTTGAGCTTCTGCTTGATCCAGTCCTCCAGCTCGCGGACCGAGTCGCAGCCGACGCACAACTTGATGAGATTGAGAGCCATGACCTCACATTATCGGGTTTCATCGCGTTCGATCAGCACGATCTCGCCGCCTTCCACAAGCTGGTCGCCGGGTGCAGCGGCAATCGCGCGCACCGTGCCGGCAAACGGCGCCGAGAGCGTGTGCTCCATCTTCATCGCCTCGATTATGGCAAGCCGCTGACCGGCGGCCACATGCTCGCCGACGCGGACGAAGATTTGCAGGAGCCGCCCGTGCATCGGCGCCTTGATCGTGCCGTCGCCGGCCTCGGCCGCTGCGCTGGCGGCAAAATCCTTGATGCGCACGCGCGTCTGGCGGCCGTAGCGCAGAACGTAGACCTCCTCGCCGGCGGCAAAAGTTTGCGCGTCTTCCGCAGGCGCCGCCCCGTTGACGGCAACGCGGGCACCGTCGGCCTCATAGCTCACCGTCGCATCGCGGTTGTCGCCATCGACCACGACCGGAACGGTTATGCTGCGTCGGCCGCCGAGCTGAAAGCCGTCGCGGGCGGCCCACGGCCCGTCCGTCTCGCCGAATTGGTCCGGCGCAGCGACTTCTTGCATCCATGAGCCGCCGAACGACTGCGCCAGCAGGCGCGCGACGCCGAGCGCGGCGGCGGCACAATCCGGCTCCTGCGGGACGGCGCCGAGCGCGGCGAGCTTGCGGTCGATAAATCCGGTATCGACCCGGCCGCTGCGGAATTCGGGCGTACGGCACAGCGCCGCGAGAAAGGCAAGATTGGTGCGCGGCCCGGCGACGATCGTGCTCTCGATCGCGTTCTCGAGTCGATCGAGCGCGGCCTCGCGCGTGGGCGCGTGCGCAATCAGCTTGGCGATCATCGGATCGTAAAAGGACGTGATGCCAGCCCCGGCCTCGACACCGGCATCGACGCGGCTATCGGCCGGCCATTGCAGGGCCACGATGCGGCCGGGCGACGGCAAAAAGCCTTGCTCGACATCTTCCGCATAAACCCGCGCCTCGACAGCATGGCCGTGCAGGCCGACTTGGTCCTGCGCGAGCGGCAGCCGCTCGCCCGCGGCGACGCGGAATTGCCATTCGACGAGATCGAGCCCAGTGACCGCCTCCGTCACCGGATGCTCCACCTGCAGCCGCGTGTTCATCTCGATGAACCAGAACGCATCGGGGCGCAGCCCCGCCGTGCCGTCGGCGACGAACTCGACGGTGCCGGCGCCGCTATAGCCGACCGCGCGCGCCGCCTCGACTGCGGCTGCGCCCATTTGCGCGCGCAGCTCCGCCGTCATGCCCGGCGCCGGCGCCTCTTCGACGATCTTTTGGTGGCGGCGCTGCAGCGAGCAATCGCGCTCGCCGAGATGGATGACGCTGCCGTGGCGGTCGGCGAAAATCTGGATTTCGATATGTCGCGGCGCGGCGACGTATTTCTCGACCAGCACGCGGCTTACGCCGAACGCGGCCGCGCACTCGCGGATCGCCGCTTCGAGCGCCGCGTCGAACTCGGCGTGGCGCTCGACCCGGCGCAGCCCGCGCCCGCCGCCGCCCGCCGCCGGCTTGATCAACACCGGATAGCCGATCTCGTAGGCCTTCTCCTTGAGGAATTTCGGCTCCTGCCGCTCGCCGTGATAGCCGGGCACGACCGGCACGCCGGCCGCCGCCATCAGTGCCTTGGCGCGGTCCTTGAGGCCCATGGCACGGATCGCCGCCGCCGGCGGCCCGACGAACACCGTGCCCGCTCGCGCGCACGCTTCGGCAAAATCGGCATTCTCGGACAAGAAGCCATAGCCGGGATGGATGCACTCGGCGCGCGTGCAGCGTGCGGCTTCGATCAGCCGTTCGATCGACAGATAGCTCGCGCGCGCCTCGGCGGGTCCGATCGCGCAGGCTTCGTCGCAGACGCGCACATGCAGCGCGTCGGCGTCGGCCGCGGAATAGACCGCGATGGTGCGCATGCCGAGGCGCTTGGCAGTGCGGGCGATGCGGCAAGCGATTTCGCCGCGATTGGCGATGAGGACCGAGCCGAACATGACGCCTCATCAGTAACGGCCCATCTGGCCGGCGCAATGGGGCGCAAGCCCCGCGCGCGTCAATGCGTCTGCGCCGGCGCGGGGGTCCAGACCGGATCCGGATTGGCTGCTTCATGGCCGGCCGCGCCGGGCTGGCGCACGTCATGGGGGGCCGGCTTTTCCGGACGCTTGCGCGATTCGGCCGGCCCATTCGGCTCGGGATTCATGATGCTGATCGGCGGGATCGAGTCGGCGCTGGGAAAATCGATGTTGACCGTGACCTTGCGCTTGCCCGGCGCGTTGGGTTCGATCGCGCCCGCCGGCTGGGCTGCGGGCAATTCGGCGACGGCGCCTTCCGGCAACTTGGACCACGCTTCGCGGTATTGATCGAGGTAGCGATCGAGCGTCTGCGCGATCAGGTTGGTTCGCACATGACTGGCATCGTGCAGGAGCCGCAGCGGCGGGCATTTATCCGCGGTACAGCCGTCGCGCGTCGCCAGCACGTGAGCCAGGATACCGAACGGGTCGGCTTCGAGCGCGCGGCGGAGCGGCCCGAGCGTGTTGCCGATATCCTTGCCGCCGCGATCGGCGTAATCGGTCAGGTCCGACAACAGGGCAAACTGGGCGGCCACATAGGAGATTGCGCCGGCGAGGCTCGCCGGCGAGGCAAATAGCGCCTTCGTGCACGCCGCCTCGATCGTTTCCCCGATGACGGTGTCGAGGCAGGGAAGCGGCGATCCCGGCCTCAGCACTTGCGCAGTCAACTGCGCGGCGCGGGCCTCGAGCGCCCGCCGTTCGGCGGCACGCTCGCGCGCTTCACCGTTTTGCAAAAGCGCCCAGGCGAGCACGCCGCAAAGGCCGGCGCTGACGACGACAAGAAGCACGCGTGCAAATGCGGCCTGCGCGCCATTGCGCGCCCGGCCGAACGCCAGCGCTGCAGCCGAACCTGCCGCGATCCATAGCGGCGTCGCCCAAGCCCAGATCGCGGAATCGACGCGAGGCATTCAACGCACCAGCACTGACCAAAGCGACACGGCGTGACAAGAGTGCAACGCAGGCGAAAGTATGGCTCAGCCGGCGCGCCAAGACCAGCGCAACGCGCAAGGCCCGGCGCGCGGCCAAACCGCGCTCAAATCGTGTTGCCACGATCTGGCGCCTTGGCTTTGCCAATGCCACCCGTGATCAGATTTCGAGTTCGAGCTGGCTTTCCTTGGCCACGCGCTCGAAGGCTTCGCCCGGATTCTTGATCCGGTACTGGTAATCGTCGCCGTCGGACGGCAGCAGTCGAACCACCTTATAGCTGCCGCTGGCGCCGGGACGGGTGATCGGGCTCGACGTGTAGAACACCGTCTGTCCGACGCGGAACTTGTGCGTTTGCAGGCCCGATGCAGAAACCGGCGCGGGCGCGGCGCTGATCTGATTCGCTGCGCGCTGGGGACCGGCCAATGCGGCAATCGGTAGGCCGTTGGACTGCACAGGCTTTCGCGCCGCCTGGCGCAGTGCCGGCTTGCGCGCTGACGCCTTGCCTACTTCCCTGTTGCGGCTGGGCTTTGCCGGCCGCTTTGTGGTCGCTGAATGTTTGTTCATAACCAAACTATAGCACCCAAACTGATAACCGAGCAAAAATATAATGCGGCGAAAACGCCTTTGCGAGCGGCTCTTAATGCGAATTTCAATGGCGATATTTAACTAGCTTAATCAATATGTTATTTGATCTTTTTAGCCTAGAACGCAAATACAATGCCGTTATGCTTGGCGCTGCCAGCGACCGTTTTCGTCGGTCTGCCAATAGGTGACCTCAAATCCGTCATTCTTGGCCTTGGCCCAGCGCTCGCGCGCGGCCGCTACGGCGTCCGGATCATCGCCATCGAACAGCAATACCAGCCGCTGATAGGCGGTCATGTCTGCGGGCACTTCGGCGCCTTCGACAAGGAACCGGACCGCGGCGCCATTGGGATTTTCCCCGTTGACGGTGAGAATAACGGGCTGCGCGCCGGCGTCCGGCTCGCGCCAGGTGCCGTGCGGCAGAAAGGCGTCGTCGCGCCAAGTCCACAAATGCGCATCGAGCGCCTCGATCCGCTCCTCCGAGGCGGCCTGCACCACGACGCGCCAGCCGCGTTCCAGCGACTTTTGCAAGAGCGCCGGCAGCACCTGCTCGAGGCGCTGGCCGTTGAGCTGGTAGAACAGGATTTCGGTCATCGGCAGGTCGTCGCCCTATCGCTCGTAATAGTCCTCGACGAGGCGATCGAGCAGCCGCACCCCCCAACCGGAACTCCAGCTCTGGTTGATGTCGGTCTGCGGCGAGCCGAGCGCGGTGCCGGCGATGTCGAGATGCGCCCACGGCGTCTTGCCAACGAAGCGCTGCAGCAACTGCGCCGCGGTGATCGAGCCGGCGGCGCGGCCGCCGGTATTTTTCATGTCGGCGAACTTCGAATCGATCATCTTGTCGTATTCGCGCCCGAGCGGCATGCGCCAGACCCGTTCGCCGGTCGCCTCGCCGGCTTTGCTCAGCCGCTCGACGAGCTTGTCGTCATTGGCAAACAGGCCGGCATATTCCTGCCCGAGCGCGATGATGATGGCGCCGGTGAGCGTCGCCAGATTGATCATGAATTTCGGCTTGAATCGCTCCTTCACGTAATGCAGCACGTCGGCGAGCACCAGCCGGCCTTCCGCATCGGTGTTGATGATCTCGATCGTCTGCCCGGACATGGTCTTGACGATGTCGCCCGGCCGCTGCGCCTTGCCGTCGGGCATGTTTTCCACGAGCCCAATGGCTCCGACCGCGTTGACCTTGGCCTTCCGCGCGGCGAGCGCGTGCATCAGGCCGACCACGCAAGCCGCTCCGGCCATGTCGCCTTTCATGTCCTCCATGTTCGTCGCCGACTTGATCGAGATGCCGCCGGTGTCGAAGCAAACGCCTTTGCCGATGAACGCCAGCGGATCAACGCCGCGCTTGCCGCCGTTCCAGCGCATGATCACAAGCCGCGAATCGTGCGCCGAGCCCTGGCCGACGCCGAGCACCGCGCCCATGCCGAGTTTTTTCATCGCCGGCACGTCAAGCACTTCAACAGAAACGCCTAGTCGCGACAGCGCCGAAGCGCGGCGGGCAAATTCCACCGGGTAAAGCACGTTCGCCGGCTCGTTGATCAGGTCGCGGGCAAGCACGACGCCTTCGGCAGTCGCGTTGACACGGGCCCAGGCTTTGCCTGCTGCGGCCGAGTTGGCGCAGGCTAAATCCACCTCGACTTTTTCGGCACGCTCATCGCCCTCCTTGCGCTTGGTCTTGTAGCGGTCGAACGAATAGGCCCGCAGCCGAACGCCTAACGCCAGATCGGCGACCTGGTCCGGCTTGAGCGCCCCCGAACTGAATTCGGCAATGATGGTGGCTTCGCTCGCGCGGGGCGGCAGCTTGCCCATGGCAAGGCCGCCAAGCCGGACGATGCCGCGCGGCTTCAACTCCCTTTCCTTGCCGGTCCCGATCACGATGAGGCGCGGCATATCAAGGCCGGACGGCGCCGCAATGTTGAGGATCGAGCGGTTTTTGCCGGTGAAGTGGTCGGCGGCGGCGGCGCGGCGCAGCTGAGCCTCGACCCCCGAAAGCGCCGTTTTAGTCGCCGGACCGAATTTCAAATTTTCCGCGCAGAACGCAACAAGAACCCCGCGCAACCGCGCAAAGGGAACAACGCCGATCTTGAGCGCGTCGGGCATTTTAAGTCCTTCATTCAGCCGCTCAGCGCGGCTCGCCGGCCTATATGAACCGAATGGCGGGGTCCTGCAAAGCGGCTTTCGCGGCTGGTTACCCGCGATTTCACATTGCGCTGCGCAGCGCGCACGTGGACGATTGTGGCGGCGCGATTGCCTTGGCGAGGCCATTTTGTGAAAGCATGAGCCCATCAGCATCGCTGCAGGCCACGCCGCGCCGCGCGCGGCGAAGCCGCGACCAGGGCGGACTGTTCGGGGAAGGAGGGGGTGGTGGGATCGATCGGCCGCTACATCTTTCGCATTACCATGGCGGCGTTCCTGATCACGCTGATCAGCCTCACCGTCGTGATCTGGTTCACCCAGGCGATGCGCGATTTCGACCTGATTACCAGCGAGCGGCAGACACTGTTCGTTTTCATCGGCATCACCGGAATGATCGTGCCGCTTCTGGTCATGATCATCGCGCCGATCGCGCTGATGCTGGCGGCGGCGCACGTGCTGGCCCGGCTCGGCCAGGATTCCGAGCTGATCGTCATGAACGCGGCCGGCCTGTCGCCGTGGCGATTGCTGCTGCCGTTGTTGGCCGCCGCCGCCCTGGTCTCGCTGTTGTGCGCAGTCATAGCCGCCTACGTCTCGCCGCGCGCCTTGCGCGAGTTGCGGGACTGGTCGTCGCAGGTGCGCGCCGACATTCTCGCCAATATCGTGCAGCCCGGCCGCTTCACCAGCGTCAGCGGCAATCTCACCTTCCACATCGCCGACCGCCGGCCAAACGGGCTCCTGGTCGGCATTTTCGTCGACGACCGCAGCGATCCCAACGAGCACTCCACCTATCTCGCCGAGCAAGGCGAGATCGTAAAGAAGAACAACCGCTCGTTCCTGGTGCTCGAACACGGCAGCATTCAGCGGCTCGAAGCAGGACAAACCGATCCGCGCATCGTGACATTCGACCGCTATGCCTTCGACTTGTCGAAATTCATCGGCGCCGGGCCGCAGAATCCGGTCTACACGGTGCGGGAAAAATACATCTGGGAACTGATCTGGCCGCAGCCCGGCGATCCGCTCTACGCCACGCAATCCGATCAATATCGATCGGAGATGTACGATCGCCTGGCGACGCCGCTCTATCCGCTGGCGCTGGCAATCCTGACCTACATGTTTCTCGGCCCGCCGCAGACCACGCGGCAGAACCGGACTTTGGCCATGATCGGCCTGATCGGCGCGGCGACCGTGCTGCGGCTGACGGGTTTCCTCAGCGTGGTAGCCGGCGTGAAGGCGCCGGCCATGCTCAGCCTGCAATTCGTGGCGCTGGCCGTGGCAATCGGCGTCGGACTGTGGCAGATCTCGCGCGGCAAGGCGGTGCAGCACGCCAAATTCGTGAACAGGATCGCCGATGCGGTCAGTGAGCGCCTGACGCGCGCTGGCGCCAGCTGAGGATCGGCGTCATGCTGACCGGCACCCTCTCGCGCTATTTCGGCCTGCGGTTCCTCGGCTCGGTAACCAGCACCTTTGCGGGCGTGGTCGTGCTTGCCGGCGTCGTCGACTATTTCGAATTGATGCGGCGCGGTGCCGAATGGCCGAAGGCCACGGCTTGGCTTCTGGCGCAAATCTCCATGTATCGCATCCCGCAGTTGACCGAACAGATCATGCCGTTCGCAGTGCTGGTCGGCGCGATGTCGTGCTACTTGACGCTGTCGCGGCGCCTGGAACTCGTGGTCGCGCGCGCGGCCGGCGTTTCCGCCTGGCAGTTCGTCGCGCCGGCGCTCGTCGTGGCGTTCCTGCTCGGCACCGTCGCCACGCTCGCCTACAATCCGCTCGCCGCCTCGTTGCACGAGCGCTCCAAGCGCATCGAGGCCGGCATGCTCGGCGAAACGCTGTCCGCCCTGCAGGAGAGCACGAGCGGCTTCTGGGTGCGGCAAAAGAGCGCCGACGGCGCGGCAATCATCAACGCCAAGTCGAGCCGCGAGCAAGGCTCCAATCTCGGCGGCGTCACCGTCTACACCCTCGACGAGAACGGCGGTTTCCGCGACCGCATCGAAGCGCGAAGCGCCGAGCTCGAGCACGGCTATTGGCGGCTTGACGACGCCAGGATCTACTCCCCCGGCCAACCGCCGGCCATCGAGCAGGCCTATCGGCTCAACACCAATCTCACCCTCGAGCAGGTGCGGGAAAGCTTCGCGACGCCGGAAACGGTGCCGTTCTGGCAACTGCCGAGCTACATCGAGATGGCCGACCGCGCCGGGCTTGCCGCCGCCGGCTATCGGCTGCAATACAACGAGCTTTTGGCGCGCCCGTTCCTGCTTTGCGCCATGGTGTTGTTGGCTGCCGCCGTGAGCCTGCGCTTCTTTCGCTTCGGCGGCGTGCAGAAGATGGTGCTCAGCGGCATTTGCGCCGGATTTCTGATCTTCGTGCTGCAGAAAATCACCGAGGACATGAGCAAGTCGGAGCTGTTGCCGCCGGTCGCCGCCGCCTGGATACCGGTGCTGGTCGGCGGCCTCACCGGCTTCGTCGCGCTGCTCTATCTGGAGGACGGCTAGCCGGCGGCGGCTCTTGATCGGCGCCAAGGACGCCGGTGCGGCACGGTCATGCCCTGGCGCGCCGCCGCATTAACGTTTGCTTGGGCTTTGTCCTAAATTTTGCCGCGAGCGCGAGGCATTGATCTCGCCGGCTCAAAGCCGGATTTTGGCGATCGAGCGGACCGTCCGCCGAGGGAGAACGAGCAAACGATGTGGCTGAGCAGCATAGCCGCCTGCGGGCGGCCGCTGGCGACGGCGGCGCTGGTCGCAGCGCTGACGGCGGGCGCCGCTTCGGCGGCGCGGTCCCAGGAAGTGGTCGCGCTCGTCAACGGCATGCCGATCACCGAGCTCGACATCGCGCAACGCATGAAGCTCGAGCAATTGGGCACGCAGAAGCCGCCCGACCGCCAAGCCGCGCTCAACATGTTGATCGACGAGATGCTCGAAATACGCGAGGCCAAGCAATACAGCATCGACGTTCCGGACGCCGATGTCGAGCAGGCCTATGCCAACGTTGCCGATCACATGGGCCTCGACACCAAGAAGCTGACTGAAATTCTCGTTCACGCCGGATCGAGCGAGGCAGCGCTGAAGAACCGGCTGCGCGCCCAGCTGGCCTGGAACGCGCTGATCCGCGGCCGCTTCAAAGCCAGCCTGGAAATTCCCGACAGCGATGTCGAAGCCGAATTGCAATTGCATCCGGCCGATGAAAAAAAGGACGTCGGCTACGAGTACACCATGCGGCCGATCATCCTCATCGTGCCGACCGGCTCGCCGCCGTCCGCCTATGAGGCGCGCAAGCGCGACGCCGATGCGCTGCGCGCCCGGTTTGAGAACTGCGCCGCCGGCATTCCGTTTGCCCGCGCGCTCAGCGAGGTGGCGGTGCGCGATCAAGTCGTCAAATTCTCCGCCGACCTGCCGGACCAGTCGCGCGCCATCCTGGACGGCACCGAGGTCGGCCACCTGACGCCGCCGGAGACGACCGCCGAGGGCGTGCAGATGTTCGCGGTCTGCGGCAAGCGCCAGACCAAGAACGACACGCCCGGCAAGAAGCAGGTTCGCGACGAGATTTTCGAGAAGAAATTCAGCGCCAAAGCCAAGAGCTACTTGCAGCAGTTGCGGCGCGAGGCGATGATCGAATACAAGTAGCCGGCAACGAGCGGATCGAAGCAAGATCGTGCAACCGCTGGCATTGACGCTCGGCGAGCCTGCCGGGATCGGGCCCGACCTTGCGCTCGCCGTCTGGCAGCGCCGCGCCGAACACGATATCCCCGCCTTCTATGTGGTCGGCGATGACGCCTTTCTGCGCCGCCGCGCCGCTGCGCTCGGCCTCGAGATTCCGATCGCGCAGGCCATGCCGGGCACCGCGGCCAAGACGTTCTCGGCCGCGCTGCCGGTCGTCGCCGTCGAGGTCAAGGCGAGTGCCGCGCCGGGCCGGCCGGACCAATCGAGCGCGCCCACCGCCATTGCCTCGATCCGCCGCGCCGTCGCCGACGTGCTCGCCGGCCATGCGGCGGCCGTCGTGACCAATCCGATCGCGAAAAACGTGCTCTACAAGTCGGGCTTTGCCGAGCCGGGTCATACCGAATTTCTGGCCAAGCTCGTGCAGGAGGCGACCGGCAAAGTGCTGCGGCCGGTCATGCTGCTATGGGCGCCGGAACTCGCGGTGGTGCCGGTGACCATTCATCTGCCGTTGCGTGAGATCTTCGGCGAGCTATCGGCCGAACTCATCGCCGACACCGGACGCATCGTGGCGCGCGACCTGCGCACGCGGTTTCGCATTGCGCGGCCCCGCCTTGCGATCGCGGGGCTGAACCCGCATGCCGGCGAACAAGGCAGCCTCGGCGAAGAGGACCGCGTCATCGTCGCGCCGGCGGTCGCCCAACTCGCCGCCGAGGGCATCGACGCCAGAGGTCCGCTGCCGGCCGATACGCTGTTTCATGAGGGCGCGCGCGCCACCTACGATGCGGCACTGTGCATGTATCACGATCAGGCGCTGATCCCGATCAAGACGCTCGCCTTCGATCACGCCGTCAACGTTACGCTCGGATTGCCGTTCGTGCGCACGTCGCCCGACCACGGCACCGCGTTCGACATTGCCGGCACCGGCAAAGCCGATCCCAAGAGCCTCATCGCCGCGTTGCGGCTTGCGGCGCGGCTCGCGGCAGCCGACAGCGCGGCGCTGCAAACCGCGTCATGAGCGGCGCGTCGGCCGGGCCCGCAGCCGCGGACGGCCTGCCGCCGCTGCGCGAGGTCGTGCGGCGCCACGGCATCGCGCCGAAAAAATCGCTCGGCCAGAATTTTTTGTTCGATCTCAATCTCGCCGGCCGCATCGCGCGCGCGGCAGGTCCGCTCGACGGCGTGACGGTATTCGAAGTCGGCCCCGGACCCGGCGGCCTGACCCGCGCGCTGCTCGCGCTCAAGGCTGCCCGCGTGGTCGCGGTCGAGCGCGACGAGCGGGCCATGGCGGCTTTGCGCGAGATCGCCGCGCATTATCCCGGCCGTCTCGACATCGTGGCGGCGGACGCGCTCGGCTACGATCCGCGTCCGATGCTGCACGGGGCCGCCCGGATCGTCGCCAACCTGCCTTACAATATCGCCACGGCGCTGCTCGTGTTCTGGCTCAGCGCCGAGCCCTGGCCGCCCTGGTACGACGCCGCAGTGCTGATGTTTCAGCGCGAAGTCGCCGAGCGCATCGTTGCCGAGCCGCATTCGAAAAGCTACGGCCGATTGTCGGTACTGGCGCAATGGCGCTGCGAGACGCAGATCCTGTTCGACGTCAACGCCTCGGCCTTGGTGCCGCCGCCCAAGGTAACATCCTCGGTCGTTCGCCTCGTGCCGCGCCGGCTGCCGCTGCCGTGCGATCGCCAATGGCTCGAGCGCGCGACCCAGGCGGCGTTCGGCCAGCGCCGCAAGATGCTGCGGCAGAGCTTGCGCTCGCTCGGCACGGATGTGGCCGCGTTGCTGGCGGCTGCGGCACTGGATCCGACCGCGCGGGCCGAGGATCTTTCGGTCAGCGATTATGTGGCGTTGGCGCGCGCGCTGGCAGCGGGCCAATGAGTCGGGCATGATGGCGCCGAGGATGGGCACAAGGCAGCCGTCATGACCGCAATGCACCGCCAGTCGCTGATCGCCTATGGACAGCCGCTTCGCGAAACCGTGATCGGCTGCCCAAAACCGCGCGGCAGCGAGGTTTTGCTGCGGGTCGAGCGTTGCGGCGTCTGCCATTCCGACTTGCATCTGCAGGACGGCTACTTTGCGCTGGGCGGCGACCGGCGCCTCGACATCACCAAGGATCGGCCCTTGCCGTTCACGCTCGGCCACGAGATCGCCGGCGTGATCGCGGCCGCCGGCGAGACGGCCTCCGACGCGGCCGTCGGTCGGCGTGTCGCCGTCTATCCCTGGATCGGCTGCGGCAAGTGTGCGCTTTGCCGGCGCGGCGAGGAGAACATGTGCTCCGCGCACCATCATCTCGGGATCAGCACCGACGGCGGCTTCGCCACCCACGTCTTGCTTCCGCATCCGCGTTATCTGCTCGACTACGCGCCGCTGTCGCCGAATTTTGCCGCTCCCCTGATGTGCTCGGGACTGACCGCCTATTCGGCGCTCAAGCGGCTCGCCGGCCGCGCCGCTGATGGTCCGGTGCTGCTCGTCGGGCTGGGCGGCGTCGGCATGATGGGCCTTGCGATCGCGCGCGCGCTGTTCCAGCAGCCGCCGCTCGTTGCCGACATCGATGCCGACAAGCGCAGCGCGGCGCTCGCCGCCGGAGCGGCGGCGGCCTACGACCCCGCCGACCCGCAGGCTCGCCGGACAATCACGGCGGCCACCGGCGGAGTGTTCGCCGTGTGCGATTTCGTCGGTTCGGACAAATCGCTGCAATTCGCTACCGGCGTGCTGGCGCGCGGCGGCAAGGTCGTGGTGAGCGGACTGCTCGGCGGCACGTTTTCGATGGCCGCGGCGATGTTCGCCATCAAGGCCATCACCATCGAGGGAACGCTGACCGGAACGCTCGCCGAGGCGCGCGAACTGCTCGACCTCGCCCGCGCCGGCCACATCGCTCCGATTCCGACCCGCGAGCGGCCGCTCAACGAAGCGCAAGCCGCGCTCGACGATCTGCGCGCCGGCAGGGTCGTCGGACGGACGGTGCTGACGGTTTCTGAGCGATAAGCGACCCGTCGCAAGCCCGGGTTACGTCTCCAATCCCTTGCGATGTAGCTCGGAAGCAAACTTTACAATTAGCTGGCACATCCCTTCAACCTTTTCGTCGAGCGTCTCGAATTGGCTCTGCCAATCGTAACCACCAATGGTAATTGAGGCATCAAGATCATCACCGACACCACCATGTACCGCCAAATTCCGAAGTCCAGATACCAATTGCAGAACCCTCCGTGTCATCTTTGACAAAGCACTTTTTTCGCCGCTCACCTCATCATACAAGTCGGCAAACCATTTCAAAAAACCTGCGTCCTTGGCTTGTGGCGATTTCTTAAAATACTCCGCATCGGCCTCCATCAATTTACGCAATATATCGTCGCGTTTTGTGTCCTTCGGCAGCTTAAGTACGTCGATCAGCAAAAGCCTCGATGCGCTCTCCGGAAACTTGTAAAGCTGGTTCCAATGCCCTGCCGCTGATTCCCTATACTGCTCCTTTTTTGTGGGGGCATTCACGCAATTGTATACACATACATAATGCAAGAACTTATTTAGATCGATGATTATGCCGTTCCAGGCTTTGGCCGACCGAATCTTCTTTATCAGCCGGGTGTGGCTGCTTATTGCCTCCGCAAATTTTTCCTGCATTTCGCGTGTTTGAAATGCAAAGTCAGGATCGATCGTAAACAGAGCCTTCTGTAGCGCACCTTCCTCCTGCGTGATAGTGGATTCGACAATACCCCGTGTAGCCGAGTGCTTTATTGACTTCCAAACGTCGTAGCTTCGTGTCCCCACACGCACTCCAGCTCGATTTGCCCACGACTGCATGAGACTAAGGATGTCATCCGCATCAAATACCGAGCAGCGCAATCTCAATAAGAACTGAAATGGATTGCGCCGTATCTCCGGATTGACGTTTATTAGTCCACACTCGTAAATGTCGCTTACGCGGGCATCGTCCATCAGATTTGCGTTGAGGAAATCGCGAAACCGCGTCTTTGACGGGCTCCCATCCGCATTTTCGACGGAAATTAACAAATACGTGTCCCTAATCTGACTATTGCGACCGAAGGGGAGGACGTATTCGGTTCCTAATGAGAAAACGGAGCGAAATTTTTCCGGAATACTTTCACCCAAAGGAATATCAGTTGCCAGCCTAATTATCTCCTCAAGCGCCTCTCGCCCGTGAGCCGCAACCGTTATGTCATTCAAAAGGCCAATCCACTGTCTTTCGCTCAATTCGTCTACACGGGCGCCGCGAAACTTTCTTATTTCCCTGGGGTCGATCAAGAGCCTGAGGAAAGGGGCCTGAGGATCCGTATCGAAAGCTTCATCAAATTCATCCGTGAGAAGGCGCGAATAAGGCAGCGACGGCGCCTTTGAGAGACTTGGAATAGTTCCCGGCCTACCCCCCGTTAGACTGTGGCCTTCTACATAACGCCGAATTACGATATCTTCGATGCCACGGACGTGACCTGCCGTCACAAAATCGATCTTTCCGTCGGTAAAGGCTTTCTCGATTTTCTGAGTTGACCGCGCGACGAAAAATTCAAAGACAATGTATTTCTGCATTGCAGCGAGAAAGGCCGGATGGAAAATGCAACGGGTTCGCGGTGCTGGCAGCTCCTGATGGAATTTTGCAAGGTGAAACTCTCCATCTGCCGATAGTTTGTAGCAGTCCCAATGTTTGATTGGAAAGATCAGTTGAGTATCAGGATCATCCTTCCGCGACATGACCTCCCACAACAATGTCTCGATGGCTAAGACACCTTGCATTGCAGAAGGCATCTTAGCGGCTATATCGCGCTCTCTTTTCTTGCTCGTCGTCGCTCCAATTAGTGCTGTTGCTAATTTTCCATCATTATTAGCCGAATTAACGAGCAAAACGAGTTTGCGCTTACCGTGCGTTCTGCGGATATCAAAGCCGGCAGCGCTTTCAAAAAGGGCAGGCTCGTCGTTATACATAAGGATAATGTTGATGCCCTCACGCTCCCAATCCAGCAATGAGACGCGTTCGGCCTTGTCTTCTGGTATCTCTCCCGAGGTGTTCGGGCGTTCCTTAAAAGGGATGAGATAGTCGCGACAGAGAAATACGTTAATGCTTACGGGCTCATCTCTCCCCGGAGGCTCCCAAATCAAGCGAGCTATATTTGGAATTTTATCAGAAGAAAGCATAAATGCTTCTTCTGCCGTCGCCGGACTAAATTTGCATATGGCGAGGGGTTCCTCTTCATCAGGCAAATAGATGTAACAAATATTGTTTCGGAAAAAATCGCCTTGTTTTCTTGCGTCGAAGTACGAGCCAGCGATGATGATGCACCGGTGCTCTCGTGCCAAGTCTTGAAATGGAATTGCCTCGTGAGCTTCAGGAGGCAAACTATATTCCGCAAACGCCACCACATCAGGTTTTTTGCCAGCCTGACCGCTGAATAAGCTGCGGAGAACCCCGCGCGCCGCATCTATTTGAGAAAAACGACGTTCCGGATCCCATTCGTAGGTGCGCGTAGCAGTTACCGGCCGAAGAGCCGGCTCGGTCAGCTGTACCGCCGCGAACACAAGCTCCCGCGCCGCATCGAAATGGATGCGCTTTACAGCGACCTTCATCCCTGCCCCACCCGGCCCGCCAAAAAAGAGCGGACTGCTCTAATAGTTTAGAGCCCGGCAGTCTTGCAAGTAGAAGTTTAGGGTTGAACCAAGCCGCCTAGGCGGGCGTGTGCTGGTGCTTCTTGAGACCGTGAATCCATGCGCCAGCAATCCCGGCATCAAGGGTTTGCTTCAGCTTAGTGAAGCGCCGTTGAGCTGCGACAAAAAGCATAAGCGCGTCGTCGTCCTCTCCAGCGAGAGATGAGTTGATCCCAGCCTGCATCAAAAGCTTAGCCTGCCGGAAGTCGGCGCGCGCCTCTTCTTCGGTGCCGCTCACAGTGAACTCCCTCAGGGGAAAACGCGCCCGGCGCGGGCGCGCTCCTTTCTTTACGGACTTTCGGCCTTTTTTCAAGGCTTTTCTCCCCGATAATTCGCCTACAATGCATTCGTTCCAGCAATGCCTTAAAAAATATATAATGATTCCAATGTGATATAGTGAAACCATCAAGTTCCATCAAAAAATCCGGAAGTTGTGTCTTTTCTGCACTAGTCGAGCGAATCCATGAAACCGATCAATTGGGTGTTGGCCTCAGTACGCGAGACTACGGCATTTTCGGGCGGTCCCTTATGATTCGAATTTTGGAAGCGGTCGTCTAGTAGCTAGGCGTTTGGGCTACCCACAGTCGTTCAAGAGGGAATACCGGGGGCCCCCTCTACCGCGCGGCCCGATTCGTCATTCGGCTCCACAAGGTCAGTTGACGGGACTGCTCCACTTTCCATGTCTGAAGCTGTCGGCGGCGCAACTTGGCGAGGCGTTGCCACCTCGTACGATCTTGCGAGCTTCCAGCGCGCAGGGACCGCGATTGTCTTACAGCCGCTAAAGCTTCGCCTGCAGGCTGCGCACGAAGGCGGATAAGCCGATCTGCCGCTCGCGCTTGAGCCGCTCGGCGGCGAGAATGGCGCGCGCTTCGGCAAAGGCCAGGTTTTTGTCGTTGTTGACGATGACGTAATCGTATTCCGGCCAATGGCTCATCTCGCCGGCAGCTTTCCCCATGCGCTCGCCGATGACGCCGCGGCTGTCCTGCGCGCGGGTCTTAAGCCGCCGCTCCAGCTCGCGCACGCTCGGCGGCAGGATGAAGACGCTGACCAGATCGTCGCGCGCCTTTTCGCGCAGCTGCTGGGTGCCTTGCCAATCGATGTCGAACAGCACGTCGCGGCCGGCGCGCAACGCCGCGATAACCGGCCGGCGCGGCGTGCCGTAGCGATGGCCGAACACTTCCGCCCATTCCAACAGCTCGCCCGACTCGACCATGGCATCGAAGCGGCCGCGGTCGATGAAATGATAATCGCGTCCGTCAACTTCGCTTTTCCGCTGCGGCCGTGTCGTCACCGAGATCGAAAGCTCGACGTTGCGGTCGCCGCGCAGCAGAAGACGCGACAGCGTCGTCTTGCCGGCACCGGACGGCGACGACAGCACGAACATCAAACCGCGGCGCGCGATCGCGCCTTGCTTGCTTTTATTGGTCCGATGCCGGGCGGCGCGCGCCATGACCTATTCCACGTTCTGCACCTGCTCGCGGAATTGCTCGACCGCGGCCTTGAGCGCAAGCCCGACATTGGTGAGCTCGACGTCGCCCGCCTTGGCGCACAGCGTGTTGGCCTCGCGGTTGAGCTCCTGGGCGAGGAAGTCGAGCCGCCGGCCGATCGGACCGCCCTGCGCGATGAGCTGCTGCGCCTGGGCGACGTGCGCGGCAAGCCGATCGAGCTCCTCGCGCACGTCGGCTCTGCTGGCGATCAGAATGGCTTCCTGATGCAGCCGGTCCGGATCGAAACGGTCGGACTGAGAGAGCAGCATCGCCACCTGCTCGGCGAGCCGGGCGCGGATCGCCTCGGGCCGGCGGCCGGGCGCAAGCTCGGCGCGCTCGACCAGAGCGGCGATCTCGTTGAGCCGCAGCGCCAGGACGCGGGCCAGCGCGCCGCCCTCGTGACGGCGCATGCCGGCGAGCGCGGCAACGGCCTCGGCGAAGCCCGCGGCGACCGCTGCCTCGGCTTGGCGCCGCTCCTCTGCATCCTCCTCGGCTTCGCCGAGTTCGATGACGCCCTTGAGGCCGAGCAGGCCGTCAATGGTCGGCGGCGAGGTCTCGATGCGCCGCGCCACGTCGCGCGCCGCGATCAGAACCGCATCGAGCACCGCGGTGTTGACGCGCACCGCAACGGTGGCGCCGGTCCGCTCCACGGTCAGTCCGGCTTGGATCGAGCCGCGCGCCAGCGCTTCGCTGGCGTTGCCGCGCAACGCCGGTTCGATCGCGTCCCAGCCGGGCGGCAGGCGCAGCCGCAGATCGAGGCCTTTGCCGTTGACCGATTTGATTTCCCAGGCCCAGGCATAGGAACCGCAGACGCCGTGGCTGCGAGCAAATCCCGTCATGCTCGACAGCGCCATGGAATGCGGCCTCCGGCCGTGAATCGATGAAAAATGCGCGCCGAACTTAACGACGCGCTTGCTCGGTCACAAGCCGATCATTCCGCCGATTGGGTGCGGTGGCGGGGTTTGCGGCGCGGCGCGTGCGATGGGGCCGGAGCTGGCGGCGGCGCCGGCGCGGCCGCGGCTTGCGCGGGCACGGCGACCTGCGACCCCGCGGGGCTGAAGACCGGCTCTGTCTGACCGTTCTGCCCGGCCTGCAGCTGGCGCAGCCGCAGCACGTTCTTCTGGTGCTGCTCGTAGGTTTCGGCAAAGACGTGGCCGCCGCTGCCGTCGGCGACGAAATAAAGCTCGCGCGTGCGCGCCGGGTTCGCCGCCGCCTCGAGCGCTGCGCGCCCCGGATTGGCAATCGGTCCCGGCGGCAAGCCGTCGATCTGGTAGGTGTTGTACGGGGTCGGCTGATCGATCTCGCTCTTCATGATCGGCCGGCCGAGCGTGCCCTTGCCGCCCACCAGCCCGTAGATGATGGTTGGATCCGACTGCAGCCGCATCTTCTGCTTGAGCCGGTTGACGAACACCGCGGCGATGCGCGTGCGCTCTTCCGGCTTGGCGGTCTCCTTCTCGACGAGCGAAGCGAGAATGACGAGCTGCTCGGGGGTCTTCAGCGGCAGATCAGGCGAGCGGCGCTCCCAGATTTCCTTCACCAGCTGCTGCTGGGCGCGCTGCATGTGTACGATCATCTGCGCGCGGGTCATGCCGCGGGTGAAGCTGTAGGTATCCGGCAGCATCGAGCCTTCGGGCGGGATTTCATCGATGTTTCCGGTCAGCACGTCATCGGCCATCAACCGCGCCACGATCTGTTCCGAAGTCAAACCCTCCGGGATGCTGATCTGGTGCACCACCACCCTGCCCTCGCTGATGGTCGACACCACGTCGCTGAGGCTGGCATGCGCCTTGAACTGATATTCGCCGGCCTTCAATCCTTCGCGCGCCTTGAGCAAGAGCACGCCGCCGATGAAGACCCAGGGCTGGTCGATGACGCCCTCGCGCGACAGCACGTCGGTGATGTCGCGGATACCGGCACCGCGCGGGATGTTGACGACGCGGTCCTGCTGCAACGGGCCGGGCGCGTCGAAACGCTGCTTGCCGACATAGAGCACGTATCCGGCGGCCACCGCCAGGATCAGGAAAATGCTGATGATGGCGTTGCCGACAATGACCAGCGGATGACGCGCGCGCTTGGAGCGGCGCGCCGGTATTTCGACGCGATCCGGCTCGAGCGCGGCGCGCGGGCTGCGCGGATTGATGCGTTTTGGTTCCGCGCGAGGATTGGGCGCCCCAGATATTCCCGCGCGCAGCGATTCCGATAGCGGCGAGAGGGGCTCGCCGGCGCCCGCAAGCGGCTTCGCCTTGCCGGGCGACGGCGAGACGCTCGCAGGTGAGGTCGGCGCGGCGGCGGCCGAAGCGCGCGCCGGCGCCGGTTTCGCCGCGGCGGCTCGCGTCAGCAACGCGGCGCCGGATGGCCGCGGGCCCGCCGGCGCGGCCGTTCCTGCCGCCGCGCCACCGTTAGCAGCGCTGCCGGCCGGCGGCTTCGCGCCGGGACTCGATTTCAGTTCGATTGGATCAAGGGGGCGCTCCGCAGCGGCGCGCCCGCGCGGCGCCGGCCGCCCGCTGTTCCCCGGCGGTGTAGTGGAATCCGTCACCGCCCCATATCCTCTTGATCGAGATGCATGATTTGAGAAAGCAGGCCGGCCCCGCCCGGCGTCAACGAATGCTCGCACATTCTTCTGCGCCTGCCCAGCGAAACGATGGCGGGGCGGGCGCGCGCTTTGTAGATTGCAGGCCAGTGCGGAGCAAATATGGCGAAAGGGTGATATCCCTTTAATCGTCCGCCAAGCGGCGGAAAACGAGGCTCGCGTTGGTGCCGCCAAATCCGAACGAATTCGACAGCGTGATATTGACCGGCCGGTTTTTTGCCCGGTGCGGGACCAGGTCGAGCGTGGTGGCGACCGATGGATTGTCGAGGTTGATGGTCGGCGGCACGACCTGATCGCGGATTGCCAGCAGACAGAAGATCGCCTCGACGGCGCCGGCGGCGCCGAGCAGATGCCCGGTCGAGGATTTGGTCGACGACATGACGATGCGGCCGGCGGCATTGCCGACCACCCGCTCGACCGCTTTCAACTCGATCTCATCGCCGAGCGGCGTCGAGGTGCCATGGGCGTTGATATAGTCGATGTCCTCCGCGGCGATGGCGGCGCGGCGGATCGCCGCCTTCATGCAGCGCACCGCGCCGTCACCGTCTTCCGCCGGCGCGGTGATGTGGAAGGCGTCGCCGGATAGGCCGTAGCCGATCAGTTCCGCGTAGATACGGGCGCCGCGGCGCTTGGCATGCTCGTAGTCTTCGAGCACGACGGCGCCGGCGCCTTCGCTCAGCACGAAGCCGTCGCGATCGCGGTCGTAGGGCCGCGAGGCGCGGTGGGGCGCGTCGTTGAATCCCGTGGACAGCGCGCGGCACGCCGCAAAACCGGCAAGCGAGATGCGGTTGACCGGCGATTCCGTGCCGCCCGCCACCATGACGTCGGCGTCGCCGAGCGCGATCAGCCGGCCGGCATCGCCGATGGCATGGGCGCCCGTCGAGCATGCCGTGACGACGGCGTGGTTGGGCCCCTTGAGCGCATGCGCAATCGACACGTAACCGGAGGCGAGATTGATGATTCTGCCGGGAATGAAGAACGGCGACACCCGGCGCGGGCCGCGGTCGCGCAGCACGATCGCGGTCTCGGCAATGCCCTCGACGCCGCCGATACCCGCGCCGATCAGCACGCCGCTTGTAATCTGATCCTCATACCGGCGCGGGTGCCAATCGGCGTCGTCGAGCGCCTGGGTCGCGGCGCACATCGCGTAGACGATGAAGTCGTCGACCTTGCGTTGCTCCTTCGGCTCCATCCACTGGTCGGGATTGAACGTGCCGCCGCTGCCGTCGCCGTACGGAATTTGCCCGGCGATTTGACTGGCAATGTCGGCGACCTCGAATCGTTCGATGCGCTTGATGCCGCTTTGCGCCGCGAGCAGACGCTTCCAGGTCGTCTCGACCCCGCAGGCGAGCGGCGTGACCATGCCGAGCCCGGTGACGACGACGCGTCGCATCAGGGGCCCTCCCGCGCTGCGGCGCCGCCGGGACGCAGCGCAAACTCGGCGATCTGCGGCCGCCCCGCACGATATCGGCGCGCATCAAAGCGCTCCGCGCCGCCTCTTGTGCAGATTGGACGCGCGCAGACGAAATTCATGTAAGCGCGGATCGGTCGCGTTCTCAGGTCAGCTTTTTGCGTTCTTTTCGAGAAATTTGATGGCGTCGCCGACGGTCAAAATGGTCTCCGCGGTATCGTCGGGAATTTCGCAATTGAATTCTTCTTCGAACGCCATGACCAGTTCGACCGTGTCGAGGCTGTCGGCGCCGAGATCCTCGATGAAGCTGGCGTTTTCGGTGACCTTGTCGGCATCGACGCCCAAATTCTCCACGACGATCTTTTTCACCCGCTCGGCAATATCACTCATCGTTCCAACCTCTTGTTTCAACGCGACTCAGTGAGCATGAGTCTCGTCTCGTCGTCGGTGACGGCCGCGGGTCGACACCGATCAGAGGCGGACCGTTGTTGCCCCGCTCTCCGGCTTCCAGGTTCCCCGAGCCCAATGGCGGTCGGTTACCATACTTCCCCTGCGTTGACTAGCGC
>JASHQS010000139.1 GCA_030038995.1 Xanthobacteraceae bacterium
TGCGATGCCCACATGTTCCATCTGCATGGACGGCTGACCAGAGCCCAACCAATACCAGGCGATCAGCGCAGAAATCGGAACCGACGCCAGTAGCGCAACGCCGGCCAAGAAGTCGAAAGTTCCGGATGCCGTCAATTTAGCTTCGTCGGCAAGGCGCTCGGCCTGATGTCGCAACAGCGCATAGGAGCCGAAGACCAGCACCGTCATGACAATGAAGAGAATCGCCGATCCTTGCATCGGCCATTTCAGGACTGGAGCGAACGAGGAGATGAACTGCAGTGGGTTTGCTTTATCGTCAATGAGCCGGCCAACCATGAAAGCATCGCGCAGGATCATGCCGCCGACCGACGATGTGATAATGTCCATAGTATGAGGAGGTATTGCCTCCAGGAAACGCTTGCGATTGCCCGGAAGAACAAAGAATATCCAGTGAAACGCACAGACGCAAAACATGAGGACAGCGACACCTTGCCAGGGCAATACTGAAAGGGCGCAAAACCCAGCAATAAATCCGTTCAATCCCATTCCGGGAGCAACGACCGAGGGCGATCTGCTCAGCAGGCCCATGAAGATCGAGCCGAGTCCGGCAGCGAGCGCTGTGGCCGTGAAAACATGCGATGCAGGAAATTTCGCGCCGGACAAGATCGCCGGATTGAGCACCAATATGTAGCTGCACGACATGAACAGGATGGCGCCGACGAGCACGTTCTGGATGAATGGCGATCGCTTGGCGCCCAGGTTCTTCGTCGAATTGGGATCAGCCATTTTTGACCGCGGTGCGTTTTGCCACCATTGGGATTATACAACGCTCAGGTGAGTGGCGAAAGGATGACCGAGTATCCCAAAGCGAGCGCTGCGATGCGGCGGTCCCGAGTATGGGTTTCCAACGGCGCCGCAATGGCCGTAAGCTTGGGCGGCGTGACCAGGGGAGAGACGCGATGACGCAAGCCACCGAGAAGGCGGAGCAACGCCCACCGAAAAGCGCCCGCATCAAGGACGCCGCGTTCAAATGGGATGATCCGCTCGACCTCGAGGGCGAACTGGCCGAGGAAGAGCGCATGGTGCGCGACACCGCGCGCGATTACGCGCAGGAGAAGCTGTTTCCGCGCGTGCTCGCCGCCAACCGCGAGGAGCGTTACGATCCGGCAATCGCGCGCGAGATGGGCGAGCTCGGCCTGCTCGGCTCGACCATCCCGGCGGAATATGGCGGCGCCGGCCTCAACTATGTGTGCTACGGCCTGATCGCGCGCGAATTGGAGCGCGTCGATTCCGGCTTCCGCTCGGCGATGTCGGTACAATCGTCGCTCGCCATGCAGGCGATCTACGCCTATGGCAGCGAGGCGCAGCGCCGCAAATATCTGCCCAAGATGGCGAAGGCGGAGCTGCTCGGCTGCTTCGGCCTCACCGAGCCCGACCACGGCTCCGATCCCGGCTCGATGACGACGCGCGCCGAAAAGGCTCCGGGCGGGTTCCGGCTCACCGGCAACAAGACCTGGATCACCAACGCGCCGGTCGCCGACGTCGCGGTGATCTGGGCCAAGCTCGACGGCCGCATCCGCGGTTTTTTGGTCGAGCGCGGCACCAAAGGATTTTCCACGCCAAAAATTCACGGCAAGCTGTCGCTGCGCGCCTCGGTCACCGGCGAGGTGGTGCTCGACGGCGCCGTGGTGCCGGAAAGCAATTTGCTGCCGAACGTTTCCGGGCTGGCCGGCCCGTTCGGCTGCCTCAACGTCGCCCGCGCCGGCATCGCCTGGGGCGCCATGGGGGCGGCCGAATTCTGCTGGCACCGCGCCCGCGACTACGCGCTCAACCGCAAACAATTCGGCCGGCCGCTCGCCGCCAATCAGCTCGTGCAGAAAAAGCTCGCCGACATGCAGACCGAGATCGCGCTCGGCCTGCACGCGGCGCTCCGCCTGTCGCGGTTGATCGACGCCGGCAAGGCGTCGCCGCCGGCGATCTCGCTTTTGAAGCGCAACAATTGCGGCAAGGCGCTGGAGATCGCGCGGCTTGCCCGCGATATCCATGGCGGCAACGGCATCAGCGAGGAATTTCACGTCATGCGCGTGCTCTGCAACCTGGAAACCGTCAACACCTACGAAGGCACCCACGACATCCACGCCCTGGTGCTCGGCCGCGCGCAGACCGGGATTCAGGCGTTTTTTTGAGCGGCGCCGACGAGCGAGAGTCCGCGGCCGCGTTATAGAGTTAAGATCGTATCTTTGATCGCATTGCGCCGTCGATCGCAACGGCTTTCTCTGACCGGCCGAAAAATGATGACCCGATCAACTGCGCGAACTGGATAAATCCGTTGCCCGCCGCGTCGTTCGTTGCACCACGCTATCACGGCTGGCCGTCTTTCCGTATGCGCGGGTCGCGTCAGCGCGGAGACCCGAAAAGCGGCGACGACGACGGCGCCCTTCGCTCCACGACCGTTTCGATCCAGGCGGCGAGCGCATCCGATAGCTCGCTGCGCACTTGGGCGTCGTCGCGGCCGCTGCGTGCCGGCACATGAAACGAATGGTCGGCATCGGCAAATACTTTCAACGTCGCGCGTGCTCCGAGCGCTTTGCACACCGGGCGCAACTCCTCGAGCGCCGCGAGCGCGTCGCGGCTGCCTTGCAGGAACAGCATCGGGATGCGCACGTCGAACAGATGCTTGGCGCGGCCCTGCGACGGCCGCCCGGCCGGATGCAGCGGAAAGCCGAGGAAGATGAGGCCGCGCACGCCCGGCAGCGGCACCGCGGCTTGCGCCTGCGAGGTCATGCGGCCGCCGAACGATTTTCCGCCGGCGAACAGCGGCAGGGCCGGCATCAGGCGTTGCGCTTCCACGACCGCGGCGCGAACCGTTGCCTGCGCGAGCTGCGGCGGATCGGGCCGTCTGGTGCCGCGCTCCATGGCGGGAAACTGATAGCGCAGGGTAGCGACGCCGCGCGGCGCCAGATCCGCCGCGACCGCTGCCATGAACGGATGCTCCATGCCGGCGCCGGCGCCATGGGCCAGCACGTAGCAGGCGCGGACGCGCGGCGGCGCTTGCAGGAGGCCGGATACGCGGAGGCTTTCGCCGACCGCGATGCCGACACGCTCCGTTGTGGAAGACGTTTTCGCCGCCTGCACGATATCACCATCAGGAGCAAGGAGTCTAATTCTTCAGCCGGTAGCCGGTCTTGAAGAACCACCAGACGATGGCCAGGCAGATCGCCAAGAACAACAGCGTCATTGCCAGGCTGACGCCGACATGGACGTCGGCGATATTGAAAAAGCTCCAGCGAAAGCCGCTGATCAGATAAACCAGCGGATTGAACAGGGTAATCGTCCGCCACGGCTGCGGCAGCACGCTGGTCGAATAGAACGTGCCGCCCAGAAAGGTGAGCGGCGTGATGATCAAGAGCGGCACGATCTGCAGCTTTTCGAAGCCGTCGGCCCACAGCCCGAGAATGAAGCCGAGCAGGCTGAAGCTCAAAGCGGTCAGCACCAGGAAGAGCAGCATCCAGGCCGGATGCGCGATGCGCACCGGCACGAACAGCTCGGAGGTCGCCAGAATGATGAGGCCGAGCACGATCGACTTGGTGGCGGCGGCGCCGACATAGCCGAGCACGATCTCGAACGCCGACACCGGCGCCGAGAGGATTTCGTAGATGGTGCCGACGAAGCGCGGAAAATAGATGCCGAACGAGGCGTTGGTCACGCTCTGCGTCAACAGCATCAACATGATCAGGCCGGGCACGATGAAGGCGCCGTAGGACACGCCCTCGATCTGCGAAATCCGCGAGCCGATGGCGGCGCCGAATACGACGAAGTAGAGCGACGTCGAGATCACCGGCGACACGATGCTCTGCAACAGCGTGCGCCCGGTGCGGGCCATTTCGTACATGTAGATGGCGCGCGCGCCGTAAAGGTTCATCTCAAGCCGCATCAGCGCTGCCTCACCAAACCGACGAAAATGTCTTCGAGCGAGCTTTCCCTGGTCTGCAAGTCCCTGAACCGGATTCCGGCGTTGCGCACCTCGTCGAGCAAGGTCGTGATGCCGGTGCGTTCGCCCTTGGTATCGTAGGTATAGACGAGCTGCATGCCGTCAGCCGCGAGCGTCAGCCCGTGGCCGGCGAGTGCCGCCGGCAAAGCGTGGAGCCGCTCGCGCAGCTCGAGGATCAGCTGCTTGCGGCCGAGTTTTCGCATCAGCTCGGCTTTTTCCTCCACCACGATCAGCTCGCCCTTGTTGATGACGCCGACGCGGTCGGCCATCTCCTCGGCTTCTTCGATGTAATGGGTGGTGAGGATGATGGTGACGCCGGAGGCGCGCAGCGCGCGCACGAGCTGCCACATGTCCTTGCGCAGCTCGACGTCGACGCCGGCGCTCGGCTCGTCGAGAAACAGGATCTGCGGCTCATGCGCCAATGCCTTGGCGATCAGCACGCGGCGTTTCATGCCGCCCGACAAGGTCATGATCCTGGAGTCGCGCTTGTCCCACAGCGACAGCTCCTTGAGCACTTTTTCGATCACCGCCGGGTTAGCCGGCTTGCCGAACAGGCCGCGCGACAGCCGCATGGTGGCGGGCGGCGTTTCGAACGCATCGGTCGTCAGCTCCTGCGGCACGAGCCCGATGCGGCTGCGCGCGGCGCGATAATCCTTGACGATGTCGTGGCCGTCGACCGTGACCGTCCCGGCCGACGGCATGGCGATGCCGCAGACCACGTTGATCAGCGTCGTCTTGCCGGCGCCGTTCGGCCCGAGCAGGGCGAAAATCTCGCCGTGGCGGATGTCGAGGCTCACGTCCTTGAGCGCCTGGAACCCGGATGCGTAGGTTTTCGACAGATGCGAGATGGCGATCGCGTGCGTCATGGGCGAATTTGGTCGGTCATTCCGGGGCCGAGCGAAGCGAGGAGCCCGGAATCCACAACCCCCAGCGCAGAGGATACGGATTCCGGACTCGCCGCTTCGCGGCGATCCGGAATGACGCGGAAGTGTTCATCCATATACCTGCATCAATGCTTGGCGGCGCGGATTGTTAGCGTGCTGGCGCGGACTGCGCCGCGCGAAACAAGCGGCCCGGCCATGCGTTAAGCTTGCGTCCCACCGGCATCAAGGAGGTGGTCATGTCGGAAATCCGCAACAGCGTCGGCATCTGCACCCAGATTACGACGGTCAAGCTCACGCCCGGCAATCAGAACGAGGTCTTGAACCTGATGCGGGAGCGCGCCCGCTTCATGTCGAGCCAGCCCGGCTTCATCTCGGTGAACCTGCATCGCAGCAAGGACGGCAGCCACGTGGTCAACTACATCCAATGGCAGAACGCCGAACAATTGGCGGCGGCGCATCATTCTGCCGAATTCCGCAAGAAATGGCCGCGCTTCGGCGAATTGGTGCAGGAGATCGAGCCCTGCCTTTATGAGGTGGTCTACACTAAGGCGGCGTAACCGGGCGCGCGCCGTCACGCCCAGGGCCGCGCCGCCTTGGTTTTCTGCTCGAAGCTTTCGATCTTGTCCTCCATCACCATGGTCAGGCCGATGTCGTCGAGGCCTTCGAGCAGGCACTTCTTGCGGTGCGGGTCGATGTCGAACTTGACCATGCCGCCATCGGGACCGCGGATTTCCTGCTTTTCGAGATCGACCGTGAGCGTGGCGTTGGCGCCGCGTTCGGCGTCGTCGAACAGTTTTTCCAGATCCTCCGGCGAGACCTTGACCGGCAGCACGCCGTTCTTGAAGCAGTTGTTGTAGAAAATGTCGCCGAACGAGGTCGAGATCACGCACTTGATGCCGAAATCCATGAGCGCCCACGGCGCGTGCTCGCGCGATGAGCCGCAGCCGAAATTGTCGCCGGCGACCAAAACCTTGGCCTTGCGGTAGGCCGGCTTGTTGAGCACGAAATCCGGGTTCTCGCTGCCGTCGTCGCGATAGCGCTTTTCGGCAAACAGACCCTTGCCGAGCCCGGTGCGCTTGATGGTCTTCAAGTATTGCTTGGGAATGATCATGTCGGTATCGACGTTGATCATCTTCAGCGGTGCCGCGACGCCTTCGAGAGTGGTGAACTTTTCCATCGGGCAGGTCCCTTAAGTCGGCGAAACGGCCTTTCTCATGGCGGCTCGACCGGCGCGGGTCAAGCCCGTGTCTGGGATCAGCACCTTTTCGTCCGCTTCGCCTTCGATCGTGATGAAGCCGCAATGACGGGCGCCGTCGATTCTCATGGGACTACTGCGTTCCTTCAAGAATGCGCCGCGCGCTCGATGGCGTGCATGTCGTCGTCCGACAGGCCGAAATGATGGCCGATCTCGTGGATGAGCACGTGCTTGACGATGGCGCCCAGCGTTTCGTCGTGCTCGGCCCAGTAATCCAAAATCGGCCGGCGATAAAGCCAGATCATGTTGGGCATCTGCAGCGGCGCGCTCTCCGCGCGGAACGGCAGGCCGACGCCCTGGAACAGGCCGAGCAGGTCGAAGTCGCTCCTGGCCCGCATGGCGCGCAGTACCTGGCGGCTCGGAAAATCGTCGACCTGAATGACCAGATTGCCGCACAGACCGCGGAAGCGCCGCGGCAGCAGGCGAAACACCTCCGCGGCCAAAGCTTCGAACTCGGCAAGCGACGGCGCCTTGACCGGGCGCCAAGCCAGCGGATCGGATGGGAAATTAGCCATACTCGATATGTAGCGCAGATCAGGCTGCCTTGGACCTGCCTATCAGCTAAAATAAGCGCGTTTTCCGGGCGCAGCGCAGCACGGAGCGTAGCGCAGTGGTGCGCTGCAGACCCGGGACCGTTACAAATGCTGAGTTTGAGACGATCCCGGATCAGCGGTGCACCGCTTCGCGCTGCACCGCATCCGGGAAACAACGTAATGCGAGGAACGAATGTCGAAAAAGCGGCGCCGGTTCATCGCTGGTCTTGTTGTTTTGTTATGCGTCGCCAGTGCCTTTCCGTCGCTGGCGCAGACCGCGCCGCGGCCGCGGCATCACGCGCCGCCGCCGCGTTACGCGCGCCCCTATATCGAGATCAGGCCGCGGCGCCTGCTCTACCGCCGCTGCGTCGATTGGCTCGAACTGCAGCACCGGCCGAGCGGCACCGTGCTCTATCCGCAATATCATTGCTGGTGGGTCACGGGATAATCTACGAACCGCCGCGGCTCAGGTCTGAACCGCAGTGCTTGCACTTGGTCGCGGCGGGATTGAGATCGTCGGAGAGGCACGCCGGACAGGTCTTGGTCGGCGGCGGGTCGCCGAACACGACCTTGCCCATGCGCGCCATGACGAACTTATACGGCATGACGATCATAAAATACACGGCCGCCATGAAGATGATGAAGTAGATAATCGCGGAGATGAATGCACCGAGGTTGAGGTAGGTGCCATTGCCGCCGCCGCTGACCAACTGCCAACCGAGCCCCGGTCCTTTGACGCCGCCCTGAACCGATGCAATCAGCGGGTTGATGATGTTGTCGGTGAACGCTTTGACCAGGGTGCTGAACGCCAGAGCCACGACGAGTCCGACGGCGACGACGATAACATCGCCGCGCAACAGGAAGTTTCGAAATCCCTTCAGCATGGCATTTCCTCCACGTCATCGTCATTCTACTATAGCAGATAGGCACGCTCCGCGTGAGTTTCATCGTCTGCCGGCAAAAGCCTTGGCCAGTGCGGGGCGCTCCGCGCGTTGCGCCGCCTGCCGGATGCGCGTGTATACGCAATGTATAGATCAGCTACACGCAGTGTATAGACGGAGGCCGGCGGTGGCCTTGCACATTCGCGACGAGCGCGCCGCCACGCTGGCCCGTCGCCTGGCGAAGCGCAGGGGTACCACCGTGACCCGCGCCGTGGTCGAGGCGCTGGAAGGCGCCTTGGCGCGCGAGGAGCGGCCGCTTGCAGAACGGCTGGCCGAGATTGCCGACGAGCTCAAACGCCTCGGTCATCCTGAGCGCGGACGGCCGGTCACCAAACAGGAGATCGACGAGCTCTGGGGTAACGAGTGATCTTCGTCGATACGTCCGCGATCATTGCAATCCTAGCGGCAGAGCCGGACGCCGCGACATTCGCCACGAAGCTCCAGGCGGAACGAGAACGCATCTGCGGGGCGCACGTCATTGCCGAGGCCTCGATGCGACTTGCAACGATCTCCGGGGTTGCGCCAACCACGGCCGATGGACAGGTGACGCGCGCGCTGCGCGAGTCAAATATCGCTGTCGTGCCGATCACCGAAGAATCGCGCACATCGCCGTCGCCGCGTTCGAGAGCTACGACACGGGACGCGGCAAGGCCGGGCTGAATTTCGGCGACTGTTTGAGCTATGCCTGCGCCAAGGCACATGGCGCCCGCCTCTTGTTCAAGGACGAGGATTTTACCTACACCGATATCGCCAGAGCCTGAGCGCAGCCGGCACGCCATTGAACGCAACCATGGAGCTGCAATCAAGCTTGCGCATTCCGGATCGCGCCTGGCGCGGTCCGGGCTGCGCAAAGACAGGGGAATCAATGCCACTCCCGCACATCGACGAAATGCCCGGCGATGGCGGCAGCCGCGGCCATGGCGGGGGACACGAGGTGCGTGCGGCCCTTGTAGCCTTGGCGGCCCTCGAAATTGCGGTTCGAGGTCGAGGCGCAGCGTTCGCCTGGACGCAGCTTGTCGGGGTTCATGGCAAGGCACATCGAGCAGCCCGGCTCGCGCCATTCGAAGCCGGCCTTGATGAAGATATTGTCGAGCCCTTCGGCCTCGGCCGCCTCTTTGATCAGGCCGGAGCCGGGCACGATCATGGCCTTGACGTTGGCGCTCACGCTCTTGCCGTCCACCACCTTGGCGGCGGCGCGCAAATCCTCGATGCGCGCATTGGTGCATGAGCCGATGAACACGCGGTCGATGGCGATGTCGGAAATCTTCTCGCCGCCTTGCAATCCCATGTAAGCGAGCGCGCGCTGCGCCGCCTCGCGTTTGTGGTCGTCGGCGAAATCGTCGAGGCGCGGCACGCGGCCGGTCACCGACACGACCTGCTCGGGGTTGGTGCCCCAGGTCACGAGCGGCGGCAGCTTTGCCGCATCGAGCCTGATCTCGCGGTCGAAATGCGCGCCGTCGTCGGAACGCAACGTCTCCCAGTAGTGCACGGCCTCGTCCCAGGCGTTGCCCTTGGGCGATTTGGGCCGGCCTTTCAGATACGCGTAAGCCTTCTCGTCGGGCGCGATGAAGCCGGCTTTGGCGCCGGCCTCGACCGACATGTTGCACACGGTCATGCGGCCTTCCATCGACAGCGCGCGGATCGCTTCGCCGGCATATTCGAGCGCATAGCCGGTGCCGCCGGCGGTGCCGATCTCGCCGATGATGGCGAGGATGATGTCCTTGGCGGTGACGCCCGGCGGCAGCTTGCCGTCGACCACGGCGCGCATGTTCTTCGACTTGGTCTGAATGAGCGTCTGTGTCGCCAGCACATGCTCGACTTCCGAGGTGCCGATGCCGTAGGCGAGCGCGCCGAACGCGCCGTGCGTCGCGGTGTGGCTGTCGCCGCACACCAGGGTCACGCCCGGCAAGGTAAACCCCTGCTCCGGGCCGATGATGTGGACGATGCCCTGGCGCTTGTCGAACGCGTCGAAATACTCGAGGCCGAAATGTTTGAC
>JASHQS010000011.1 GCA_030038995.1 Xanthobacteraceae bacterium
TTGCAGCGCATGGCGGCGCTCGGGCCGCGCCTGCAATTGGCGAGGCAGCGCAGCCGCCGCACCGCGACCTTGGTGCCGGCCGCGGCGCGCTCGGTTGCCGCCGCGAGCAATTCGCCCGGACACGGTTCCTGATCCGGCTCGCCCGCCGCCCGGCAGGTGATGCACACGTAAATGACCGGCGCGGCGGATTGCTCCGCACTCCATTTGGCGTCGGCTTGGGGATCGCCCACCCGTGCGGCTCCGCGGAAAAGATTTGGCCGGGTGCGCAGGTGCGGATCGTCTTGCGCCGAGGCACCCCGCCCGGCTCGATCGCGTCGACGGCAGGTCTCCTGGCTCGCGGTTTAACGCCCGTGACCGCCTTCCCGGATCGAAAAATCCAGTGGCTTTCGGATTACGGGCTCGCCGCTTACAGTTGCGGGGGCAGCTGCGGATTAGGAACTGGGTTCCGCACCGCATTCCCTTTTCGGCCTCTCGCGAGGCACCGTCGATACGCTATTGATAGATTTTGCGCCGCCGGGCTGTCAATGTGATGGCGAAGGCAAGTGTCCGGCGGTACGCATGATCGATTCGTCGTTCCGGGGCCGAGCGAAGCGAGGAGCCCGGAATCCATAACCCCAATGCAGGGGTTATGGATTCCGGACTCGCCGCTTCGCGGCGATCCGGAATGACGATCGAGAAATTCCGCGTTGCATATATGGTGAGCGGCGAAGCGAAACTCACGTTCGTGCTCGGCGGCGCCCGCTCGGGCAAGAGCCGCTATGCCGAGAGCTTGCTCACCGCGCTGCCGCCGCCGTGGTCCTACATAGCGACGGCGGCAGCGGGGGATGCCGAGATGGCGGCGCGCATCGAGGCGCACCGTGCGCGCCGCGCCGCGTCGTGGCGCACCGTCGAAGCACCGCGCGAGATCGCGGGCGCGCTCGCCGCTTGCGGCAATGCCCCGGCGCTGGTCGACTGCTTGACGCTGTGGCTGTCGAACCTGATGCTGGCCGAAGCCGATATCGACGCCGAAATCGACCGTTTGGAACAGGCGCTGCAAGCAGCGCCGGCGCCGGTCGTGCTGGTCGCCAACGAAGTCGGCTCCGGCATCGTGCCGGATCATCCGCTCAGCCGGCGCTTTCGCGATCGGCAGGGCTTGCTCAACCAGCGCATGGCCGCGCGCGCCGACCGCGTCATTCTGATGGTCGCCGGCCTGCCGCTCGTTCTGAAGGAAGCCGCGAAGGACGCACGATGAGCGAGACCGCGAGAAAAACCGAGACCAGCGAAGCCGAGCGGCACCGCGCCAAGATGATCAAGCGCAAGGCGGTGCAGGACGCCGAGGTGGCGCAAAAGACCATCGAGAAGGGTTTGCTCATCGTGCATACCGGGCCCGGCAAGGGCAAATCGACGGCGGCATTCGGGCTGGCGCTGCGCACGCTCGGGCGCGGCCAGCGGGTCGGCGTGGTGCAGTTCATCAAAGGCGCCTGGCATTCGGCGGAGCGCGATGCGCTCGCCCGCTTCGGCGATCAGCTCGTCTGGCACACCATGGGCGAGGGTTTCACCTGGGAAACCCAGGACCGCGCCCGCGATATCGCCGCCGCCGAGCGCGCGTTTGCCAAGGCGCGCCAGCTCATTGACGATCCGAGCTTGGCGCTCGTCATCCTCGACGAGCTGAACATCGCGCTGCGCTACGATTATCTCGATCTCGCAGCCGTGCTCGCGGCTCTCACCGGACGGCGGCCGGATTTGCACGTGGTCGTGACCGGCCGCAATGCCAAGCCGGAACTTGTCGCCGCCGCCGATCTCGTCACCGAAATGACGCTGGTGAAGCATCATTTCGCCGCCGGCGTAAAGGCGCAAGCCGGCATCGAGTTCTAAAAAGCGATGGCGGCCGCGGCGCTGATGTTTCAAGGCACCGGCTCGGACGTCGGCAAGTCGCTGATCGTCGCCGGGCTCGCCCGCGCGCTCACGCTGCGCGGCCTGAAAGTCCGGCCGTTCAAGCCGCAGAACATGTCGAACAATGCGGCGGTGACGGCAGACGGCGGCGAGATCGGCCGGGCCCAGGCGCTGCAGGCGCGCGCCGCGCGCGTGCCGCCCAGCGTGCACATGAACCCGGTGCTGCTCAAGCCGCAGAGCGAGATCGGCGCCCAGATCGTGGTGCAGGGCCGCGTGATGGGCAGCGCCAACGCGGCGGCCTACCAGCACGTCAAACGCGACCTCATGCCGTTCGTGCTCGACAGTTTTGCGCGGCTGCGCGGCGAAGCCGATCTGGTACTGGTCGAAGGCGCCGGCAGCGCCGCCGAGATCAATCTGCGCGACAACGACATCGCCAATATGGGTTTTGCGCGCGCCGCCGACGTGCCGGTGGTTCTCGTCGGCGACATCGACCGCGGCGGCGTGATCGCGAGCCTGGTCGGCACCAAGGCCGTCCTCGCCGCGGACGACGCGGCTTTGATTTGCGGTTTCATCGTCAACAAGTTTCGCGGCGATCCGGCACTGTTTGCCGCCGGCATGGAGCACATCGCGGCGCTGACGGGTTGGCAGGCGCTCGGCCTCGTGCCGTTTTTTCCCGCGGCACGCCTGCTGCCCGCGGAGGACGCGCTGGCGTTGGACGAACCAAATAACCGCTCATTCCCGCGCAAGCGGGAATCCAGGAGCGGCTCGCTCGAAGCGTCGGCAAACCGGGTCCCCGCTTCCGCGGGGACGAGCGGCTCAGGCAAGCGTCTGCGCGTCGCGGTGCCGATCCTGCCGCATATCGCCAATTTCGACGATCTCGATCCGCTCGCGGCCGAGCCCAACGTCGAGCTTCTGCGCGTTCGGCCCGGTCATGCGTTGCCCGGCGACGCCGATCTCATCGTGCTGCCCGGCTCGAAAGCCACCATCGCGGAGCTGGCGGCGCTGCGCGCCGCCGGCTTCGACATCGACGTCGCCGCGCATCGGCGGCGCGGCGGCATGGTTCTCGGCTTGTGCGGCGGTTATCAGATGCTGGGCCGAGCAATTGCCGATCCGGACGGCAGCGAAGGACCGCCGGCGACCGTCGACGGCCTCGGCCTGCTCGACGTGGCAACGACGCTGGTGCCGCAAAAGCGGCTCGAAGCGGTGGGCGGGGTGACCTGCGACGGCGCGCCGTTTGCCGGCTATGAGATGCATATGGGCGTGACGGCAGGCGCGGATTGCGCGCGACCGTTCGCGCGTCTTGACGACGGATCGGCCGACGGCGCCATGTCCGCCGACGGCCGGGTGATCGGCACCTATATCCACGGCCTGTTTGCCGACGATCGGCAGCGCGCGGCGTGGCTTGCGCGCTTTGCCGCAGCGCCGAGCGATCTCGCTTACGAGGCCTCGATCGAGCAGACGCTCGACGCGCTCGCCGCGCACCTTGCCGCGCATCTCGATCTCGACCGGCTGCTCAAATTGGCGCGATGAGGATTGCTGCCAAAATGGCGATCAGCGCCAGCAGAATGGCGTCGGCGCACCGGTAAAGTCCCAGCGCGCGACGAACATCCGCCGCGTCGGCGTCGCGCCGGCCGTCGCCCATCAACGCATCGTCGACGCGCACGCCGCCATAAGTGCGGGGACCGGCGAGCGACAGGCCAAGCGCGCCGGCCATCGCGGCTTCGCAGTAGCCGGCATTGGGCGAGCGATGCTTTGCGGCATCGCGCAAAACGGCGCGCCACGCTTGTCCGGGCGAATTTGTGCTGCTCAGCGCCGCGGCCGCGACGATCAGCAGCGCCGCAAGCCGCGACGCCGGCAGATTGACCAGATCGTCGAGCCGCGCCGCCGCCCAGCCGAACGCCGCATGGCGCGGCGTGCGGTGACCGATCATACTGTCGGCGGTGTTGATCGCCTTGTAGAGTGCGGCACCGGGGAGGCCGGCAATGACCAGCCACAAAACCGGCGCGACCACGCCGTCGGAAAAATTCTCGGCCAAACTTTCGATCGCGGCGCGGGCGACGCCGGCCTCGTCAAGCGCGCCCGTGTCGCGGCCGACGATGCGGGCGACGGCGCGCCGGCCGCCGACCAGACCCTCGTTATCGAGCGCACTCGCCACGTCGCCGACGTGGCGGTGCAGGCTGCGCTGCGCCAGCATGGTGCTGGCGAGCACAGCGACGAGCGGCAGGCCGAATGGCAGTCGCAGCAACGCCCACTGCAGCACGGCCGCGATGGCGCCGACCACGAAGAGCAGAACGAGCACGGCAACGACGCCGCCGGCGCGCGCGGCGGGCTTGCTGTTGAGCAATCGGTCGAGCGTGCCGATCAAGTGGCCCATCCAGCTCACCGGATGGCCGATGGCGCGCAGCACGCGATCCGGATAACCGACGGCGAGCTCGATCAGCATGGCCAAGAGTGCAGCTAAGAGTGCAAGCGCGACCGACATGTTCGCCTTCGACGTGGAAACCGAACCGCTCGCTCACGGCGGCGACCTCGCCGCCGCGCGACGGCTGTTTGCCGCCGCGCCAAAACCATTCGTCGACCTGTCGACCGGAATCAATCCTCATCCCTACCGGCGGCCGCGTTTGCCGGCCGACGCATTCGCCCGCCTGCCGGATGCCGACGCGCTGGGCGCGCTGGCGAAAGCCGCGGCGGCGGCCTATGGCGCGCCGTCAGCCGCGCATGTCGTCGCCGCGCCGGGCACGCAAATTCTGCTGCCGCTCATCGCCCGATTGCTGCCGCCGGGCCGCGCCGCCATCGTGGCGCCGAGCTATGGCGAGTTCGCCCGCGCCGCGGCGCTCGCCGGACATCGCGTCGTCGCGGTGCCCGACCTTGCCGCGATCGGCGACGCTCAGCTTGTCGTCATCGCCAATCCCAACAATCCGGACGGCCGCCTGTTTGCGCGCGACGACCTTGTCGCCCTGAGCAAAATTTTGCTCCCACGCGGCGGCCTCCTCGTCGTCGACGAAGCGTTCATGGACGTGGATCCGGCCGGCAAGAGTCTCGCGCCCGACCTGGCGCCGGGCAACGTCGTCGTGCTGCGCTCGTTCGGCAAGTTTTTTGGGCTGGCCGGAATCCGTCTCGGCTTTGCGCTTGCCGCGCCGCACCTTGCGGCGCGCATTGCCGCGGCGCTCGGTCCCTGGGCAGTGTCCGGCCCGGCGCTGGCGATCGGCGCGGCGGCGCTGGCCGACAGAGCCTGGATCGACAAAACCCGAAAGCGGCTGGTGCCGGCAGCGAAAAAGCTCGACACGATCCTGATCGGCGCCGGGCTCGCCATCGTCGGCGGCACAGATCTGTTTCGGCTGGCGCGCACGGCGCGGGCACGCGCGCTGTTCGATCACCTCGGTCAAGCCGGCATCCTGGTGCGCCGCTTCCCCGACCAGCCGTACTGGCTGCGTTTCGGCCTGCCGGCCGACCGACAAGCCTGGCGCCGGCTGCAAAACGCGCTCGCCGCGTTCGGGCGCAGCGGCTGAATTTTTCGCGATGGCCGCTCGATCACGCTCCCGGAGCAAAAAAACTGCTGCGAAAAAAAAGCGAGCGGTCAAATTCGACGCCGCGTTCCGCAGCCGCTTGCGCGATCTTCTGGTCTGGCGCCGCGACGTGCGCCGTTTTTTGCATGAGCCGCTGCCGCGCGGCGCGATCGAAGCGCTGATCGAAATCGCGCGTCTGGCGCCGTCGGTCGGTTTGAGCGAGCCTTGGCGCTTTGTCATCGTCGAGGATGCGGCGCGACGCTTGGCGATCCGGCGCAATTTCGCAACGTGCAATGCGCAGGCGCTCGCCGCGCAGAGCCGAAACCGCGCGGCGCGCTATGCCCGGCTCAAGCTCGCCGGTTTGGGGGAAGCGCCCTGCCACCTCGCCGTCTTCGCCGACCGCGCCACGCCGCAGGGTCATTTGCTCGGGCGCCGCACCATGCCGGAGATGATCGAGTATTCGGCGGTGACCGCGGTGCACACGATCTGGCTCGCGGCGCGCGCACAGGGCATCGGCATGGGCTGGGTCTCGATCCTCGATCCGCCGGCGGTCGCCGCCATTCTTGACGTGCCGGCGCATTGGAAATTCATCGGCTATTTCTGTCTCGGCTATCCGCAAGCGGCCGATGCCGTTCCGGAACTGCAGCGCAGCAAATGGGAACGCCGCCGGCGGCCGGCTTCGTTCATCGTTCGGCGGTGACGAAGCCAAGACGCTTCACTCACTCGGTCGCAAGGCGCTTGGTCGCATGGCGCCGTCGACCGCAACGGCTTTCTCTGATCGGCAAGAAATCAATCTGGCTTTGCAGGAATTTCGCCTCGCCTGTCTCAAAACCGGACAGCGCGGCTGGCATCGCGGTTGCTCCGCCGTCGCCGGCGCTGGCCCCATGTTCCGAAAAACGCGAGCCGGAACGTGCGCGCGCAGCGTCGTTAAAAAACAGCGTGAACGGTCCGAAGCGGATCGAACGCGCGAGGGAGCGTGTGGTGTCAACTTTCCACTGTGGCCGAGCGAGCCGGCCGGCGCGGCCGGCGCGGTCCGTGAGCGCAATCGGCGCCGCGCTGGCGCTTTCCACGCTGTTCTGGTGCGCCGGCTTGGCGGCCGCGCAGGCCCAGGTCGTCGGCAGCGGCGGCTGTGTCGGCACCGGCCATTCGATCAACTGCGCGTTCCGCTGGGGGCCGGCCGGCGACCCGTACGTGCGGCACGTGCCGCGGCCGATGGACGCCGCCGCGATCGCGCGCGCCAACAAACGCGAGCATCGCTGGGTCGAGCGTTGCCGGCCGATCATCGCGCCGGACCGTTACGGCGTATGGCGTTATCACTATGCGATGCCGGGCTGCGAATTCGGTGTTGGCGAGGACTGACGCGGCACCGGCCCGCCGCCCTCGTCTAACGAGCAGGGCCGGCCGACGCCGCCGTATTTTCCGGATGCCGCAGGCCGGTCTGCTTATGAGCGGGCGCCGGCGCGTGCCCGGGCAAATACCGTGCGATGATCACCGGATCGAGGTCCTTGATGGCGCTGTCGGGCAACCGGTACCAAACCTCGTCGCGGCCGAACAGCACGAAACCGAGATAGCCGCGCACGGTGAGAATCTGGCCGTCGGGGCTGACCTTCATGACGGCGTGGTAGGTATTGCCATCGCGCGGGTCGAGGATATTGCCGTCCTCATAGGTCAAGCCGTCGCGCTTCATGTCCCGGATCAGCGGCAGGCCGAGCAGCGGCTGGTCACGGCGGTCGTCCCGGCAAGCGGCGCAAATCTGATCCGGCCGGTCGCCCGGACGCAGGAAATATTTGGCGATGACGCCCTGCCACAGGCCGTCGCGCTCGACGAACAGGAACCAACTGACGGGCTTGCCGGTTTCACCATCGATCTTCTGCCACAGACCGGCCACAGACGGCTCGGCTGCGGCCGCAGAATTGCCTGCGGCAAGCAGCGCCAAAAATCCCGCCAACAACGCGAGCTTGCGGATGCGCACGATCATCAGGCCTCCATTTCCCGGTCGCCAAGCGAAGCAACGCGGTGTCTTTGATGCCGCACCAGACTTGGCGCGACAATACGGTGATTTAGAGACGCGCGCCGGGGCGGCTGCGCCGCGGGCGGACGGCCGGATCGCCCGGTTTATGCCGAGAAAACCGGCCCCGGCGGGATGGAACCGTGCGCCTGCTGTGCCATTGTGGGGCCGGGCGGGCGCGGCGATTTTGGGCTTTGCTGGCGGCGGCGTGCTTTGCCAAGCGAAGGCGATGTGATGGCGCAGACGGCAGCATTGCAATCGGCTCGGTTTGGTCGGGACGCGGCGGATGCGGCGGACGCGCCGTCCCGCCGCGCCGCCTCGCGCTCGAGCCTCGCGCTCGACAATTTGCGCGGCATCGTCATTCTCATCGTCCTGGCCTTCCATTCGGCGCTCGCCTACGTGAGCTTCGCGCCGGCGCCGAGCGATTTTTCGAGCCCGCCCTACACCTGGCGCGCGTTTCCGATCCTCGATGGCCATCGCTTCTTCGGCTTCGACCTGTTCTGCGCCTGGCAGGACGTTTATCTGATGGCGCTGATGTTCTTTCTATCCGGCCTGTTCGTCTGGCCGAGTCTCGTGCGCAAGAAAAATTCGGCATTCGTGCGCGACCGCTTGCGGCGGCTCGGCGTGCCGTTCCTGTTCGGCATTCTCATCATCATGCCGCTTGCTTCCTATCCGAGCTATAGCGTGACGACGCCCGATCCGAGCGTGCCGGATTACCTCGACAAATTGCTGGCGCTGCCGTTCTGGCCGGTCGGCCCGCTGTGGTTTTTGTGGCAGCTTGCGGCGCTCAGCGCGCTCGCCGCCGGCATCAATCGCATCGCGCCGAAGGCGCTTCCCGCGCTCGGCCGCTGGTCGGCCGGCGCCGGGACCCGGGTCGGCCGCTATTTTGTCTGTCTGGTCGCCGCATCGGCGGTCGCTTACGTGCCGCTGGCGCTCGCGTTCACGCCGTGGGCGTGGTCCAACGCCGGTCCGTTCGACATCCAACTCTGCCGGCCGCTGCAATACGCGGTCTATTTCTTTGCCGGCGTCGGCATCGGCGTCGGCGGCATCGAGCGCGGACTGGCGGCGCCGGACGGGCCCTTGGCGCGGCGCTGGGCGTTGTGGCTCGCGGCGGCGCTCGGTTCGCTGGCGCTGTGGATGGGATTGAGCGCACTGACGTTCGAGCGCGCCGCGCCGCTCGGCGCGCAGGCGGCGGCCGATTTCGGCTACGTGCTGGCCTGCGCTTGCGGCTGCTTCTTTCTGATCGCGGCGAGCCTGCGCTTCGCCGCGGCGCCGTCGCGCGTTCTCGGCATGCTCGGCGCCAACGCGTACGGGCTCTATCTCCTGCATTACCTGTTCGTGGTGTGGTTGCAGTTTGCGCTGTTGCCGCTGCCGCTGTTCGCCGTGCTCAAGGCGCCCACCGTGTTCGCCGGCACGCTCGTCTTCACCCTTGTCAGCAACGCCGCCCTCAAACGCATTCCGCTCGGCGCGCGGCTCATCGGCTCGGCACGGCGTCCGCTCGCGCGGCTGGCATCTTGAGCGCCTCGAGAATCTTGGCGACGATTTCGCGCGGCCGCGGCACGATCGAGACCACGACCGGGTTTTCCTCGGGCCCGGGCTCCTCCAAGGCGTCGAACTGGCTCTGCAACAGGCTCGGCGGCATGAAATGCTCGTGCCGGATCGCGATGCGGCGCGAGATCAGCTCCATGTCGCCTTTCAGGTAGATCAGCCGCACGTCGGGGCGATTGCCGACGATGACGGCGCGGTAGCGGCGCTTGAGCGCCGAACAGGTCACCACCGCATGCTGGCCGGCCACGCGAGCCTCGTCGATGAAGTCGGCGATGGCGATCAGCCACGGCGCGCGGTCTTCGTCGGTCAACGCAATGCCGGCGTGCATCTTGTCGATGTTGCGGGTGGGATGAAACCAATCGGCGTCCTCGAACGCCCAACGCAGCGTCAGGGCGAGCTGGGTACCGATGGTCGTCTTGCCGGAGCCGGATACGCCCATCACCACCAGGATCATCGGCAGCGGCGGCTCTCGTTTGGTTGCCGCAGGATCGGGACGCTCGTTAGCCGGCAATGCCGCCGTCAATTCCGGTTGCGCAATATCCATTGTCCTAGTCTCCGCCCACTGCTGCCGCCAACGCCGCCGCTGCGGCGCGATCGGCAAAGCAAGAAACCTCGCCGGTGGAATGCAGGTGCGTCGCCGGCAGCGCCGGATCTTCCCGGCAGAGCCGCGACAGCGCCGCGCGCTTACGCTCGCCGACCACCAGGAAAATCGTCATGGCGCTGCTCGCCAGCGCCGGGTAGGTCAAGCTGACGCGATCGAGCGCGCCCTGCCCGCTTACGGGCACGGCCCAGCGCTTGGTCTCGGCCAAGGCGGGACTGTTCGCAAACAACGAGGCGATGTGGCCGTCCTCGCCAAGCCCGAGCAGCGTCAGATGAAACAGCGGCCGGCCGGGCTCAAGCGCATCAGCACCGTAAAAGCGTTTGAGCGTTCGCTCGTATTCGGCCGCCGCTGCCGCCGCACTGCCTCGATCGACCGGCACAGCGTGAATGTTCTCCGCGGGAATCGGCACGTCCTGCAGCAGAGCCGCACGCGCCATGCGGAAATTGCTGCGCGGATCGTCTTGCGGGACGCAGCGCTCGTCGCCCCAGAAGCAATGCGTGCGCGCCCACGGCAGGCGGTCGCGGCGCGGAGCGGCGCCAAGGAGCTCGTAAAGCCGCCGCGGCGTCGTGCCGCCGGACAAGCACAACGCCGGTCGGCCCGGCTGCCCGCCGATACGCTCGACGATCCAGTCGGCAAGCCGCTCTGCCACTTCCTCGGGCGTGCCGAATACGGCGATCCTCATGCGATCGCCCGCCATTGCCGGTTACCGCGCGCCAAAAGGTCTTGCGCCTGCGCTGGCCCGTCGCCGCCGGCCGGATAGCTGCACAGATCGCGGCCGTCCGCTTTGCCCCAGGCCGCCAGAACCGGATCGACCACGCGCCAGCCGGCCTCGATGTCGACGGCGCGCTGAAACAGCATCTGGTCGCCGATCATGCAGTCATAGATCAGCGTCTCGTAGCCGGTGCTCGGCGCGGCATCGAAATAGTCTGCGTATTTGAAGTTCATCCGCACGTTTTCGATGCGCACGTCGGGTCCGGGAATCTTGGCGTTGAAATGCAGCGCCGCGCCTTCGTCGGGCTGGATGCGCAGCACCAGAAGGTTCTGCGCCAAGCTCTCGACCGGCATGTCGCGGAACAAAGCGAGCGGCGCGCTGCGGAATTTTACCGCGATCTCGGTCTTGCGCGCGGCGAGCGCTTTTCCGGTGCGCAGATAGAACGGCACGCCGGCCCAGCGCCAATTGTCGATCAAAAGCCGCATGGCGACATAGGTTTCGGTGACGCTGTCGCCAGCCACGCCCGGCGCTTGGCGGTACGCCGGCACCGCCTTGCCCTTGACGCGGCCGGCAGCGTATTGCGCGCGCACCACGTCGGCCGCGATATCCGCTGCGCCGAGCGGGTGGATCGCCTCGATCGCCTTGAGCTTCTCGCTGCGCACCGCGCCCGCGTCGAAGCGGCTCGGCGGCTCCATGGCGGTCAGCGCCAAAAGCTGGAACAGGTGATTGGGCACCATGTCGCGCAATGCGCCGGTGCGGTCGTAGAGCTTGCCGCGATTCTCCACCGATACGGTTTCGGCAACGGTAATCTGCACATGGTCGATGTGCTCGCGATTCCAGATCGGCTCGAACATGCCGTTGGCAAAGCGCAGCACCATGATGTTCTGTACCGTCTCTTTGCCGAGATAATGGTCGATGCGGAAGATCTGGTTTTCGGCAAAGCAGCGCCGCAGCTCCCTGTTCAACGCGCACGCCGACTCAAGATCGAAGCCGAACGGCTTTTCCACGATGAGCCGCCGCCACGATCCGTCCGGTTCCCCGGCCAGGCCGGCGGCACCGAGATGGCACGCCACCGGGGCGAACAGATTCGGCGGCGTCGCCAGATAGAACAAGCCATTGTCGCGGGTGCCGCTATTGCGGGCGGCCTCGCCCAGCCGGGTTTTCAGCCGGTCGTAGGTCGCCGGATCGTCGAAATCGCCAGGCACGTAGTGGCAGCGCCCGATCAGGTCGTCGAGCGTGCCGGCGGCGACGTCGTCGGTCGCGAATTGCCGCAGCGCGTCGGCCATTTGCCGGCGAAATTCGTCGTCGGCGATGGCCGAGCGCGCGACGCCGATGACGGCGAAGTTTTCCGGCAACAGCTTTCCGGCGGCGAGATTGTAGAGCGCGGGCAGCAACAGCCGCTTGGTCAAATCGCCGGCGGCGCCGAAAATGACGAAGGCGCACGGGTCGGCGGCGCGCAGCTTGCGGCCGGCGCCAACGGCGGCATGGGGGGCGAGACTCGGCGCCGCAACGTCCATGGTCAGGAGCTCTTGGTTTCGATGTGGCCGCCGAATTCCTTGCGCATGGCCGAGAGCAGCCGGTCGGCGAAGCCGTGATCGTCGCGCGAGCGAAACCGCGCATAGAGCGCGGCCGACAGCACCGTCGCCGGCACCGCCTGCTCGATCGCCGTATTCACGGTCCAGCGGCCTTCGCCCGAATCGGCGACGACGCCGGTGAATGCTTCGAGCTTCGGATCGCCGGCGAGCGCAAGCGACGTGAGATCCAGGAGCCACGACGCGATCACGCTGCCGCGCCGCCAGACTTCGGCGATGTCGGCAACGTCGAGCTCGTAGCGCTCGTCCTGCGGCCGTGCATTCGAATTGGCGCGCTCGAGGATGGCAAAACCTTCCGCATAGGCCTGCATCAGCCCGTACTCGATGCCGTTGTGGACCATCTTGACGAAATGGCCGGCGCCGTTCGGCCCGCAATGCATGTAGCCGCGCTCCGGCCGCGGATCGCGGCCGTCGCGTCCGGCGGTGCGCTCGATATTGCCGAGGCCGGGCGCCAGCGCGGAAAAGATCGGGTCGAGATGATCGACGATCGCCTTGTCGCCGCCGATCATCAGGCAGTAGCCGCGCTCGCGTCCCCAGACGCCGCCGCTGGTGCCGACATCGACGTAATGGATGCCCTTGGGCTTGAGCGCGCCGGCGCGGCGCACGTCGTCCTTGTAGAACGAGTTGCCGCCGTCGATCACGATATCGCCGGCCTTGAGCACGTCGCCAAGCCCGGTGACCGCCTCGTCGGTCACCTTGCCGGCCGGCAGCATCAGCCACACCGCGCGCGGGGCGGTCAGCTTCGCGGCGAGATCGCCGAGGTTTTTGCTGCCGGTCGCGCCCTTGCCGGCGAGCGCGGCGACCGTATCGGCGCTCTTGTCAAAGACGACGCAGGAATGGCCGTGCTGCATCAGCCGCTGCACGATATTGCCGCCCATGCGGCCGAGACCCACCATGCCGAGCTGCATGCGACGACCTCATCGTAATGCGAGCCGCGCCGCCGCGGTGAGCGCGGCGAGGCCTGAATCAAGATCGGCCGCGAGATGCGCGCGCAACACGCGGCGGCCGCGCTCGGCCAGCACGCGGAAATCGCCGCGCGCTTGCGCGGCCTCAATCACGCCGAAGCTCGCCTTGCGGCCGGGAATTCGCACGTCGGCTGCCGCATCGGCGGTAATCTGCAGAAACACGCCGGAATTCGGCCCGCCTTTGTAGGCCTGTCCGGTCGAATGCAGAAAGCGCGGCCCGAATTGCAGGCAAGTGGCGACGCGCTTTTTGTCACGCACCGCGGTGCGCAAGTCCTGCAGCGCGCGCCAATGCGCGGCGTTGCGCTCGATGAAGGCGAGGACGCCGAAATAGTCGCCGTCGTGGATGCGCGCGAAGTGGGCGCCGAGCCAGCTTTCCAGCGTGGCGTCGGCACCGGCCTGGCGCAGCGCGGCGGCGTTGCGCTCGTCGGTGTAGAGCGCAATGCCGTTAGCGCGGAATACCGGCTTGGCGGCGGCAAGCGCGCCGGTTTTCTCGTACGCCTCGGTCAGCTCGCGCGCCGCGGCCTTGCTCGCCTCGACGTCGGGCTGGTCGAACGGATCGATGCCGATCAGCGCGCCGGCCACCGCGGTCGCGATCTCGAAGCGGAAGAACTCCTGGGCGATGCGTTCGGGGAAGGCGAGCCCGATCCGCACTACCGGCTGGCCCGCACGTTCGAGCGCGTCGATCGCCGCATCCTGCGCGGCATCGGCGCCGCCTGCGTCGCGCACATAGATGAACAGCCGATGCGCATCGTAGGCCGACGGCTTGCCCAAAATTTCGCCGCCGATCGGGATCACGCCCTTGCCGTGTTTGCCGGTGGATTCCGCCAACATTTGCTCGGTCCAGGCGCCGAACGAGGCGAGCGACGGCGAGGCGGCGACCGTCACCTTGTCGCGGCCATGCCGCGCCGCCACACCGATGACGAGGCCGAGCTCGACGCCCGGATTTTGCGCCGGCGGCACGTCGTCGCCGCAGGAGCGCGCCATGACACGGGCGGATTCGAGAAAGGCCCGGACATCGCGTCCCATGACGGCAAGCGGCACCATGCCGAACGCCGAAAGCACCGAATAGCGCCCGCCGATGCTCGGCACGCCGTGAAACACGCGGTGAAAGCCGCGTTGGCCCGCGACCTTTTCCAGCGGCGAGCCGGGATCGGTGACGGCGACAAAATGACGGCCGGCCTCGGTACGGCCGACCGCGGCTGCGGCCTTGTCGAAAAAATAATCCATCAGCACGTTCGGCTCGAGCGTGGTGCCGGATTTGCTGGAGACGATGAACAGCGTGCGCGCCAGATCGATTTTTTGTTCGAAATCCTTGATCTGCGCGGGGTCGGTGGAATCGAGAACATGCAGACTGGGCAAGCCGGGCGCGGAGCCGAGACTCGCGGCCAAGACATCCGGACCGAGGCTCGAGCCGCCCATGCCGAGCAGGAGCGCGTCCTTGAACGACCGCGCCCGCACTTCCTCGGCAAACTCGGTCAGGCTCGGCAGGTCGCGCAATTGCGCATCGATGACGTCGAGCCAGCCGAGCCAATCGTTCTCGTCGCGGCCGGTCCACAGCGAAGCGTCTTCGTTCCACAGCCGGCGGATGTTGCCTTGCGAACGCCAACCCTCAGCCGCTTTGCCGACTTCGCTCTTCAGCGGCTCCGGCAGCGACGCCTTTTGGCTGTTGTGCGCCGGACCCAAGATGCGCCGGCGCTTGTCGGCGAGCACGCCGTTGAGCTTGTCGAAGGCGTCGCTGAACAGTGTGACGCCATCGGTCACGAGTTTGGTGGTTATGGCGTCGAGAGAGATGCCGGCGCGCTCGAGCGCCGCGAGCGTCGCTTCGGCGCGCTCGACGTCGGCGGTCAAGGATGCGCGCACGCTGCCATGGTCGCGGAACGCGTCCATGGTGTGTTCCGGCATGGTGTTGACGGTGTCGGGCCCGATCAGTTCGTCGACATAGAGCACGTCGCTGTAGGCGGGATTTTTGGTGCCGGTCGACGCCCACAACAGCCGCTGCGGCCGCGCGCCGAGTTTTTGCAGGCGCTCCCAGCGCGAGCCGGCAAAACGCTGCTGCCAACGCCGGTAGGCGAGCTTGGCGTTGGCGACCGCGACCTTGCCGCGCCGGCCAAGGAGCGCCGTCCGTTCTGTTTCGCTCGTCGCGTGGGCCGCGGCATCGTCGAGCAGCTTGTCGGCGGCGGTGTCGATGCGGCTGACGAAAAAGCTCGCGACGCTGGCAATGCGGTCGATCGGCGCGGCCTTGACGACGCGCTCTTCCAGCGCTGCAAGATAGGCTTCGACCACCTCCTCGTAGACGGCTTGCGAGAACAACAGCGTGATGTTGACGTTGATGCCTTCGGCGAGCAGGTCGCGGATCGCCGGGATGCCGGGCGCGGTCGCCGGCACCTTGATGAAGATGTTCTCGCGCTGCACCTCGGTCCACAGCCGCCGCGCCTCCGCCATGGTGGCGGCGCTGTCCATCGCCAGATACGGCGACACCTCGATGCTGACGAAGCCGTGCCGGCCGTCGGTGCGGTCGTAGAGCGGGCGCAGCATGTCGGCGGCGGCAGCGATGTCCGCCGTCGCCAGCCGCTCGTAGATGGCGTTGACCGGCATGCTGCCGTCGCCGACCAGGGGCGCGATCGCCGAATCATAGGCGTCCGATTCGCCCATCGCCTTTTCGAAGATCGACGGGTTGGCGGTGATGCCGGCGAGACCGTCGGCGTCGATCAAGTGCTGCAAGTGCCCGTCGTTGATGATCTCGCGCGACAGGAAATCGAGCCAGACCGCCTGGCCGTGTTCCGCGAGCGCCCGCAACCGATTCATGGGTTGTTCCATTTCGCAATCTGCTCCTTGGCGACCGCGGCGATGTGCTCCGCGGTGAAGCCGAAGGCTTTCATGACGTCGTTGAGCGGCGCCGAGGCGCCGAACCGATGCATGCCCAAAACGGCGCCGTCCGCCCCCGCGTAGCGCTCCCAACCGCGGCTGGCGCCGGCCTCGACCGCGACCCGCGCCTTGACGGCCTTGGGCAGAACACTTTCGCGATACGCTTCGTCCTGGCCGTCGAACAGCTCCCATGACGGCAGGCTGACGACGCGCGCCGCGATGCTTTCCTTCGCCAGCATCTCGGCCGCCGCCAAACAGGGAGCGACTTCACTGCCGGTGCCGATCAAAATCACGTCGGGCCGCCCGCCCGAGCCGCCCGGGCCGCCCCGGCCGTCCGGTGGGTCGGCCAAAACATAGCCGCCGCGCGCCAAGCCGGCGGCCGAACCGTAGCGGCTGCGGTCGAGCGTGGGAAGCGGCTGGCGGCTGAGCGCAAGCAGCACCGGCTTCTTCAGCCTAATGAGCACCCGCCAGGCTTCGATCACCTCGTTGGCATCGGCCGGCCGGATGACGACGAGGCCGGGCACCGCGCGCAGCCCGATCAGTTGCTCGATCGGCTGATGGGTCGGGCCGTCCTCGCCGAGTCCGATGGAATCGTGGGTGAACACGTAGATGACCGGCAGCCCCATCAGCGCGGCAAGCCGCATCGGCGGCCGCATGTAATCGGAAAAGATCAGAAAGCTCGAGCCGAACGGCCGCAAGCCGTCGAGCGCGAGCCCATTGAGCACCGCGCCCATGGCGTGCTCGCGAATGCCGAAATTCAGATTACGGCCGGCGGTTTCGGCGGGCTCGAAATTGCCGGCGGATTCGAATTTCAGCGGCGTCTTGGTCGAGGTGCCGAGGTCGGCGGCGCCGCCGATCAGCCATGGATAATTCTGCGCAATCGCGTTGAGCACTTGGCCCGAGGACACGCGCGTCGCGACACCCTTCGCGTCCGGCGCAAAGCGCGGCAGGTTGTCGTCCCAGCGCGGCGGCGGCTCGCCGGCCTGGATCGCTTTCAGCCGCGCGCCGAGCTCCGGAAAAGTGCGGCAATATTCGGCGAACTTTTCGTTCCATTGCCGATGCAGGTTGCGGCCGCGCTCGCCGATGCCCGCAGCAAAATGTCCATAGACGCCGTCGGGCACCAGGAACTGCGCGTCTTCGGGCCAGCCGTAATTGCGCTTGGTCAATCTCACCTCCTCCTCGCCGAGCGGCTCGCCGTGGGCGGCGCTGGTGTCCTGCTTGTGCGGCGCGCCGTAGGCGATGTGGCTGTCGACGATGACGAGCGTCGGCCGGTCGCTCTTCTTGCCGAACTGCACCAAAGCTTCCTCGACCGCGTCGGTGTCGTTGGCGTCGGCGACGTGGATCACGTTCCAGCGATAGGCGCGAAACCGCGCGGCGACGTTCTCGCTGAAGGTGATCTCGGTCGAGCCGTCGATGGTGATGTGATTGTTGTCGTAGATCCAGCACAGGTTCGATAGCTGCAAATGTCCGGCGAGCGAGGCCGCCTCGCTGGCGACGCCTTCCATCAGATCGCCGTCGCTGCAGAACGTGTAAACTTTGAAATCGAACAGGCAAAAATCCGGCCGGTTGAACCGGCTCGCGAGCCACCGCCCGCCGATCGCCATGCCGACGCTGTTGCCGCAGCCCTGGCCCAACGGCCCGGTCGTCGTTTCCACGCCCGGCGTCAAACCATGCTCGGGATGGCCGGGACAGCGGCTGCCGAGCTGGCGGAAGCGCCGGATGTCGTCGAGGCTGACGGCAGGCCGGCCGGGCTCGTCCGGGTCGGCGACGCGCGCCAGATGCAACAGCGCGTAAAGCAGCATCGAGGCGTGGCCGTTCGACAGCACGAAGCGGTCGCGATTGAACCAGCGCGGATCATCGCAATCGAACCGCAGCGCGCGCTGCCAGAGCGTATAGGCGACAGGCGCCAGCGCCATCGGCGTGCCGGGATGGCCGGAATTCGCCTTTTGCACCGCGTCCATGGCCAGCGTGCGGATGGTGTTGATGCACAAAAGGTCGGCGCGGGCGGACAATTCGGCGGGGCCGTGAGCGAGCGCCCGCGATTGCTCGCGTTTACCGGATTCCGTTGTGGTCATGCCAAAACCCCCTCCGCAGGAGCTGGGTGGAACACCCTTCGCATCAACTCGCGGCGCGCCGCCGAAGTTCCGAAAATCCGGTGAACAGCGCCCGATCGCCGGCCGCGGCGGGGACGCGCCCGCCACCGCCCGCTATAATGGCCGATATGCGAGAAAGCGGCAGGCGAGCAACAAAATTTCCCGCCGTCGGCCCGGCTGCGATGGACCGTTATTCCCATGCGTAGACGCGCGGTTGCCGTCATCCTGGCCGTTGCGGCGGTTTTTTTCGGCTGGTTCACGCCGCCGGCGCAGGCGGCGGGCCGCGCGGTCGTGCTCGACATCGACGGCGCCATCGAGCCGGCCATGGCCGATTATGTGGTGCGCGAGATCGACGCGGCCGCCGCTTCCGGCGACACCGGGCTCGTCGTGCTGCGCATGAACACGCCGGGCGGGCTCGACACCTCGATGCGGCAGATCATTCGCGCGATCCTCGCTTCGCCGGTACCGGTCGCGACCTTCGTGGCGCCGAGCGGCGCCCGCGCCGCCAGCGCCGGCACCTACATCGCCTATGCGAGCGCCGTCGCCGCCATGGCGCCCGGCACCAATATCGGCGCCGCCACGCCGGTGCAGATCGGCGGCGGCTCGCTGTTTCCCGGCGGCTCGGCGCAAAAGCAGCAAGGCAAGAACGCCGGCGCGCAGGACACCGAAACGCGCAAGATCATCAACGACGCGGTCGCCTATATCCAGAGCCTCGCCGCGCTCAATCACCGCAACGCCGATTGGGCCGCCGATGCGGTGCGCTCGGCCGTCAGCCTGCCGGCGTCCGAAGCCTTGTCGATGCACGTGATCGATGCGATTGCGAAGGACGTGCCGGACCTGCTGCATCAAATTGACGGCCGCACCGTCACGGTCAACGGCAAGCCGTTCAAGCTCGCCACCGCGGGGCTCACCGTCGTCAACGTGCCGCCCGACTGGCGCACCGAGCTGTTGCAGCTCGTCACCGATCCGAACGTCGCCTTCATCCTGATGCTGATCGGCGTCTACGGCCTCATTCTGGAATTCTTCAATCCGGGCGCGGTGGCGCCGGGCCTGATCGGCGCGATTTCGCTCATGATCGCGCTCTACGCCCTCGCCTTCATCCCGGTCAACTACGCCGGCGCGGCCCTGGTGATCGTCGGCATCGGCCTGATGCTGGCCGAAGTCCATATCGGCGCCTTCGGCACGCTCGGCGTCGGCGGCATCGCCGCCTTCGTGATCGGCGCGCTGATGATGTTTCCGGCGCGCACGCCGGGCTTCGCACTGTCCTACGCGGTGGTGATCGGCGCCGCGATCGGCAGCGCCGCGCTCATTCTGCTGGCGCTCGGCGCGCTCATTCACTCGCGCACGCGGCCGGTCGTGACCGGCAGCGAAGCGCTGATCGGCGCCGAGGGCGAAGCGGTGTTTTGGGAAGGCGAAGAGGGCCGCGTGCGCATCAAGGGCGAAATCTGGCGCGCCCGCGCCGACGCGCCGCTCAAAGCCGGCACTCCCGTCAAGGTCATCCGCCGCGACGGCCTGGTTCTGCTGGTGCAATCGATATGAAAGGGCTGAATGCTGTTGGCGCGGTGGTAACACGCAATGCGGTGGTAACACGCAATAAGGACTGCTTCGTCATTCCGGATCGCCGCGCAGCGGCGAGTCCGGAATCCATAATCCCTGCGCTGGGATTATGGATTCCGGGTTCCGCGCTTCGCTCGGCCCCGGAATGACGAATCAATCATCTGGATTCGGTATGATAGTGATGCGTCGCGTTGCGGCCTAAAACGCCAGCAAGGAGCACCGCCATGTTGCTGACAGCAATCATCGTCATCGCCGCGTTGATCCTGATATTCCTCTACGCCTCGATCAAAATATTACGCGAGTACGAGCGCGGCGTCATCTTCACGCTCGGCCGCTACACCGGCACCAAGGGCCCCGGCCTGATCCTGCTCTATCCGTTCGTCCAGCAGATGGTGCGCGTCGACCTGCGCGTGGTGGTCGACGAGGTGCCGCCGCAGGACGTGATCTCGAAAGACAACGTCTCGGTCAAGGTCAGCGCCGTGATCTATTTCCGCGTCGTCGACGCCGAGCGCGCCATCATCCAGGTCAGCAATTACCTGGCGGCGACGAGCCAGCTCGCGCAGACCACTTTGCGCTGGGTGTTGGGCAAGCACGACCTCGACCAGATGCTGGCCGAGCGCGACAAGCTCAATGCCGACATCCAGGACGTGCTCGACAAGCAGACCGAGGGCTGGGGCATCAAGGTCTCCAACGTCGAGCTCAAGCGCATCGACCTCGACGAGAGCATGGTGCGCGCCATCGCCCGCCAGGCCGAGGCCGAGCGCGAGCGCCGCGCCAAGATCATCAACGCCGAGGGCGAGCAGCAGGCCGCGCAAAAACTGGTCGAGGCCGCGCGCATCCTCGGCGGCGTGCCGCAGGCCATGCAGCTGCGCTACCTCGGCACGCTGTTCGACATCGCCAACGAGCGCGGCTCGACCATCGTCTTTCCGTTCCCGCTGGAGCTGTTGGAGGCGTTCAAGGGGCTGACGCAGAAGCCGTGACGGGCCTTTTGCTAACGAAGGAGCGCACAATGTTGGCTTCGCACCCGATCCGCGCCGTCGGCATCGCATGGTACTCTCGACAGGACTATCGCCGCGCTCTCGAAATCATGGAGGATGCGGACCAATTGCCACGGACTTTCGATCAATGGCTCAAGCGTGCAGAGGCTACCGAGCGCCAAATCAAACGTGCAGGCCATGTCGTCGTTCGCGCCATGATTAAGCCGGAGGAGTTTGCGGCTTGGTGCCGCGCGAAGGGCCTGAACACCGATGCCAAGGCTCGCACAGAATGGGCCAGCGAGTTCGCGCATCAGCAAGCCAAGGACACGCCTTGAAGCTGCCATCGCGGCCGCCGCCTTTTCGATCAACGCCCGCAATTCATCCTGTAGCGAACGATGGTTTGCCCTGGCGCGCTCGTGCGGTCGCGCGACCTGCTCCTCCGGGACGCCGCTGATCCAAAGGTCCATGAAACCTGCTCCGGAATAATTCTATAAGTAGTAGGTGCCGGAAGCGCGGGACAAATCGCCCTCGGTGCTCCAATAAGGTTTGAACGGCGCCGCGGCGGTGTTATGTCGTCGCTGCCTGCCGCAATCCTCGGCCGGCGCTCTGCGACACTTCGATGACACTCGGCCCCTGCGGCTGACAACGGCACTTGGACACCAGGCATGCGCGTTTTCGTCCCCATTTCGGTCGGCGGCTGGGTCCGCTTGTTCAGCCGCTGGGACGTGCTCGCGGTGCTCTTGGTGCTCGGCCTCTTGATCTTTCTCGGCGAAGCGAGCCGCCACCTGTTCGAGCCGCTCGCCGAATTGCAGAAACAGCCGCCGTCGCTCGATCCGCGCCATCTGCCCGAATACGCCGCGCGCACCACCTTGCGCATGCTGATCGCGATGGTGGCCTCGCTCGTCTTCACCTTCACCTATGCGACGCTCGCGGCCAAGAACAAGCGCGCCGAGCGGCTGCTCATTCCACTGCTCGATATTCTGCAATCGGTGCCGATCCTCGGCTTCATCTCGGTGACGGTGGTGTTCTTCATGGCGCTCGCCCCCGGCCGGGTCTTGGGCGCCGAGTTCGCCGCCGTCTTCGCGATCTTCACCAGCCAGGCCTGGAACATGGCGTTCAGCTTCTACCAGTCGCTGCGCACCGTGCCGGCCGAGCTGATCGAGGCCTCGCGCACCTTTCGGCTCAATCCGTGGATGCATTTCTGGCGGGTCGATGTGCCGTTCGCCATGCCGCAGCTGATCTGGAACATGATGATGTCGATGTCGGGCAGCTGGTTCTTCGTGGTGGCCGCGGAGGCGATCAGCGTCGGCAACACCACCGTGACCTTGCCCGGCATCGGCTCCTATATCGCGCTCGCCATCGAGCGGCGCGATCTTGGCGCGGTATGGTGGGCGATCGGCGCCATGCTGGTGGTGATCCTGATCTACGACCAGCTCCTGTTCCGGCCGCTGGTCGCCTGGGCCGACCGCTTCCGCTACGAGCAGGAGGCCGGCGTCATTCCGCCGCGCTCCTGGGTGTTCGACGTGCTGCGCCGCTCGCGCCTGGTCGACCGCGCCACGGCGCCGTTCGCCGTGTTGTGGCGCCGCTCGTTGCAGACGCATTGGTTCGACCGCGCCGCCCCCAAGCCAGTCGCGCCGCGGCAGCGTGGCTGCATGACGTTCGTCTGGGATGGCTCGCTCGTCATCGCCACAGCGGTGGCGTTGGTGTTGCTCGCGCGCTTTGCCGTGCAAGGCATCACGCTCGGCGATCTCGGCACCGCGCTCCTCTTCGGGCTGTTCACGCTGATCCGGGTGGTCGTGCTGATCGCGCTCGCGAGCGCGATCTGGGTGCCGATCGGGGTGTGGATCGGGACGCGGCCCACGGCCGCGCGGGTCCTTCAGCCGGTGGCGCAGTTTCTCGCCGCGTTTCCGGCCAATCTGCTGTTTCCGCTCGTCGTCTCGGCGATCGTCGCGCTCAAGCTCGATCCGAACATCTGGCTGAGCCCGCTGATGATCCTCGGCACGCAGTGGTATATCCTGTTCAACGTCATCGCCGGCGCCGCGGCGATACCGGCCGAGCTGCGCGCGGTGGCGATGAACTTGCGGGTCGGCGGCTGGCTGTGGTGGCGGCGGATCGCGCTGCCGGCGATATTCCCCTACTACGTCACCGGCGCCATCACGGCCTCGGGCGGATCGTGGAACGCCAGCATCGTCGCCGAGGTGGCGTCATGGGGCGACCAGCACCTGCGGGCCGCCGGGCTCGGCGCCTATATCGCGAGGCAGACCGAGCTCGGCGATTTTCACCGCATCGTACTCGGCATCGCGGTGATGAGTTTCTACGTCGTCGTCATCAACCGGATGTTCTGGCGCCCGCTCTACTTCTACGCCGAACGCAAATTCCGGCTCGGTTGAAAGGTATGAATGATATGAAATCCGGCTGATTGGTTCACCGTCCGCTCGTCCCCGCGAAAGCGGCATAGGCGCTAACATAGCCGCGTTTCCCGGGCGCAGCGCAGCACGAAGCGCAGCGAAGTGGTGCGCTGCAGACCCGGGATCGTAACAAGTTGCGGAGTCTGGGACGGTCCCGGATCAGCGGTGCACCGCTTCGCGCTGCACCGCATCCGGGAAACAGGTCTATGTTAGCGCCTATGCGCGAAAGCGGGGACCTAGCTCTGGATTCCCGCTTTCGCGGGAATGAGCGGAATCCATCAGCTGGATTTGGATGAGGCAACGCCATGGCCGCTCTGCTCGAGATTCACGATTGCTGCCAGTCGTTCCCGCGCGCCGACGGCGGCGAGCATCTGGTGCTCGACCACATCGACTTCCAGCTTGCGCAAGGCGAGATCGTGGGCCTGTTGGGGCGCACCGGCTCGGGTAAATCGACCCTGCTGCGGCTGATTGCCGGGCTGGCGCGGCCGACCGCCGGCAGCATCGTCTATCTGGGCCGGCCGATCGACGCGCCGCCGCCCGGCGTCGCCATGGTGTTCCAGTCGTTCGCGCTGTTTCCGTGGCTGACGGTCCTGGAAAACGTGCAGCTCGGGCTCGAGGCGCTCGGCCTTCCCGAGGCGGAAATCCGCAGCCGCGCGCTCGCCGCCATCGACCTGATCGGGCTGGACGGCTACGAATCGGCGTTTCCGCGCGAGCTGTCCGGCGGCATGCGCCAGCGCGTCGGCTTTGCCCGCGCGCTGGTCGTGCATCCCAACATTCTGCTGATGGACGAGCCGTTCTCGGCGCTCGACGTGCTCACTGCCGAGACGCTGCGCACCGACTTCCTCGACCTGTGGGGCGAGGGCAAGCTGCCGATCAAGGGCGTGATCCTGGTCACCCACAATATCGAGGAGGCGGTGCTGATGTGCGACCGCATCCTCCTCTTCTCGACCAACCCGGCGCGCATCATCAGCGAGATCAAGGTCGACCTGCGCCAGCCGCGCAACCGGCTCGATCCGCAATTCCGCGACCTGGTCGAGACCATCTATGTGGCGATGACCGCGCGCGAGCCGGCGCCGCTGCAGTTCGGCGCCACGGCCACCATCAACACGGTGCTGCCGCGGGTGTCCGCCAACCCCTTGTCCGGTCTGATCGAGACCGTCGCCGGCCAACCCTATAACGGCAAGGCCGACCTGCCGGTGCTCGGCGACGAATTGCACATGGAGGTCGACGATCTGTTCCCGGTCGCCGAGTCGCTGCAACTCTTGCATCTCGCCGAAATCGAGGGCGGCGACATCAAGCTCACCGACGCCGGCAAGCAGTTCGCCGAAGCCGGCATCGACGACCGCAAAAAACTGTTTCAGCGCCAGCTTCTGACCTACGTGCCGCTCGCCGCCCACGTCCGCCGTGTGCTGCAGGAGCGCGCCAATCACGTGGCGCCGAAGAGCCGCTTCCTCGACGAATTGGAAGACCACATGAGCACCGAGGACGCCGAGCACACGCTGCGCGCCGTCACCGCCTGGGGCCGCTTCGCCGAGATCTACGCCTACGACGACGATTCGCAGACGTTCAGCCTGGAGAATCCGACATAGCGCCGGCCGACCGCTGGTCGGACCGCAGCGCTCGAAACCGGCGCGGCGACGTCAGGCGGACGCTGCGGCCGCACGAGCCGGCGGCACCTGGCTGCGCAACGCCGGTGCCGGAGCCGGATCATAACCCAGTCGCCGCATGACCTCGCCGTGCGTCGCCGCGATGCGCGCCGCCTGCTCGGGCGTCAGCGCATCGCGCCAGCCGTCGCTCCGGCCCTCGCGAAAAAATGCCGCCATCTTGTACGGCTTCTCGACGAAGCCCGACGCGCGCTCCTGGGCCTGCAGATGCGCGAAGCTCGTGCCTTCGACCGCCGCCGCAATCGTCGTGCGGTCGCTGGGCAACCCGAGCGCTGCCGCAATCGCGGCAAACGCCGTATGCGGGTCGGCTTTCATGTCCTCGTAGCGCACCAAGTGAACGGGGAACGGCGCGCTCAACCAGGATTCGACGTGTTCGCTCCAGCGCATGAGATGCTGCTTCAACTGCAGGTGCACGCGTTTGCCGGAATGGCTGAACGCCGCATTTGCATCCGCCATCAGCGTAATCGCGTGGTCGATTGACGACCCAGTGTGGTGGGCGAGCGAGACTGCCACCGCGCGAGGGTCGCGCACCACATAAACGGCTCCCCAGGTCGCTGCCGGCGGAAACAGCGGCTCGCCGGCCGGCGTCAAGCAATAGGCATCGTGCGCCTTGCAGTAGAGTGGTCGCTTGGCTTCCGCGGCCCAGACTTCGTAAGCGCGCGGGCGCAAAATGGTCTGCTGCCTTAGCGACAGTTCAACAGCCTCGATGCCGATACTTCTATCGAAAGCCACGCGGCCGGCGGAACTTGTGCCCAGCGAGTGCAGCTTGTTCATGTCGGCCGGCTTGCGCGACAGCACCGTGACGATGAAAAGGCGCAACCAGGTATTGCCCGATTTCGGATAAGAGGCCAGCCACCAGATTTTCGATGCCATCAGTATTGCTCCAAGAGGCTGCGCACCTTTGCCGCTGCGTCGCGAACGCCGGCCAGATCGTCGGGTAAACTGAGCCGCCAGACCGTCACCCCCGCCAGCAGCATCCGCGTCACGGCGGCGGCAGCGTCCTCTTCGCGGCACAGCGCACGTGCCGGACGGCGTGTGTGCACGACGCGGCGCACGGCGTTTTCGGCGATCGGACCATGAAGCTGTTCGCTCCCTCGAACGATATTCGTTCGGCGGACAAGCACGATAACCGCGGCGAGCTCTCGCGGTTCACTGCATCTACGCCAACGGTCGACGAAGAATTTTTCGTTGTCCGACAGGACCGGCCGCAGCCCCTCCGGAGAAATCCCAAGATGGTCAAGTGTATCGTGCCACAGCCGCAGCATGGTCACGCCGGGGAGAACCATGGCGCGTCTTGGCGCCTCGCGAAGCTCGACCGCGCACACGTCGTCCGCCAAGATTTCACAGCCGTCCCCTGCCAGAACCGCCGCCAGCGCCGATTTGCCGGCCGCCGAAGGTCCGGCCAGCAGCACGGCCCGGCCGCCAACCACAACGCCATTGGCGTGTAATGGCAGCAGCCCGCGCTGGTGCCACAGCAGCGCTTGGACCGGCCCGGTCAGCAGCGCTCGCGTGCCGATCAGATCCGCCTCGCCGGACATTTCAATCGTGACTTCACGTCCGTTGCAGACCAAAATCCGGCCCGCTTCCGGCAACGTCAGAAGAAATTCGTCGCGGCCGCGAGCCTGAAAAACGGCCCCGACGCGATCCGTCCGCTCCAATCGCGGCGGCACGCTGCCGAGGCGAAAAACGATATCGGGCGGCGCGGCGTCCGGTCCCTGCCACGGCGTCAACTCCGGCAACTCGAGCGCCGATTCGACCCGAAGCGTGGCGAGACTGTACGCGTACGTCATGATCCGCGAATCCGATCGTTGGCACCCGCTGGTCGGCGAATATGCAACCTCCTCAAGCTGGTATTTCCGGCGCGCGCGCCGCTCACGCGGCCGCCAAGCTGGCGGCCCGGCAGCGCAACCTCAAATCTTTCGACCGCCTCCCTCAATCTCGACCGGACTCGTCAGGCGCGCCCCGAGAGCCGCTTCGATGACGCGCAGCGCCGCCAACAGACGCGCGTCTTCGCCCAGCGCCGCCGTCACCTGGATGCCAACCGGCAGCTTGTCTTCCGTCAGCCCGCATGGGACCGCGGCGGCGGGCTGTCCGGTCTGGTTGAAGGGACGGGTGAAATAAAGCATGTTGTCGTAGCCCGGCGGCGATGCCTGATCGACGTCCCATGCCGTGCACGGCATCGTCGGCGTCAGCAGCAGATCATAGCGCTCGAAAAACAGCCGCAGCGTGTCGCGGAACTCGAATTGCCGGCGGCGCAGGCGCGTGTAGGTGTCGACGCTCATCTCGCGAAACCGCCTGATAAAGCCAACCAACGGAGGATCGATCAGCTCGGGCGAGGTCGTCACCAGATCGCCAAGCCGGGCGCTGATCCCGCCGAGGAAAATGGCGCGATGAAACTCGGACGGATCGGGGCACACTTCGGCAACGTCCTCGATCCGGCGGAAGATCGGTCGCAGCTTTTCGACCGCCGCGGCGACGACGCGCCCGACCGGCGGGTCGAGCCTGGCGAAGCCCAGCGTCGGCGAGAACGCAACACGGAGCGAGCGAACCGACCATTCATCCGGTTCGGCGCCGATCGGCGGCAGCAGCGAGAATGGATCGCGCCGGTCCGGCCCGGCGATAGCGCTGAGCATAAGCGCGGCGTCGGCGACGCTGCGGGTCATCGGCCCGACGTGGGTAAGCATGGGGGCGGAGCTTGCCGGCCAGACCGGTACGCGGCCGAAGCTGGCCTTGAGGCCGACCAGCCCGGTCAACGAGGCTGGTGCCCGGATCGAGCCGCCGGCATCCGAGCCGAGCGCGACCGCGGTGACGCCGGCGGCGACCGAAGCGGCGGCGCCGCCGCTCGAACCGCCCGGGGTGAGCGCGAGATTCCACGGGTTATGCGTGGCACCCTGGATGAGGCTCCTGGTATTGCCGTGGTAGCCGAACTCCGACGTGGTGGTCTTGCCGATGATGATCGCGCCGGCCCGCCGCAATCGCTCGACCGATGGCGCGTCGGCGCGCGCCACATTGTCCTTCATGAGCAATGAGCCGTAGCGCGCCGGCAGGCCGGCGACGTCGATCATATCCTTGACCGATACCGGGATGCCGTGGAGCGGCCCGAGTGCGTCGCCGCGCATGACGGCGCGTTCGGCGGCGCGCGCGGCGCGGCGCGCGCCGTCCGCATCCACGGCGGCGAAAGCGTTGAGCGCCGGTTCGGTTTCGTCGAGACGCGCAAGCGCGGCGTCGACCACCTCGACCGGCGAGATCTGGCGGCGGGCGATCAAGGCGACGAGCACGGTCGCGTCAAGGCGGCTGAGCTCGCTCGCCTTGCCCGTTGCCGCGCTCGCAGGCGCGGCGCCTGCTTTCGGCTCGGCCGCCGCCATGCCGGTCACCGCCACCGCACCGGCGGAGCCGGCGGTCTGCAGAAATGATCGGCGGTCATGGCCCATCGGCCCCGATGCTCGATCGGCTGAGCCCTGTCAGGCGGCCGGAGCCAGGAGTATGGTCGTCAGACTGAACATCGCACTCCCCCGCGTGATGCCGGCAACGGTGCTCGCCCCCCTGGATTCTTACGCCGCGATGGATCGCCGAGTGTCACATCTTAGGGTGGCGTTGACAATAGGTTCCGCGACCTTCGCAATCCGCTGCCCTTGCTCGGCTGCAAGCCGCCCGACGGTCCGCGGCGGGCACCGATCTGCGCGCCGACGGTTCGATCGCGGCCTGCGGCCCGCCGCGGCGCGCGTCGTGACGGCCGCGACGCCGAGGCGGGCGAACGCCTATGGCGCGGTTGCCGGCTCGGACAAATACCGGCCGGCCAACGCCTGCGGAATTTCGCTGTCGAAGCTGACCTGCAGATTGACCCGCACCCCGGTCATGTTCTCCACCGAATGAACGACGCGCGCGTTCATCAGGTACCAGGTATCGAAAGGTCCCTTGATGCTGTCGAGCAACTCGAGGTGCGGGCCGCGCTCGACCGCGAGCATGCGTTCGCGACGCAGCGGCTGGCCGCGCTCCTGCCAGAAGCACAGGGTGGTGTCGGGTCCGCCGCAGGCGACGTTGTAAAGCAGCACGAAATCGCGGGTGGTGTCGGTGTGCGGCAATTGCGGCTCGTTGAAGAACATGACGCCGGAATTGCCGAATTGGAATTCGCGCGTGATGTTGCTGCGGATCCAGCCGGTGAATTCGTCGTCGAAATGCCGCCGCACGTTGTTGTTCGACGTCATCGGCTGGATCCAGTCGTATGCCTGCTGCTTCCAGTCCGACCTTTCCTTGATGCCGAGATATGCGGAGCTGGAGGGCACGAAGTTTTCGTTGGCCGGGCGATAGCAATAATCGATCTTGTTCACCAGCTCAGCCGGCGGCTTGGGCAGGTCCGGGAGAACCTTGAAATACCAGTCGGGCATGTTCGCGCTCCCTGATGTGGCCAGGGTGGCCGCTGCGGCAGCGGCAGCGTGCGGAGCACGGTCAGCGGAGCCGCCGCCGCACCGATGACGCCGCGACGCTCATACAACTGTAGCAGGTTTACAATCGATGCGCAATGTGCGGCAACCGGGCGGCAGCGGCGTTCCGCCGCCGCGACCGCCTGGCGCCCTCAGCCGGCAAAGCTCTGCAGTCCATGCTGGAATTCGTCTTGGACTTTGCGATCCGTGAGCCAATGCAGCTGATAATCGCTGTCCAGGGCGAACATCATCTTAAAAGCGTCAAAATTGTTCTGCAGCAGACCGTACAAGGAGATCGACTTGATCTTGTATTTGAAGTACCATTCGTTGTCGTCGAAATCGTAGATGTAGTTTCTGGCCGCCCATTTGTAATGAGTAGCGGCCGGCTTGCATATTTTTTGCCCGTTGTTGTTGTTCGCCATGCTCCAAAACTGATAGTCCGGCGTATTGTACCAGTTGATCAGATAGTCGGTGATCGCCTGCCTTATGTCCGTTCCCGAATAATAGAACAATGGGCCGCGCAATGCGCAGTGCGTGTAGCGCAGGTTGAATATGATCCACCAGAAGAAATCGTGCAGACTGTAGATCGGCACGTCGGCGGTCGCGATGTTCTGCACGATCTTTTCATAGAGCCAGCGGCCGACCCGGCGGTTTTGACCGTCGAGCGGGCCGCCGAAATCGAAATCGGGGCTCAGAAATGGGATCAACAAATCGACAAACTTGCCGTACGGCAACTCCATCAATTTTGGATCGTCGCCGCAGCGGGTGAGCTCCGCCCGCCCAAGGCCGGATACCTCGTCGACCAATCGCCAGTAGCTGAAATAGAATTGCGTAGCCTGCTCGGTGCCGAAGATATCGTCTCCGGTATCGGCGGTGATCGGATAATAACCTTGGGCGATCAGATCGTTGTACTTCATCCTGTTCGAATCGAGCAGGGTCACCTGATTTTTGATGTAGCGATCGAACAGCACGGGATTTTCCGCGGCCGAGTTGATATTGCAGCAAAAGGCCACCGACTTGAGCTCTTCCCGGTCGAGATTTTTCAGCATGGCGACGGCGCAAACGGTACTGTCTATGCCTCCCGAATAGAGCAAGGCCACCCGTTTGCCGCCGCGGATCAGGCCGCGGATTTCCAGCGCCCTTTGATCCGAGATGTCGGCGAATGATTTTTTGAAATTGGGATCGTAGGCGGGCATCGCCAAGTGCGGATGGACGGTCATCGGCCAAGGCGTGGTCCACAGCCCGTTGCGGGCCGCCATGGTTTGCGGGCGAAACCGCCGCGCCAGATCAAGCCAAAAGCGGCCCTTTTCCGACGCGTTTTGGTAGCAGCGGTCTTTGAGCGCGGTATCCGGCCGGTCACGCGTGATTGTCAGATAGTATTGCGGCATCGGCCGGCCACGTGCTCAGGCGTCTTTGAACGGCGGCGTATTCTGACGATACAGCAATCGATTAAAGCGCGTATAGTAGATCATGCGATGATGCAGGTCGAGGCGCTCGGAAAGGATTGCGTCGATGTCCCGCTGGGCCTGATCGACCGTGTCGAAACGGTAGAGCACCTGTTCGACGCGCAGAAAAGCCCGGCGATCCAAATTGACGTACGGACTGAATTCCGGGAAAAATTGCTCAAACATTTCGGCAGCGTTGACGTTGTGGAGTGCCTCCGTGAGATAGAGCGCGTAACAGGCCCGCACGACAAAGCCGAGGCAGCCCTGCACTTTGCGGATATCCGCTTCGGCGACGTGCGCGGCCGGACCCCGGTAAGCCAGCTTTCGGCTGCCGACGTTGGGAAAGATCTGCGGGATATGAAAGGCCGACTGGGTAATGCGCTTTTCCGGGGCCCAGAGGTGGCAATTTGAATTATCGACAACCTGCTTCGGCGGATCGAATGCGGCGACCAGCAAGATCATCTTGGACGAAAAGAAGGTCGCCGCCTTCAACGACAGGAACAAGTCCCGCGCATCGACAAAGACGATGCGATCGAGCGCTGGAGAGTAAAACCCGTAGCACGCCCGGCTGCGGTCGGCGCGGAAGAAACGATCGATAAATCCCATGGGTCGCAGCGGCTTGGCTGGCAAGGAACGGCTCCTTTTGTCGTCATCCTGGCGCCGGCCGGAAACCGCCAGCAAACCGATGGACCTGAAAAGCGATTCGGCCCGCTCCGGCGATGGGCGCAGGGCGTGAGCCGCCGGCACAAGAGGCGCCTCTCGGCTCGCCGCCGGCCGTCAAGCCGGCTATCGCGCGGTATTGCGGGGTCTCTGCGGCTTCGGTGAACGGCGGCGCGATATCACACCGGCGGCCCGCAAACGACGACGGTGGGAGCCGCAAAGCCCCCACCGCCTTCGACGTTTTCGTCTACCGCCGGCGTGCTCGCCGTCTGCAATCACGCACTCCGTATTTTCTCGATCAAGCCGCCGAAGATCGGCTCGTACTTGGCGTAGACCGGTCCAACCGCTTCCTTGAACCTGTCCTGCTCGCCGGCCGACAACGTGACCACCTTGATGCCGTCGTTGGCGCAGCGCTGCTGGACCAGAGCGATGTCGTCGACCGATTCCTGACGCTCGAAGCGCGCGGCGTTCAATGCCGCCTCCGAGATGACCGTTTTCAGATCGTCGCCGACGCTGTCCCAGAACTTGGCGCTGACGATGATCGAGGTGAGGAACAGGCTGTGCGCCGTGTCGTTGATGACCTCGCACACCTCGTTCTGGTTGAGCGCGTAGAAGCGCGGATAGGTGCTCTCGCCGCCGGCGATCACACCCTGCTCGACCGCCTCGGTGATGTCTTCCAGCTCCATGATCACCGGCTCGGCGCCGATCGCCTTGAAGGTATCGACCGCGACCGGGCTGCGGTTGCTGCGCACCTTCAGGCCGACGAAGTCCTGCATCGAGTTGATCTCGGTCCGGGCCGGAATCATGCGGAACCCGCCACTGTAGGTAAAGGCCAGGCCTTTGACGTTGGAGTTTTTCGCACTCAGATCGTCGAGCAGGCAGCGGCCGATCTCGCCGTCCAACACCCGGGCGGCATGCTGATGATCGCGGAACAGGAACGGCAGATCGAGCACGTTCATGTCCTTGTTGTAACGCTCACCGAGCCAGGTCGTGTACATCTGGCTCATCTCGATCGCCCCCGATTCCATGAGGTCGAGCAGATCGTGCTTGGTCACCTTCCTGCCGCCATTGTATTTGCCGGCGTACTCGCTCAGCGTCAGCACTTCGATGTCAAGTTGTCCGAAGGCGCGCGCGTTGACTTCCGCAGAAAACTTCTTCGCCGCGCGTACGAATAGCTCGATGGGCTCGTGCGCCAGAACCCAACGTATCTTACGAGGTTCGTTCATGGCCTTCTCCTGTTGATGCAAACAAGAATCTTGCGAGTCGTTCGAGTGAGACGCAGTATCGAAAGCGCGTATCCCACGACGGGCGTACGCACGTCCTATAGTTTATACTACTTTTTTCGCAATGTAAACGTGCTAGGCGGTCCCGCCAATTCGCAATCGAACACCTCGAAGTTGTAAAAAATGCAATGCCTTTCAAAGGGATGAGGGCGCGGCCCTACGCCGATGCAGGCGGCCTTCGCCGCAACCGCAGCCGATCGACGAGTTCATAGACCACCGGCGTGGTGTACAGCGTCAAAAGCTGCGAAAACACCAGGCCGCCCACCGTGGCAATTCCGAGCGGCTGGCGCAGCTCATGGCCCGGGCCGGTGCCGAGCGCGATCGGTATCGCGCTGAGAATCGTCACCAGCGTCGTCATGACGATCGGCCGGACGCGGATGCGGGCGACGCGCCTGATCGCCTCGCCGGCGGAAAGCATCTCCTGACGCTGAGCGACGAGGGCAAAATCGACCATCATGATGGCGTTCTTCATTACGATGCCGACGACAAGGATACAGGCAATGGCCGTGATGAGGGTGAACTCGACTCTGGTCAGCGCCAGCGCCAGCAAGGCGCCGAACGCGGCGGACGGCAGCGTTGTAAGAATGGTGAAGGGATGCACATAGCTTTCATACAACATGCCGAGCACGACGTAGACGGCGAACAACGCAGCGAGAAACAGCAGCGCCTGGCTGATCCAAGCGGCGCTTGCCGCAGCGGCCTCGCCGCGGAATTCCGCCCTGATGTCATCGGCGAGGTGGATGTCCGCCTCGGCGGCCCGGATCTTGGCAATAGCTTCGCCGATCGAAACGCCGGGGCTCGTATCAAATGACAGGGTAATCGACGGAAACTGATCGGAATGGCGCAACCACATGGCCGCATGCCCGCGATGCGGCCGCGCCAGCGCGGCGAGCGGAACCTGGGCGTTGATGCTGCTGCCCGCCAGCGCAGAGCCGGGGGCGGCGCTGCTCGGCGCGCTGGCGGACGGCTTGGCGCCCAATACCGTGACTTGCGGATTGGCACCGCCCGCCGCGCCGGCTCCAAGGATGAGCGTGCCCGACGCCGAAGATTGCGGCTTGACCGCCCCCAACACGAAAAGTTCGCGGACCGCCGCCGGTCTGTTTTGGAACTCGGGGTCGACCTCCATGACCACTCTGGAAAAATTGAAGGGCAGGTAAATGGTGGCGATCTGCCGCTGCCCGAATGCATCGTAGAGCGTGTTGTCGATCGCCGTCGGCGTCACGCCGAAGGCGGCGGCGCGCCGGCGGTCAACCACCAGGCCGGCCTCGAGCCCCGACGTTTCGGCGGTGGTGATGATATCGGTAAGCTGCGGCATTTCCCGCATCTTCCGCCGCATGATTTCGCTCCAGCGCCACAGCTTGTCCGCATCCGAACCGATCATCGTGTACTGATATCGCGACGCCGTATTCTCCACGCCGAGCTGCAGGTCCTGCCACGGCTTGAAGAACAGGCGCACTCCGGGGACGCCTGCGAGCTCCTTGCGCATGCGGTCGATGACCTCTCCGACCGACGCCTTGCGCTCTTCGAGCGGTTTCAGGCTGACCGTGATGAAGCCGTTGTTCAGGGGCGAGCCATCGTCGGTGCCGATGTAAGACGCCAAGCCCGCGACGGCGGGGTCCTTGAGCAGCGCACCGGTGATCGTGCGTTGCAAACGCTCCATGGCGGCAAACGAGACGTTGGCAATCGTTACGGTGCGCACCGCCACGATCCCGGTATCCTGGGTCGGCATGAAACCCTTGGGCAGCAGGACGAAGAGCCCCGCCGTGCCGGCCAGCGCCGCCACCAAGGTGCCGACGATGATCGTTGGATGCGCCAGCGCCCATTCCAGGGTGCGCATGTAGAAGGCGATGGCGGCGGAGTCGCGGCGCTGCCGCGAAGCCGCGTTGGCCGGGCGGCGCCTCCTGAGCAATCGGCTGCACAGCATCGGCGTAACGGTCAACGAGACGAGCGCCGAGACGATTATCGCCGTCGCCAACGTGACGCCGAACTCGCGGAAGTAGCGCCCGACCACATCGGGCATGAACAGCACCGGCAACAGCGCGCCGAGCAGGGCTCCGGTAATGGAGACCACCGTGAACCCCATTTGCCTGGAACCTTTCAGCGCCGCGGTCAGTGCGTCGTCGCCGCCGTCCGCCAGTCGCGCGATGTTTTCGACGATGATCACCGCGTCGTCGACGATGAATCCGATCGAAATCGTCAGCGCCATCAGCGACAGGTTATCGAAGCTGTAACCGTTAAGGTACATGACGACCGTCGTGCCGCCGAGCACCACGGGAATCGTAAGCGCAGGAATGACGGTCGCCCAAAACCGCCTGAGGAACAGCGCGATGATCAGCACGACGAGCGCAATGGCCGTCTTCAAGGTGGTCTGGACGTCGGCAATGGACGCTCTGATCAGCATCGTGCGGTCGAACAGCACGTGCACTTTGATGGCCGGCGGCAGCCAGCGGGCGAGCTCCGGCAGCATCGCCTTCACCGCATCGACGATCTCGACGACGTTTGCCTCGGGCTGCTTGAAGACGAAAACGAGCACCGACTGCTTGTCGTCGAACCAGCCGTCCAACTTGTCGTTTATGACATCGTCGCTGATGCTGGCGACGTCCTGCAGGTATATCGGGTGGCCGTTGCGGTAGCCGACGACGACGTTGCGATAATCGGCGGCGACCTTGGCCTGGTCGTTGGCGTTGATGAAATAAGACTGATCGCCGATGTGGATCGATCCTTTGGGCAGGTTGACCGTTGCGGTGGTGACCGCGACGCGGACCTGCTCGAGCGATACGCCCATGTTCGCGAGCTGCAACGGCGACACGCGAATGCGCACGCCCTTGCGGTCGGCCCCGGAGATGCGGACCTGAGCGACCCCCGGAATTTCCGAAAGCTTCTGCACCACGACGCTGTCGGCATAATCGTAAACGTCGCCCGCCGGCAGCAGGTCGGAATTAAGCGCCAGCGCGATGACCGCGAATCCGCCCGGGTTCGCTTTGACGTAGTAGGGCGGCTGCGGCAGATCCTTCGGCAGGTTCGGCGCGGCCGCGTTGATGGCCGCTTGGACTTCCGTGCCGGCGGCATCGATATCCTTGGCCAGATCGAATTGCATGACGATCGAGGTGCCGCCGGGCGCGCTGAACGAAGCCATCTCGACGATTCCGGGAATCAGTCCCAGTTCGGCTTCGAGTGGCTGCGACAAAGACGATGCGATCGTATCGGCGCTGGCGCCGGGAAGGATCGCGTAGACCACGATGGTCGGTCGTTCCACCGCGGGCAGCGACGCGATCGGCAGCCTCGGGTAACAGGTCACTCCCAGCAGCAGAATGCCGAAAGCCAACAGCAGCGTCGCGACCGGTCGGCGGACAAACGGCTGCGACAGGTTCATAAGGCGCCCTTCTGCCCAAGGTCGCTGCCGCTCGCTCACCCGGCGACGCCGGCGCCGACGCCGCCCCAATGGGCCGCCGTCGTGAAACGCCGTTGCAGCCAATCGAACGCCAGATAAATGACCGGCGTGGTGTAGAGGGTCAGCGTCTGCGAGAAAATCAGCCCGCCGACCAGAGCAACGCCCAGCGGCCGCCGCAACTCGGAGCCGATTCCGCTGCTGACGGCCAACGGTATGGCGCCGAGCAACGCCGCCATGGTGGTCATCATGATCGGCCGGAAGCGAAGGATGCAGGCCTCGCGAATGGCGGCAAGCGGCGTCAGCCCGCGTTCCCGCTCGGCCGCCAAGGCAAAATCCACCATCATGATGGCATTCTTCTTGACGATGCCTATCAACAGCACCATGCCGATCAGCGAGATCACGTCGAGGGGCTCGCCCGCCAGCATCAGCGCCAGCAGCGCACCGACGCCGGCCGAAGGCAGAGTGGAGAGAATGGTAATGGGATGGATGAAGCTTTCATACAAGACGCCGAGCACGATGTAGACGGTGATGATAGCCGCGAGGATCAGGAGCGTCTCGTTTTGCAGCGACGAGACGAACTCCGCCGCAGTCCCGGCAAGCGAGGTCTTGACCGAGTCGGGCAGGGCGGCGCTTTTTTCCGCCTGGCGCAAGACATCCACGCCGCGTCCGAGCGACACGCCGTCGGCCAAGTTGAACGAGACGGTGGTGGCCGGAAACAAGCCCTGGTGGGTGATGGCGAGCGGCGCGGTGCGCCGCTCGACGTGCGCGAAGGACGACAGCGGAACCGAGGCGGCAGCCTGATGAAAGTCGTTGCCGAGGCCGCTGGCGTTGTTGCCGTTCGCGGCATCCTGGCTGCCGATATAGATCTTGTCGAGAACCGCGGGATCATTGCGGAACGCGGGGTCTACTTCGAGAACGATGTGATACTGGGTGAGCGAGGTGAAGACGGTCGCGATCTGCCGCTGTCCGAACGCATCGTAGAGAATCTGGTCGACCGCGTTCATGGTGACGCCGAAGCGGGCCGCAGCGGCGCGGTCGACCGTGATCAGCATCTGCAGGCCGTCATCCTGCTGGTCGCTGGTGACGTCGGCCAGTTCCGGCCGGCGCCGCAGTCGATCCACCAGGCGCGCGGTCCACTGGCGGACCTCGTCCTCGTCGAGCGCCTGGACGACTTCCTGGTATTGCGTCCGCGACGCCCGCGCCTCGAGCGCGATATCCTGGGCCGGGTGAAGGTGGAGCGTGATTCCGGAGACCTGCGCCGCCCGTCGGTACAGCCGCTGCATGACGACGTCGACCGGCGCCCGCCGGTTCGGCGGGCCGATATCGATATAGAGCTGTCCGGTATTGAGCGTGGGATTGACAATGCCGGCGCCGACGAAGCTGCCGACCGACACCACGTCCGGATCTTCCCGGATGACGTTGGCCAGCGCCTGTTGTCGCGCCGCCATGGCGGCAAAGGAAATGTCCTGTGGCGCATCGGTGGTGCCGACCAGCAGGCCGGTATCCTGCTCCGGCAGGAAGCCCTTGGGCACCACGACATACAGCCAGCCGGTCACGATCATCGTCGCCACGGCCAGGAGCAGCGTCAGCGCGCGGTGACGCAGCACCCAATCGAGTCCGACCACGTAGCCGCCGAGCAATCGCGCGAAGGCGCGCTCGCTCCAGCGCAACAGCGCGTTCGGCTGCGATCCTGCCGTCTCCACCTTGAGCAGGCGCCCGCACATCATCGGCGTCAGCGTCAATGAAACGATCAACGAAACGACCACCGCGAGCGACAAGGTGACGGCGAATTCGCGAAACAATCGTCCGACCACGCCCTCCATGAGCAGGAGCGGGATGAACACCGCAACCAGCGAGGCGGTGAGCGAAACGACGGTAAAGCCGATCTGCCGAGCCCCCTTCATCGCCGCCGTCAGCGGCGCCTCGCCGGCTTCGACGTAGCGGGTGATGTTCTCGATCATGACGATCGCGTCATCGACCACGAACCCCGAAGCGATCGTCAGCGCCATGAGCGACAGATTGTCGAGGCTGAAGCCGAGGACGGCCATGAGCGCAAAAGTGCCGATGATCGACACCGGCAGTACGATGCTCGGAATGAGCGTGGCCCAAAGTTTTCTCAGGAACAGAAAGATGACGAGCACCACCAGGGCGACGGTCAGCAGCAACGTGAACTGCACGTCGGCGATCGAAGCCCGGATCGTCGTGGTCCGATCCGTGACGACGGCGATTTTCAATGCCGGCGGGACGCTGGTGCGCAGTTTCGGCAGCAGTGCCCTGACACTGTCGACGACCTCGATCGCGTTGGCGCCGGGCTGGCGCTGGATGTCGAGCAATACGCAGGGAACGCCGTTGTACCAGGCGGCGAGCTCGGAATCTTCCGGCCCATCGACCGCGCGCCCGATGTCGCGCAGCAGCACCGGCGCATTGTTGCGATAGGCCAGCACCGCATCGTTGAGCTCGTCGGCGGTGAACAACTGATCGTTGGCGCCGATCTCGAACGCCTGGCGCGGACCGTCGAGCCCGCCCTTCGGCGTGTCGACGGTCGTCGCCGCCACCGCCAGCCTGACATCCTCCAGCGACAGGCCCATACCGGCGGCCTTGGTCGGATTGATCTGCAGACGCACCGCGCGCGTTTGTCCGCCCTCCACCGAGACCTGGCCGACGCCGCGTATCTGCGAAAGCTTCTGCACCAGTACGGTTTCCGCGTAATCGTTGACGACGTGGAGCGGCAGCACGTCGGAGGTGAGCGCGAGAATAAGCACCGGCGTGTCGGCAGGATTGACCTGCCGGTAAATCGGCGGCGCCGGCAGAAGGCTGATCGGTATCCAACCCGAAGCCGCGTTGATCGCCGCTTGCACGTCCTGCGCCGCGGCGTCGATGTTGCGCGACAGCGCGAACTGAAGGGTGATCTGGCTGGTACCCTCGGAACTGGTGGAATCCATCGACGTGAGTTCGGCGATCTGCCCGAAATAGTGTTCGAGCGGCGCCGTGACCGAGGTTTCCATGACCTCGGGCGAGGCGCCCGGAAACGACGTCGTGATCTGGATGGTGGGAAAGTCGACGGTCGGCAGCGGCGCGACCGACAAAAGGCTGTATCCGATCAGGCCGAGGACCGTGCAGGCGACGAACAGCAGCGTCGTCGCGATCGGGCGCCGGATGAACGGATCGGACAGAGTCACTTGACGTCTGCCTCCTGTGCCTCCTGTGCCGCCTGTGCAGCTTTCGCACCAGCGCCGGGCGCCACGATGTCGACGTGCCTGCCGTTCTCCAAGAGGAAATGCCCCTCGGTCACCACCCTTTGACCGGCTCTCAGGTTCTTGGCTGCAACAAGAATGCGGCCGTCGGCAGACTGGCGAACCCGCACCCGATGCGCAAACACGGTATCGTCCGGGCGCACGATCCACACATAATCTCCGCGCGGCCCATGGCGGAGCGCGGCCGGCGGCACGGTCAGTCCGTGGTGCACGGTATCCACCACCACCCTGCCATTGACGAAATCGCCAGGCCACAGGTGGAGGGCGGCATTGGGGAAGCTTGCCCGCAATTTGATGTTGCCGGTGGTCGCATCGATGAGATTGTCCACCGTATCGACGGTGCCGCGGTCCAACACGGTCTTGTCATCGGCCGCATAGGCGATGACCGGAACATGCGTCTGGCCAGGAGTGAGCTTGGCCGCGGCGACGTCATGAGACGGAAAGGTGAAAATGACCGAGATCGGCCGCAATTGCGTGAGCACCACGATGGTGGTGTTGAGCGCGGCGTAGACGTTATTGCCCTCGTCGACTTGCCGGATGCCGGTGCGGCCGTCGATCGGAGCACGGATCGTCGTATAGTCGACCTGGGTCTTGTTGTACGCTACGGTTGCCTCGTCAAGCTTCACCTGCGCGCGTAATTGCATGACCAGATAGCGTTGATCGTCGGCCTGCTGCACGGCGATCGACGAGTTCGCTTCGAGCGCTTCATAGCGGTGCAGGTCGGCGATCGCCTGATCGCGCAGCGCCTGATCCTTGAGCAGCGTCGCCTGCGCCTGCTCGAGCTGGGCTTCATAAGGGCGAGGATCGATAATCGCGAGCGGCTCGCCTTGCTTGACGTCCTGCCCCTCCTGGAAGAGAATTTTGGTGAGCTCGCCATCGACCCGGGTGGTTACGTTGATCGTGTTGTAGGCTTGAACCGTACCGATGCCGGACAGATAGATCGGCACGTCGGCGGCCTGGACACGGGCCACTCCGACGCGGACCGCCGCGGCCTCACGGGGCGAGATCGCCGCCCGGCTGACCGGCAATACGCGCGATTGGACGACGTGCAGGAGCCACGGCAGCGCCCCGGATTTGTACCCGGCCGCCACCACCAACCCGCACGCGAGCAACAGCAGAACAGCCCTTCGCCACACGGTTTGCCGGCTCCGAATGCGTTCCGCGAAGGCCGCTGACGAAGACAACGCCGCCCCGCCACGGCGGCTAGCGGTCCGCACAGCGCAACCCCCCGCCCCCGAGCGAGGTCCCATCCGCGTGCAGCCTATAGTAAATCCAAATCGGAATCCGCACAACGAACGATTGCCGCCGACGCGGCGGGACTTCGATGGCATGGGGCCGGGCCGCCTGGCGCTTCTCGCCGCTTTGCTCGACGGCCCGGAACTTCGTTCGCAAATACTCGCCCGCACGCGCCAACCGCCGGCGCCATACGCTCAGGCAGCCTTGAGCCTGGTCTTGAACATCAGGGTGATTCGCAATTGCGGACATAAGCGCGAAACCCCGCGCGCGATATGCGGCGTCGTCGCCGGGAACATCAGAAATCGATTGGGTTTCGGGTAGACCGCGGCGACAATGTCGGTTTCTTCCCTATTGAAAAATACGGTTTCTCCGCCCCAGTTCGGATGCCACTCGACGCCCGGATAATAGATGCTGGTGTGATCCAGGGTCGAGTTCGAGTCGGTGTGGATCGTGCCTTCGCAGCCAAACGGCAGCCCGTTGGCATAGCAACGGTGCAGTACGTGGCCGTTCAAGAGGGTTTTCTCCAGCGCAGACCAAAGCTGATAAAGCGCCGGCGCGCGTTTCTGCAACTCGTCAGCGCAATCATAGAGGGCTTCGGATGGTGAAGCATAGCCGGCAAAGTGCTTGTGCCAGAACACGTATTGATCCGTCTTCGTGTTGGATCTCCAGCCGAACCGCCACCCTCCGCCGCGTAAAAAAGCAAACACTCGCTGTTGATGGGTTTCATCGAGCAAGTCGTCGAAAATTGCAATCCCGGGAGCCGTGCCAAGTCCACCTGTGGCCACGGCGATCGCGGATTTGACCGCAAGCTCCCGCTCCGGCATCAACCGAGACTCTGTTGGCTCTGGCTCTGGCTCCGGCATTGGCTGCGCTCCCAGGCTGAAAATGCGCGAACGGCGGCCACGATGAGCTTGTGGCGGTCCAGGACCGAAGCGGCCGGCGAAGGCTGCCGCACCTGTCCGAGTTGTCCAGCCAGGCGCGCTCCGCCGTGACCGCATCGCTGCCGCCGACAGCGTCGAATCGATGGGCCGAGTTCGTTGCGGCCCCGCATGAAACTTTCGCGCGACAGGCCCATCATAACAACTCTACATCAACCGTTCCCGATCGTGAAGTCCTGTTTCATTCGCTGCGGTTCGGCGAGTTGTCTGAGGTCAACGCGGCCCGGTCATGTCGTCAACCGACGGATGACGGATCGAGCGTTGCCGCCAGGTCGGCAAGCGAGAGGCTTTGCAGATGGCGCTCGACCGCGCATTTCGCCGCAAAGCTGATTTCGCCCGCAAGAAGCTTCTCAAGCGCGGCCTTGCCGCGAGCGTTTTGCTCGATGAGATTTGCCGCCTCGATTTCCAGGAGATTGTTCAGCGCCGTCCGGGACAATCGAATGACGTTATTCCGGTAATGATCTCTGACCACTATGTCTTGCGCCGCGATGCAGGTCAGGAATTCCCGCCTGTCCGCGACGCAGAACACATAGGCGAGGAACTCGGCCGCCTCGCCGATGAGGTCACGTATGACGTCGCGGTTGGCAATGGGAAATGCGCGGTAGCGGAAGTGCCGGGTGCCGTAAATGCTGTGGAACAAGCCGGCAACACAAATGGGCTCGGGATTGCCCCAGTCTTCCAGCAGATCGTGCGTGCCCTGAAGGTGCGTGTAAAAATCCCTGCCGCTGTGTCGCACCTCGTCGGCATGGAGCCGTTGCAGCAGGAAGGCTCTATATTTTTCGTCGACCATCGCCGAGTTCCAAAGCGAACGAACGTCGAGCCGCGATGCGCAGATGCACGACAGTCGTGCGAACAAGGCGCCGCCGATCGCGGCAATGGCGCACTCTTCGACAATAGCCGTCTTCGTCGGACCAACCAAGTGCCCGGACGCCGAGGCTGGCGCAACAACAGCACAGCCGGCGGCTATTTCAAGCGCGCGAGCGCGCCAGCACGGCGCGGACGTTGCGCACCAGTTCGTCGCGCTTCACCGAAATCTGCGACGCGTCGCCTTTGGTCCATTCGGCGCGGCTTTTGATCGTGCCGGACCGTTCGGCGCCGAGCGCCATGTCCTTGAGCGTCACGATGCCTGTGGCGCGCTCGTTGCTGCCTTCGATGACGACGGCGGGTGCCCCGCGTTTGTCGGCGTATCTGAGTTGCGCGCGCATTCCACCGTCGCCGAGATAGAGTTCGGCGCGGATTCCCGCGCCCCGCAGCTCACTCACCATGCCCTGATAACGCGGCATTTGATCGCGATCGAGGACGAGCACGACGACCGGTCCCACGACGGCTTTTTCCGACAGCAAGCCGCTCATCTCGAGCGCCGATGCCAGCCGCGAGACCCCGATCGACACGCCGCTCGCCGGCACCTTGGTGCCCAAAAAACGCTCGACGAGATTGTCATAGCGGCCGCCGCCGCCGATCGAGCCGAAGCGGATCGGCCGGCCGTCGTCTCCCCTGATGTCGAAGGTCAGTTCGGCCTCGAACACCGGGCCGGTGTAATAGGCCAGGCCGCGGACGACCGCGGGATCGACGCGCACGCGGTCGAGAGCAAAACCGGCGGCGGTCAGGATCGTGTCGATCTCCAACAGTTCGGCGGCGCCTTGCTCGCCGATCTCACTGCCTCGCGCCAGCTCCGCCAGCGTGGCGCACACGGCGCGGCGATCGCCGCCTGCGGCCTGGAGAAAACCCAGGACGCGATCGATGGCGCTCTTTGCCAGTCCGGCACCTCTGGTGAAGTCGCCGGATTCGTCCTTGCGCCCGCTGCCGAGGAGCTGGGCGACGCCTTCGATGCCCAGTCGGTCGAGCTTGTCCATCGCGCGCAAGACGCCCAGACGCGCTGCGTCGCCTTGCGCGCCGTCCGGGATGCCGATCAGCTCGAGCACGCCGTTGAGAACTTTGCGATTGTTGATTTTGATGACGTAATCGCCGCGCGACAGGCCGAGCGCTTCCAGACTGTCGGCCAGCAGCATGCAAAACTCGGCGTCCGCCGCCATGGACGCTGCGCCCACCGTGTCGGCATCGAACTGGATGAATTCACGGAAGCGGCCGGGACCGGGCTTTTCGTCGCGGAAAATCGGACCCACCTGAAACCGGCGGTAGGGCAAGGCGAGGCTGTCGTAGTTCTCGGCCACATAGCGGGCCAACGGAGCCGTCAGATCGTAGCGCAACACCAGCCACTGACCGTCATCGTCGGCGAATGAGAACACGCCCTCGTGCGGCCGGTCCTGGTCGGGCAGGAACTTGCCCAGTGCGTCGGCAAATTCGATGCACGGCGTGGCAAGCAGCTCAAAGCCGTAGGAGGCATAGACTTCGGCGAGCTTGCCGATCAGCCGCTGTTGGATCGCCAGCGTCTTTCCGGTGCAATCGAAAAGGCCGCGCGGCAAGCGTGGTTTGGGCCGGTCGACGAGGCGAGAGGCTTGATCATTCATCGCGAATTTCCGGTCGGAGCGAATAGTCAAATAGCAATTCGCTGGTTGCCATGCCAGCCTCAAGCCCGCTGGCAGCCTGGCGCCTGGTTTATCTCGCGCGGCCCTGAAGGCGAAATCGGCATCGCGCCTGGCGAGCCCGCAGTCGATCGGGCAAGCCGGGCGCTCGATTCCAAATAAGAAATTGCGGGTGTCTCGCCGCGTGCGTTGGACCGGCCAGGCTCGCGTTGCACCGGATTCGGCAAACGCCACGGAGCGCGCCTAATCCGGCTGCTGCCGCCGCACACGCAGCAATCCCTCCTGCGCCACCGAAGCGATCAGCGTGCCGTCACGGGCGAAAATCAGGCCGCGGGAAAAGCCGCGCGAGTCGGCGAGGCTCGGACTGTCCTGGGCGTAGAGCAGCCAATCGTCGGCGCGGAACGGCCGGTGAAACCACAGCGCGTGATCGAGGCTCGCCGCCATGATGTCCTTGTCGAACACGCTGCGGCCGTGCGGGATGAGCGCGGAATCAAGGAGCGTCATGTCGGAGGCGTAGGCCAGCACGCATTGATGAATTGCCGGCGCGTCCGGCGGCAGGCTGCCGGTGGCGCGGATCCAGACGTGAAAGCGGCCCTCGTCGGATTTTTCGCCCAGATAGCGGCGCATCTCGACCGGCCGCAGCTCGATCGGCCGCTCGCGCTCGTAATAGCGGCGCACCGGCTCGGGCATCAGCGACCACACCTTGTTTTTCATCTCGGCTTCGCTCGGCAGCGCCTCCGGCATCGGCACGTCGGGCATCTTGGCCTGATGGGTGAGGCCGTCCTCGTGCAGGTGAAACGACACCGACATCGAGAAGATGGCATGGCCATGCTGGATCGCCACCACACGCCGCGTGGTGAAACTGCGGCCGTCGCGGATGCGGTCGACCTCGTAGATGATCGGCACCTTGGGATCGCCGCCGAGCAGAAAATAGGCGTGCAGCGAATGCGGCGGGCGGGCCGCCAAGTCCTCGACCGTGCGGCAGGCCGCCACCAGCGCCTGGCCGATCACCTGGCCGCCGAACACGCGCTGCCAGCGATCTTGCGGCGAGCGGCCGCGGAACAGGTTGAGCTCGAGCGGCTCCAGATCGAGGATTTCGAGTAATCCTTTGACGGCGGAAGACATCAAATCTCCTCTCCTGTTTCCCGGATGCGGTGCAGCGCGCAGCGGTGCACCGCTGATCCGGGACCGTCCCAGACTCCGCAACTTGTTACGATCCCGGGTCTGCAGCGCACCACTTCGTGCTGCGCTGCGCCCGGGAAACGCCCCGGGCCAAAGCCAAATGGGAACGTGCTAGGATAAAGCCCGTACCAAGGCATGCGCGCAAGCGCCATGTGCGGAAGTGAGCATGACACGCAACACCGATGTGCTGATTGCCGGGGGCGGCTTCGCCGGGCTGACGCTGGCGATCGCGCTGCGTCAGGCGCTCGGGCCGGCGTTTACGGTCGCGGTCGCCGATCCGACGCTGGGCAAGAGCCACGCCGGCGACGAGCGCGCCTCGGCCATCATCGCCGCGGCGCGCCGCCTGTTCGAAGCGATCGGCGTGTGGCCGAGCGTCGCCGACCAGGCGCAGCCGATCCTCGACATGGTCGTCACCGACAGCCGGCTCGCCGACGCGGTGCGGCCGGTGTTTCTCAGCTTCGACGGCGACATCGCGCCGGGCGAGCCGTTCGCCCACATGATCGAGAACCGGCATTTGGTCGAAGCGCTGGAAGCGAAGGCGCGCGATCTCGGCGTCGAGCTGAAAGCCGCGGCGGTTCAGGGCTTCTCCCGTCACGCTCTTCTGACCGAGGCGGAATTTGCCGATGGCACTTCGACGTCCGCGCGCCTCCTGGTCGCCGCTGACGGTGCACGCTCGACCATCCGCGAGGCCGCCGGCATCGCCAGCCATGGCTGGGACTACGGCCAGTCGGCCATCGTCACCACGGTGGGGCACGAGCGCGATCATAACGGGCGCGCCGAGGAGCATTTTCTGCCCGCCGGCCCGTTCGCGATTCTGCCGCTCAAAGGCCGCCGCTCCTCGATCGTGTGGACGGAAAAGACGAGCGAAGCCGAGCGCATCGTGGCGCTGCCCGCTGCCGCTTTTCACGACGAGCTGGAGCAGCGTTTCAAGCTGCATCTCGGCGAGATTACCGTCGTGGGGGCGCGGCGCGTACTGCCGCTCGGCTTCTTCGTGGCGCGCTCGTTCATCGCCGAGCGCATCGCGCTCGCCGGCGACGCTGCCCACGTCATTCATCCGATCGCCGGGCAGGGCCTCAATATGGGGCTGAAGGATGTTGCCGCGCTCGCCGAAGTGATCGTCGATGCGGCGCGGCTCGGCCTCGATCCCGGCGCCGCCACGGTGCTGGAACGCTACCAGCGCTGGCGCCGCTTCGACACCATGACGATGGGGCTCGCCACCGACGGGTTGAACCGGCTGTTCTCCAACCGCTCCGACGTGCTGCGCCTCCTGCGCGACGTCGGGCTCGGCATGGTCGAGCGGCTACCGGGCGTCAAGCGCCTGTTCATCCGCGAAGCCGCCGGCCTGTTCGGCGACGTCCCCAAACTGCTGCGCGGCGAAATGTTATAAGCGCGGTGACGCTCCCTGTTCCGCTCATTCCCGCGCAAGCGGGAATCCAGGGAGCCGTCGTGTTGATTCAGAAATGACTGGGTCCCCGCTTTCGCGGGGACGAGCGGAAGTCGTCATCTGGTTCGTGATTAGGATTCGCCCCAACCATGCCCTTCGACAGCATCGCGGTCATCGGCGCCGGCGCCTGGGGCACCGCGCTGGCACTGACTTGTGCCCGCGCCGGGCGCAAGGTGACGCTGTGGGAGCACGATGCCGCAAACGCGGAGAATCTGAAAGAGCATCGCGAGAGCCTGTTTTTGCCGGCCGTGCGCATTCCCGATGACATTGTTATTGCGGGCGATCTTGCCGCGGCGGCGCGCGCGCAAGCGATGCTGCTGGTCGTGCCCGCGCAAGCGGTGCGTAGCGCTTCGGCAAAACTTGCGCCGCTGGTCGCGCCCGGCACGCCGGTGATCGTCTGCGCCAAGGGCATCGAGCGCGGCAGCAAACAATTCATGACCGACGTGGTCGCCGCCTGCGCGCCGCAAGTTGCGCCGGCGATCCTGTCAGGGCCGAGCTTTGCCGCCGACGTGGCGCGCGGGCTGCCGACCGCGGTGACGCTCGCCGCGCGCGAGTCCACGCTTGCCGGCGAGCTTGCGCGCGCCATCGGCTCGGCGAATTTCCGGCCCTATCACTCAACCGACGTGCGCGGCGTCGAGATCGGCGGCGCCGCCAAGAACGTGCTGGCGATCGCCGCCGGCATCGTCGCCGGCCGCAAGCTCGGCGCCAGCGCCGCGGCGGCGCTGGTGACGCGCGGCTTCGCCGAGCTGGCGCGCTTCGGCCGCGGCTACGGCGCGCGGCCGGAGACGCTGATGGGCCTGTCCGGGCTCGGCGACCTGTTGCTGACCTGCTCGAGCCCGCAATCGCGCAATTTTTCATTCGGCGTGGCGCTCGGCGCCGGGCAGCGGCCGGGCGCCATCCACGGCGGCCTTGCCGAAGGCGTGTTCACCGCGCCGGTGCTGCTCGACATGGCGCGCGAGCGCGGCATCGACATGCCGATCGCGGCCGCGGTCGCCGCCGTGCTGAACGAAAAGCTGAGCGTCGATGCGGCGATCGAATCTTTGTTGACGCGGCCGTTGCGGGCGGAGGAATGAAAATGGCGTACTGGCTGTTGAAGACCGAGCCGGAAGAGTTTTCCTGGAACGACCAGGTGGCGCGCGGCAAGAAAGGCGAGCCGTGGAGCGGCGTGCGCAATTTCATCGCCCGCAAGCATCTCAAAGAGATGAAGCAGGGCGAGACGTTCTTCTTCTATCACACCGGCAAGGAGAAGCAGGTCGTCGGCATCGGCGAAGTGTTGCGCGAGCACTATCCCGACCCCACTGCGGCGAAAGGCGAGCCGTGGGTCGCCATCACCACCGGCGCCGTCGAGCCGCTGCCGCAGCCGGTGACGCTCGCCGCCATCAAGGTCGAGCCGAAGCTTAAAGACATGGCGCTCGTCAAATACGCGCGGCTCTCGGTGCAGCCGGTCGCGGCGGAGGAGTGGAAATACGTTTGCCGGATGGGCGGGCTGAAGGGCTGATCGTCATCCCGGGGCCGAGCCAACGGGTCCGGCCCGCAGGGCCGGCCCGATGACAAGCTCCGCGAGGAGCCCGGAATCCATAGACACCGGCACCGGGATCATGGATTCCGGACTCGCCGCTGCGCGGCGATCCGGAATGACGAACTTACCTCCGCGCAAAATTCTGCCCCGCGAATGGCAGCGTGCGCAGGCGCTGGCCGCTGGCGGCGAACAGCGCGTTGGCGACCGCGGGGGCGATCGCCGGCACACCGGCTTCGCCGACGCCGCTCGGCGGCCTCCTCGACGGCACGATGAAAACCTCGACGCGCGGCATGTCGGCCATGCGCAGCACTGGGTAATCGTGGAAGTTGGATTGATCGACGCGGCCCTCGGTCAGCGTGATGGCGCCGCGTAGCGCGGCGGAAAGCCCGAAGGCGATGCCGCCTTCCATCTGCGCGGCAACGATGTCGGGATTGATCGCGGTGCCGCAATCGACCGCGCAGACCACGCGCTCGACTTTCAGGACGCCGCGGTCGAGAGAGATTTCCGCAACCTGCGCCACCTGGGTGCCGACCCATTCCTGCAGCGCAATGCCGCGAAAGACGCCGGCCGGCGCCGGCCGGCCCCAGCCGGCTTTTTCGGCCGCGAGCGTGAGCACGCCCGCAGCGGCCGGCTGCGCCGACAACAGCGACAGCCGGTATTCGACCGGATCTTTTTTGGCCGCGAACGCCAATTCGTCGATGAACGTTTCGACCGCATAGCCGCTGTGCGAGGCGCCGACCGAACGCCACCACATGACCGGAACGCCAACGCTGGTCGGATGCGCCTCGACGCTCACGTTGGCGATGGCGTAAGGCAGCGTCGCTGAGCCTTGCGCGAGCGAAGAATCGACGTGGCCGTCGCCGGTCTGCGGCGTCAGCGGCTGGCCGACGATGCGATGCTGCCAGCCGACGATGCGGCCGTCCCCGTCGAGCCCGGCGCGCAGCCGATGCACGAAGGCCGGCCGGTAATAGCCGCCCTGGATGTCGTCCTCGCGGCTGAACATGACCCGCACCGGGGCGCGGCCGCCGAGCGCCTTGGCGATGGCGACCGCCTCCGCAACCACCGTCTGCACCGCGCGCCGGCCAAAACTGCCGCCGGCGAACATGGTGTGCACCTCGACCTGCTCGGGGGGAAGCCCGCTGATCTGCGCGGCAATGCCCTGGTCGAGCGTTTGCATCTGCGAGCCCGACCAGATGCGGCAGCGATCCGCCGCAACCTCGACCACGCAGTTCAACGGCTCCATCGGCGCGTGCGCCAGATAGGGAAATTCGTAGTCGGCGGTGAATGTCCTGGCGGCGCCGGCAATGGCATCTTCGGCATCGCCGTCGCGGCGCAGCGCCGTGCCGGGTTTTTCGCGCAGCGCACGGTAGGCCGCGACGATGTCGGCGCTGCCGCGTTTTTCCGCAGCCGCATCGTCCCATTCGATCTTGAGCGCGTCGCGGCCCTTCTTGGCCGGCCAAAAGCCGCGGCCGATCACCGCCACCATGCCGTGGCCGGTGGCGATCTCGACCACGCCCGGCAGCGCGCGCGCGGCGCTGTCGTCGATGGCTTTGATGCGTGCGCCAAAGCGCGGCGGCCGCGCCAGCAGCGCGGTCAGCACGCCCGGGCGTTTGACGTCGAGCGCGTACTGCGCGCTGCCGTCGATTTTCGCACGCGTGTCGACACGCGGCACGTGCTTGCCGATCAGCGTGAACGCCGACGGCTGTTTCAGCGTCACGGTCCACGGCACGAGCAGCGTCGCCGCCTTGGCGGCGAAGGCGCCGAAATTGCCGCGCTTGCCCGCGCGCGCATGGGAGAGAACGCCGTTGCTGACCTCGATGTCACTCGCCGACACGTTCCATTCCGCGGCGGCCGCTTGCACGAGCATGAGCCGCGCCATGGCGCCGGCCTGGCGCATTTGCCCGGCCGCATTGGCGATCGACGAACTGTTGCCGGTGCCCTGCAGCGATCCCCAGAACAAATTGTTGTAATGCGCGGCATCGGCGGGTGCCGATTCCACCCTGATCTGCGCCCAGTCGGCGTCGAGCTCATCGGCCAATAGCGTGGCGAGCCCGGTATACACGCCCTGGCCGAACTCGAGATGCTTGGAGACGATCGTGACGGTGTTGTCCGGCGCGATGCGCACGAAGGCGTTGGGCTTGAACACATTGGGCTTCGCGGCTTGGGCTGCCGCAACGGCTGCGCCCGGCAGCGGCAGATGGAAACCGAGCACGAGGCCGGCGCCGGCCGCGGCCGTGCCTTTGACAAAAGCGCGCCGGCTCTGATGCAAAGTCATTGCCGCGTCGTGTGACAATCGGAGCAATTCGCCGTCTTGTCCGGCGGCAGGCCGTCGCCGACCGGCGGCAGGCCCAATTCGGCCGCCTGCGGCGTGCAGATCGCCGGCAGCGCGAATGCGTCGGGCGGCATTTTCGCGCCCGGCAGCCAGCGATGATAATCGGCGATATTCAGTCCAAGGCCGAGCGCTTCCGGCTCGGTGAAGAGAATCGGCCGGCCGGCCGTCGTGTACCAGCTCCAGTTCACGTGCAAACCTTCGCCCTTGACTGGGCAGGCGCGGATGACGCTGACTTCATTGGCGCCGAAGTCCGGATTGTGATCGATGACGCCGCTGCATTCGCAGGCCGCGACGCTCATCCAATCCGGCCGCACCACGCCGGGCGTCGCCGCGCGGCAGGCGAACACGCCGTTCGGCAGCCGCTCGATGCCGTAGCCGACGCCGCGCGTCTGCACGCTCTGCAGTTCGAGCCGCGGCGGCAAGGTATGCGGCTCATTCATCAGGCCGACCATGGTGCCGGCGCCGTTCCAGTCGTAATACAGCATGGTCGGCAGCGGCGTGAACTGGAACCGGATGGGCGTGAGGATAGCCGTCATGACAAACTGGTTCGGCCAGGACGGCGGTTTGCTCGCGGCCGGACACGCCTTGATGCTCAGGCCGGGGATGAGCGCCTGCACGCGCTTGGCGCGCTCGACTGCATCGATGTCTTTGCCGGTCGCCATCAGTTCCGGCGCGGTCGCGGCGGCAAGCTCCGCCGGCTGTGCCTTCCGCGCTTTCGCCGCGCAGAAGTCGCGCAAGCGCGCGAGATTTGTTTGCGCGAGCGGCTGAAAGGCCGGGAAATAGGTCATCGCATAATCGCCGATCACCGCCGGCGCGGCGCTGCGCGCCGGCAGCATGATGCGCCACGGCAGCCGCGTATCGGTCCGGTACCATTGCCAGATGGCGCGGCCGTCGGGCGCCGCCGTCTTCCACCATTGCGCGTTTTTGGTTCCGACCGGCGCTTCGCCGTCGCAGGTCGAGCCGGCGGCGAGCCAAGAATCCGGCGGCGGATCGTATTTGTGGCCGAGTGCCGTGCAGGCATTGGGCGCGTCATGCGGGCCGCTCAGGCGGTATGTTTGCTTGTCGGTGATGAGCAGATCGACGGTGCCGGATTGCAGGCCGGTGAGCGTGGCGCGCATGGCGTGCGCGGCGCCGTCGCGCACGAACTCGCCGACCACGAGCTGTTGGCGCAGATACGGCAGCATCAGCCCGACCGCGCGCCAGCGCGGCGGCAGCACCGGCGGCGTCGCCGGCTGACACGCCGCAAACATCGGCAGCCCGGAATCCTCGGCCGCTGCCGCGCTATTGCAAACAGCCAGCACCGCGCACACGGCAGCGAGCAGCATGAGTCTTGTGCTGCGGACAAATTTTAGAGCGTGTGCCCACGAAATTGAATCAATATCGGCGCGGCAAACTCCGTGCGCTCCCTCTCCCTTGCGGGGAGGGTCGGGGTGGGGGTCGGGAGGTGAGGCGAAAACGTCGACGGAAGTGAGTCGCCTCACGACCCCCACCCCTAACCCCTCCCCGCAAGGGGGAGGGGAACGCTCCGAGCATCCCGCTGCGCCGCGCATCAACACAAACAGAGATCTCAGTCGCATTGCTGCACACTACCCGGCTTGTTTTGCGATCGGCAATCGCATTCGCGGTCGGCAGCGAGCGCCGGCGCGCCTCAATGGCGGAAATGGCGCGTGCCGGTGAACACCATGGCGATGTCGTGGTCGTCGGCAGCCTTGATGACTTCATCGTCGCGCACCGAGCCGCCGGGCTGGATCACCGCGGTGGCGCCGGCTGCGATGGCGACCAGAAGCCCGTCGGCGAACGGAAAAAATGCGTCGGAGGCGACGACGGAGCCCTTGGTCGCCGGCTGCGGCAAGCCGGCTGCTTGCGCGGCATCGGCCGCCTTGCGCGCGGCGATGCGCGCGGCATCGACGCGGCTCATCTGCCCGGCGCCGATGCCGACGGTGGCGGCGTCCTTGGCGTAGACGATGGCGTTCGATTTCACGTGCTTGGCGACGCGAAAGGCAAAGCGCAGGTCGCGCAGCTCCGCATTGGTGGGCGCGCGCCTGGTCACCGGTTTCAGATCCATGTCGTCGACCACGGCGTTGTCGCGGGTTTGCACCAAGAGGCCGCCCGCGACGGTCTTGGCCGTCAGGCCCGGCGCGCGCGGATCGGGCAGGCCGCCGGCGAGCAACAGCCGCAGATTCTTTTTGGCGCCGACGATGGCGATCGCTTCGGCGGTCGCATCCGGCGCAATGATCACCTCGGTGAAAATTTCGGTGATGGCGCGCGCCGCGTCGGCATCGAGCGGGCGGTTGAGCGCGACGATGCCGCCATAGGCCGACACCGGGTCGCAGGCCAAGGCCTTGCGATAGGCGTCGCGCAGGCTTTCACCCTCGGCGACGCCGCACGGATTGGCGTGCTTGACGATGGCGCAGGCGGCGGCGCGCGCCGGATCGAACTCGGCGACGCATTCATACGCCGCGTCGGTGTCGTTGATGTTGTTGTAGGAAAGCTGCTTGCCTTGCGCCTGCCGCGCGCTGGCGACGCCGTAGCGCAGCTCCGGCGTGCGATAGAACGCCGCCGACTGGTGCGGGTTCTCGCCGTAGCGCAGCCGCTCGATCAAACGCCCGCCGAACGCGCGATAATCCGGCGCCGGCTCGGCCACCACGGCCGCAAGCCAATTGGCGATCGCCGCATCATAGGCCGCCGTGCGCGCGAACGCTTTTGCGGCCAGCTTCCGCCGCAACAACAGCGGCGTTTCTCCTCTGAAAAGGCGCAGCGCGTCTATCACTTCCCTGTAGTCTTCAGGATCAACGATGACGACGACGTCGTCGTGGTTCTTGGCCGCGGCGCGGATCATCGCCGGCCCGCCGATATCGATGTCCTCGATGCAGGCGGCGAAAGCGGCGCCGGCCGCCACCGTCTGTTCGAACGGATAGAGACTGACCACCAGAATGTCGATCGGCCGGATTTTATGCACGCGCAGCGCCTCGAGATGCTGCGCGTTGCCGCGCATCGCCAACAGGCCGCCGTGCACGGCGGGATGCAGCGTCTTGACCCGGCCGTCCATCATTTCGGCAAAGCCGGTGAGTTCGGCGACGTCGATCACCTGCAGGCCGGCATCGGCGAGCGCCTTGCGCGTGCCGCCGGTCGAGATGAGCTCGATGCCGTGGCCGGACAAAGCGCGCGCGAGGCCGACGACGCCGCTTTTGTCGGACACGGAAATCAGGGCGCGCGTGGCGCGGCGCAGCTCTTCGCTCATGGCGCTCTTGTTTCATCCTCGCAGGCGCAGCGCAAGCGGTGCATCTTTTCCTCACCCGCGTAGCGAAGCGAAGCGGGGGAGGATAAAGCATTCCCGTTCTCGCGATGCGGTTTTTTGCATCCGAGTCTTGCCAACGGCACGAAAAGGCACGGCACGAAAGCGTTGCCTCCCGAGCAAATAAAAGAGGGAGGCGGAGCGCCGACAGGCGCGTAGTCCACGGAGCCGCGCCACGCATTGCGACGTTACCGCCCCAACGCGCTCCGGGCGCGGCGCGCGCCACGAATGGTCCGGTTACCCGAGCCATCCGCTTGCGGGCGCGCTCGCCTCTCGGCGCTCCACCGCGGCTTTCCTCGCGCGGCTTTAGGCTGCACGCGATTTCGGTCCAGGCCGCGCGTCACGCGAGCGGGAGGAGCGGGCGTTACCCGATCATCGCTCGCGCCTAAGCCAAGCACCTGGCACCCCGACCGTAATGTCGAGGGGGTCGATACCCGGACCGCCCGGGAGCGAAAGTGTGTGGCTTTCGCCCGCAGGAACCGCACTCGCTTCCGCCTTACAGAAGCACCCTCGCGAAAGGCATCCCTCAGGAGCGAGCGGCGCTTCCAAGAAACGATCGCGGAATGATTGTCAACATCGCCGCGCCGCGGGTGACGGAGCTATTGATTCTATGCGACTTTTTATTTTGCGCTCCGGCCGCCCGCGCAAACCGCCGCCGCGTAATCGGTCATGATTCGCAAGAACCGTGTCGCGTCGCAACTTGAATTGTGCCGGCCGCGGCGTATTTTGACTGCAGTTTCGGCGCGAAGACGTCCAACATGAAGATCAAAGTCGTGGTGCACGAGGCGGAGCAAGGCGGCTTCTGGGCCGAAGTCCCGGCGATTGCGGGCTGCGCCAGCCAAGGCGACACCATGGACGAACTCATGCGCAATCTGCACGAGGCGATTGAGGGTTGCCTCGCCGTGGACATCGCGGCACCCAAGCCGGGCGACAAGCGGCGCATTCTCGAAATCGCCGTATGAGGGCGGTCAGCGGCCGCGAATTTGCCCGGATGGTCGAGCGGCGCGGCTGACAATTGCTGCGCATCAGCGGCAGCCATCACATCTACGGCAAGCTTGGCAGCGTCGTCCGGCTTTCCATCCCCCTTCACGGGCGCGATCGCTGCTCCCGGATTGCGCTCCGCGCAATCCGGGCTACGCTTGCTAATCCGCCCTACGAGATCAATCCGTCAACGCGGTTAGCATTCTGGCGGCGCGGGCGAGGTCGTTGTTGTTGAGCTTGGATAGCTGAATGTTGATGCGCTGCAGGAGGCGGCCGCGCTCGCCGGGCGGCACCGTCATGGTGCCGGTGGCAAACAGCACCGCTTCCGGCACGTCGAGCTCGGCAGCGATCTTCTCGACCGAGGTTAACGATGGCGCGGTCTCGCCGCGCTCGATCTTGCCCATCATGGCGAGCGACAGGCCGACCGCGTCGGCGAATTGTACCTGGTTCATGCCGCGGGCTTTGCGGTAATGCCGTACGTTGGATCCGAAGGTCTTGGCCAGGCTCACGGCGGCGCACCTTTGCCGCAAACCTCACGAAGCGCCGATTCCGCGCAACCGACTGACAGTATAGAATTGCGCGTTTTCGGTAATGACATTCGCTTTTTGCGATATTTTCTCTGTCAATGCACCTTGAGGTGCCGTATGCCGGAATTGCGCAACAACGCGATTGCGATTGACCGCGATGGCTACCGAAGAAAAACGCGCACCTGTACGCGGAGGCATCCCGGAAACCTTTAGCCTGCAAAGCGTGCGCGAAAGCACGAAATGGTGGGGTGCCGAAGTCGGCGCGCAGGTACTGTACCGCGCCTTCCTCGCCGAACAGGACGGCCGGCGCTTTCTGGTGCGGGTATGGCTCGAAGTGTATCGGCAAATCGTGGAGGAGGATCGGCCTGTGGATGGGCAGAGTGGAGACCAGGGCGGAGGGCCGAGGAGCGGAGCGTAATACGGAATTCTGATGATTGATTCCTCGTCATTCCGGATCGCCGCGAAGCGGCGAGTCCGGAATCCGTAAGCCCTGTGCCGGGGTTATGGATTCCGGGTCCCTCGCTTCGCTCGGCCCCGGAATGACGTCAACGCGGTCAGCATTCTGGCGGCGCGGGCGAGGTCGTTGTTGTTGGGCTTGGATAGCTGAATGTTGATGCGCTGCAGCACGTAGGGTGGGCAAAGCGCGAAGCGCCGTGCCCACGCACGACCGATTAGAAGAAACCGCGTGGGCCTCGCTTCGCTCAGCCCGCCCTACAACTATTTGGGCCTCTGCAACTTCGACAGCCGTTTGAGGGTGTCGCACGGGTCGAAGCCGAGGGCGTCGGCCCATTCGAGCAGTTCGATGACATCGACGATCTTTTGGCCGGTCTCGACGTAGGTCACGTAGGACTGCGGCCGGCGCAGCCGCTTGGCGAGGTCGATTTGGCGCAAGCCGGCCTTTTGGCGGCGTTCGACGAGGAAGGCGCGCAGAGCTTCGTGGCGAGGCGATTCCAGGGAGCGAGCCATTCTGCCTCCCGGCGAAAGGGAGACGAATCGATAAAACGGCTTTTTCGGTACCAAGAATCTTGGTATGACGCTGCAGACCAGGGATTGCGGCAGCAGCGCGCGTGCAACAAAGCCAAGACACGGAACGATGGCAGAGCGCCAAAACGACGACAGACCGCGGGGAGAGAGCGCGCCATCGCCTGCCGCCAAGTCGGGCGTGCCGCAGACCTTCAGCCTGCAAAGCGTCACCGAAAGCATGAAATGGGTCGGTGCCGATGTCGGCGCAGAGGTGCTGTACCGCGCCTTCCTCGCCGAACAGGACGACCGGCGGTTTCTGGTGCGGGTATGGCTCGAAGTGTATCGGCAAATCGTGGAGGAGGATCGGCCTGTGGAGGAGAAGAGCGGCAGTCAGGGCGGAGGGCCGAGGAGCGGGGCGTAATACGGAATTCTGATGATTGATTCCTCGTCATTCCGGATCGCCGCGAAGCGGCGAGTCCGGAATCCGTAAGCCCTGTGCCGGGGTTATGGATTCCGGGTTCCTCGCTTCGCTCGGCCCCGGAATGACGAACGAATTTGTCCGGATTTCGTATAATCCGCGTTCTTTCTTCCTCACCGCGGAGCGAAGCGCAGCGGTGGAGGGGGCGTAGGCGGCCTACGGCCGCCGTCATATAAAACGCCGACGCGAAGCGTCGGCTATGGCGAAGCGCGGTGCCGGACTCGAAGCTTCACTTTAGCTGCAGGAGTTTCGTCGCGGCCCGCGCCCCCTCCACCATCCTTCGCTCGCTTGCGCTCGCTACGGATGGTCCTCCTCCCCCGCTTCGCGGGGGGAGGATATTCATTCACAGCGGCAGCCGCGGCTCGTCTTCCCGCGTCGAGCGCGCGGTGGTCTTGATCAGGGCGGCGGGGCCGGCGTGCAGGCTCCAGGAGACGCGCGGCGCGTGGCGGGCGTGGCCGTAGACCACGAGCTGCGTGGTGCGGCGCGGCCCCTCGGCACCGGCGAGATAGACGCTGTCTTCCAGCTCGACGCGGCCGTCGCGGACCGTGAAGGTCCACAATTCCTTGTCGGGCGCCATCAGCAAGGCGCCGTGGCCGTCGGAGAGCCGCGTCGCCTTGACGCTCGGATGCAGATGAAAGCGCACCGCGTAGCGGTCGCGCGTCGTGCGCAGTTCCGCCCCGCCGTCGGCCGAGAGAAAAACGTCCTCGCCTTCGAGCTTGCCGCCGTCGGCCGCGAGCGTCAGCGTACGCTCGTGCAGAATGCCGAAGCGCTCGGCGTAGCCGTCGTGGGTGGCGCGCAGCACCAGCGCATCGGCGCGGTCGTCGCGGCTCACCGCGACGCGGCTCGGGCCGCCCAGCATCGGCGCGCCGCCGAGCACGCGGCGCAACGCCGGCGCGGCGACAAAGCGCGCCGACGAAGCGTCGTTGAACGTCACGGTGGAATGCGCCGGCGTGGCGCGGGCCAATTGGCGCCAATCCTCGCGCGCGGTCGGCGGCATGCCGCAATTGACGATCAGGAGGTTGCACTTGGGCGTGGAAAACTCGAAGGCGAGGCAGCCGGCATGCGCCTCGAGACTCATCTCGACCGGCGGTGCGCGGCCGACGTCGGCGATCAGCACGCTGCCGCCGGCCTCCAGGCGCTGATAGCCAGAATGCGGCGCGTTCGACAGCGGCGCGCCGGCGGTTTCGTCGTAGGCCGACAGCGTGAACACGAGGTCCGCGGGCGTGGCGCCCATGCCGTTGAAGCGCGCGAAGCTGCCGTCGGAATGGCGGAAAAACCGCAGCATCGGCATCATGCGGTCGATGGCGTTGTTGAGCGCCGGCGGCGGCGCGATGTTGCGCGCCGCATAGGTCTGGCGCAGCGGCAACAGCTCGAGCAAAATTTCGATGACGGCGCCGGGATCGCGGCCGATATGGCCGCCATCGGGAAGAATCTGGCGTTGCAGCTCGCGGCGCAGCCGTTCGGTCGCCGACCTGATGCGCCGCGACTGACCGGCCATGCACAACGCCGCCTCGGCGAGCGCGATGACGGCTTGCAGATGCGCGACGGCGCGCCGCGCGTCGGCCGCGGTGTGGCGCAGGTAGCGGACCTGGCGCATGAGGCTGCGCAGAAAGCGCCGATAGAAGCGCACGTCGGCGTCCTGGAGCACCAGCGTCGCCTGGGTGAGCCACGACATGATGCGCCGCGACAGCACGTCCGGCCGCCAGGCGAGCGGATGCCAGGAGCCTTGCAGCGCGATCCATTCGTCGACCAGCGCGCGGCCGTTGGCGCGGGTGATCGCCGATTCGGCGGCGCGCAGATGGCGCAGCCAGCCGAAGCCCAATAGGGCGACGGCCCATTCCTCCGACGGCGGCTCCATCGCGAAAATCGAGCGGCGGTCGCAGATCACCACCTTGCCGGCGAAGGCGAAGCGGCCGGAATAGATTTCGCCGGCAAGCGTGGCATCGGCGGTGCGCAGATCCTGCGGCGCGATCAAGAGCTGGTCGGCGCGCCAGGCCGGCAGCGGCCAGCGAATGAGCGGATGGCCGGTGACGCGCCCGGCAAGCCGCCGCGCCGCGCCGCGCAGCAACAGCCAAGCAAGTCTGGCGTGGTCGCCGATTGCACCGCGCGCCATTGCGGCGCTCGCCCTTTCTGCCCGGCGGTGCCGGGCGCGATCCCCGCCCCGCACCATAGGAAACCCGGCAGCGGCGGCCAAATGACCCATTAATGGATTGATTGCGCTAAAATTTCCTAAGAAGCCGCGCGGCGTAGAAGCCGTCGAGACCCGCAAATCGCGAATCGGCGTCCGGAAAGTGGCACGGCAGCGTGCGCAGGTCACCGGCGGCGGTGATGAATTCGGCCCGGCCGGACACTGCTTCGGCGGCGATCGGCAGCCGCTGCGCGGCTGCTTCGCCGGCAAGGAGCGCCGCCACGACGTCTTCGTTTTCCTCCGGTTCGAGCGAGCAGGTGCAGTAGATCAGCATGCCGCCGGGCCTGGTCAGCGCCAGGGCGTGCTCGATCAGGCGGCCCTGCACGGCGGCGAGCGCGGCGATGTCGCTGTCGCGCTTGAGCCACGGCACATCGGGACGGCGGCGGATGGTGCCGGTCGCAGTGCACGGCGCATCCAACAGCACGGCATCGAAATCGGCGCGCTCGGGCGTCCACGTCGTCACGTCGGCGCAGACAAGATCGGCGGCGAGCTTGAGGCGGGCGAGATTTTGCCGGAGCCGATCGAGCCGGGCCGGCGCGCGATCGACGGCGGTGACCTTGGCGCCGGCAGCGGCGAGCTGCGCGGTCTTGCCGCCGGGCGCGGCGCACAGGTCGGCAACCCGCAGGCCGGCGATTTTTTCGCCGAACAACCGCGCCGGCAGTGCCGCGGCGGCGTCCTGCACCCACCATTGCCCTTCGGCAAAACCCGGCAGCGCCGTCACCGGCCCATGCGCGATGGTGCGCACCGTGCCGGTCGGCAGCACGCGGCCATCGAGGCGCTTGGCCCAGCCTTCGGCAGCGTTTTTCGCCGTCAGGTCGAGCGCCGGCTCATGGCTGTTGGCGGCCGCGATGGCGCGGGCGGTCGCTTCGCCGTAGGTCTTGCGCCACCGCGTCAGCAGCCAGGCGGGCGTGTCGAGCGTGACCGCATCGAGCGCGGCAAGCCGCGCGGTGCCCTCGCGCGCCACGCGCCGCAGCACCGCATTGGTGAGCCCGGCAAAGCGCGCGGCGTGGCGATCGGCCTGCACCAGCCGCACCGCCAGATCGACCGCCGCATGGTCCGGCACGTCGAGAAAAAGGATCTGCGCGGCACCAAGGAGCAGCGCCGTCTCGACCAACGGCGCTTGCGCCGGCAGGCCGCGTTCGACGAACGACGTCAGGAGCTGGCGCAGCGTGCCGAGTCGGCGCAGCACCGCCCCGATCAGCGCCCGCGCCAGCGCCCGGTCGCGCTCGTCGAGCGCCGCCAGCATGCGCGCATCATCGAGCAATTCGTCGAGCGGCCGGCGGCGGCGCAGCACCCCGTCGATCACGGCCGCCGCCAGGCGTCGGGCCGCGAGGCCCGGCACGGCGCCGGCGTGCTCTGAAAACCTTGGCGCTTTTCGCGCGCTCGTCATCGGCCGAAATCCTCGCGATGCCCGCCACTTGTGGATTGGGCACGGCTACGCCAAGTCAAAGCAAAGTCAAAGCAAAGTCAAAGCCCATGCCAATCGCGCGCCCGACCCCCGAACCTGCCGTGATTGAAGCACGCAAGCCGATGCCGCAACGGCGTCCGCTCGCGCCTGCCGCCGAGCGCGCGCTGGCCGAAGCCGCCGCCCGCCGCGCCGAGCGCGAGCGCAGCACCGCCAAGGCGCCGAAAGAACTGAACGGCCCCGCCGGCCCCGACCCGACCCGCTACGGCGACTGGGAAATCAACGGCATCGCCGCGGATTTTTGATCTTGCCGGTCGCCGACCGGTCTCTTGACAAATTTTCCTACGTTTCTGAATATAATCCTATATTGATTCGGCCCGTCGCATCCCGCTCATGAGCCGCCTTGCGCCGCTGCAAGCTGCAAACGTGCCGCGCCACGCCGTCCTGCTCGCGGTGGGCGCGGCGTTTTTGCTTGGCGTTGCGGCCGGGGCGGCGATCAAGGCGAGCCCGCGTCCGGCGGCGCCGCTGCAACGCGCCTTCGCGGTGGCGCCGGCGGGCAATAATTCGCCGGCTGCCGAACCGCCGCTCGCCAAGCGCTTGGACGCGGCGATAGCCTATCCGGCCGAGGTCTTGCGCGTCATCGACGGCGATACCTTTGCGGCGCGGGTGCGGGTTTGGCCGGGGCTCGATGTCGAGAGCAAGGTGCGGCTGCGCGGCATCGATGCGGCCGAGCTGCACGCGCGCTGCGCCGAGGAGTTTGCCAAGGCGCAAGCCGCCCGCGCGGCCTTGCAAGCTATCCTGGCCGAAGGCGGCGTCACCATCTCGCGGGTCGGCGTCGACAAATATGGCGGCCGCGTCGATGCGGCGGCCGCAACGCGCACCACCGCCGATGTGTCCGCCGCCATGCTCGCCGGCGGCTTCGCGCGCGCTTACGACGGCGGCCGACGCGGCACTTGGTGCGGATAATTCGTCATTCCGGGGCCGAGCGAAGCGAGGAACCCGGAATCCATAATCCCAGCGCAGGGGTTATGGATTCCGGGTTCGCCGCTGCGCGGCGCCCCGGAATGACGAAGCCTACCTGGTCACCACCACCGGCGTGCCGACGCCGACGCGGCCGTAGAGGTCGGTGATGTCGGCATTGTACATGCGGATGCAGCCGTGCGAGACGAAACCGCCGATCAGCCCCGGCTGGTTGGTGCCGTGGATGGCGTACTGGCCGCCGCCGGAGAGCGTCATCGCCGCGACGCCCATCGGGTTATGCGGCGAGCCGCCGGGGATCACGTCCGGCAGTCGCGGCTCGGCGCGCTTGATCGAGGCCGGCGGCGACCAGGCCGGCGCGATGTATTTGCCGTCGATGTGGACCGTGCCGGACCATTGCATGCCATTGCGGCCGACGCCGACCGGATAGCTGATCGCCCGGCCCGAGCCCAGCATCAGATAGAGCCGCCGCTCACTCTGCCGGACCACGATCGTGCCGGCCGGATACCCGTCCCGCACCACCACCACGCTGCCACGAGCGGACGCCGGCTGCGGCGCCATCGCCGAAAACGAGCCGGCCCCGGCCGCGAGCGCGGCCGCAAGCAGAAATGTCTTGCGCATGAGCCCAATTCCCCCAGCGCCACGCCGCCCCCGGCGGCCGCGGCCGCAAATCCGCGGCGATACGGTGAATACCAGCATAACCGAAACCGCGCCGCCGCTCAGCAGCGCCGCGCCGTTACGGTAAAGTTTTCCCAAATTTTTCCCGCGGG
>JASHQS010000140.1 GCA_030038995.1 Xanthobacteraceae bacterium
GCGCCGCTGGGATCGGTGAGTTCGAACACCGCCTTGTGGGCGTCGTAGATCCAAATCGTCGTTCGCGAAACGTCCATGGTGGTATATGGAATAGGAGTGAGCCCGCCCTTCAGGGCGCCGAGCGGCACTTGCGTGCTGGCGACCTTGGTCATTTCGATGCCGCCGAAATTCTTCGTCTCTCCCGAGCCGGAAACGTCCAGGCCGTTGATCGCGTCCATGACCCAATGGCGCGGCCCATTGAGGAAGGCCACAGCGGCGGCGTTCTGCTTCTTCACCCGGTTCAGATTCAAGGACGACATCTTGTCCTGCGGGCAATAATTGTATCCGATCGTATTGAAGACCGGCGCATTTATCTTGGCTGCATAAATATACCCGAGCAATATCTCGCAATACCTGCGATCGCGAAGATCGCCCGCGCCCCGTGATTCGGTCTGTGCCCGCGCCGCCGTTGCGGCCGATCCGAGCAAAGTTGCCGCAACAAAGGCGGTTGCCAGAGAGATGGTGCGCATAAAAGTCCTTTCCCGCGGTTTGAAGCGTATTCTACCAAAGAGAGCATACAAAATAAACACCCGTATGGCAAGAGTTGCGCCGTCTAAAGCAAGATGATCTGAGGTTGATTAGATAATTTTAGGTTAATGTACTGTATCGTCATTGCGAGCGAAGCGGCGGCCCGATGACAAGCTCCGCGACGAAGCAATCCCCCCGCCCTGACGGTCCCCGCTCGCCGCTGTTGCGTTCGCGCGCCTTGACGCGATCATTGCGGCTTTACAATTTCGGGTTATGGTCGCCCGACACTGCCGCAATGACAGAAATTCGTCAGCACAACAAACCCGATCCCACGCGCCGACCGCCCCTGCTGACGCGAAGGAGTGCCGTTGCCGAGTCGATCGCCGGCCTCTTCGCCGCAGCGGGCAAGCCGTTTGCGCAAGCGAAGGCGGAGCTTGCCGAAGCTGCCGGCGGCGGCGCCGGCACCGATCTTCTGGTGCTCGAACCAAAGAGCGCGCAATTCGCCGGCCTCACCCAAGGCTTCAACCGGCGCTGGACTGCGCCGAACTGCGCCAGGATTTTTGTGCCGCTGACCGAAGCGGGGGCACAGCAGGCATTGACGCAAGCGCTACCGTTCGGGCCGGGAAAAATCCGCGTGCGCGGCGGCGGCCACTGCTACGAGAATTTCGTCTTCAGCACCGACACGCTGGCGCTGATCGATGTCAGCCTGCTCAACGATTTCGGTTTCGACGCGCAGCGCAACGTGTTTTACGCGCAGAGCGGCGGCACCAACTGGGATATGTACCGCCGGCTGTACTGGCGCTTCGGCCGCACGTTGCCGGCCGGCTCCTGCTATTCGGTCGGCCTCGGCGGCCACATCTGCGGCGGCGGGGCTATGGCCTGCTGTCGCGCCAGTTCGGCCTGACCGTCGACTGGCTGACCGGCGTTCATGTCGTGACCGTCAATGGCAACCGCAGCACCGTCTTCAACCGCGTCGGCAAAGCCAGCCCGCCGGGGCCCGAGCAGGATCTGTTCTGGGCGCATACCGGCGGCGGCGGCAATTTCGGCGTCATCACGCGCTACGAATTCGCCGCGCTGCCGGTGGCGCCGCAATTCGCCGAGATCGCCACCTGGAGCTGGTCCTGGGACGTGATCGCCAGGAACGGCGTCGGCTACCTGGCGAAGATCATCGGCTTTTTCGAGTATTTGACGCGCACCATGCCGTGGAGCTTCTTCGCCCTGCTCAAGCTCACCCATCAGCAGGCCGGTGCGGTGTCGCTCATCGCGCAGATGACCTATGACGCGCCAAGCGAGGACCGCACGCTGCGCGCCGACTTGCGGCGCGCGCTCGTCCGATTCGGCCTCGACAAGGATGCAACCGCGCCGACCGGCCCGATCGTCGGCCATCCGGCGTTCGTCGCCGCGCCGCAGTCGTACCAAAATCTGCGCTGGATCGAGGCGGTGCAGACGCTCGACGGCTCGGGCCCGAACCAGAAGGGCAAATACAAGTCGGCCTATATGCGCAAAGACTTTCCCGACGACCAGATCGAGACGATCTACAACTATCTGACCTGGGTGCCGCCCCCCGGCATCGACATGTCGCAGTCGCTCCTGCAGGTCGACAGCTACGGCGGCAAGATCAACACCGTGGCGCCGGCGGCCACCGCGGTCCCACAGCGCAGCTCGATCTACAAGCTGCAGTACCAGACCTATTGGCAAGACCCGTTGAGCGGCAACGGCGCCGACGGCGACGTCTATATCGGCTGGATCGACGATTTCTATCGCGACGTCTACGCCGCGAGCGGCGGCATTCCCGATCCGGCCAAGGACCCGACCGACAACGTCGACGGCTGCTACATCAACTATTGCGACAGCGCGCTCAACGCCTACGGTCTGCCGACCGCGCTGTCGCTCTACTACGGCGGCAACCTGCCGCGCCTGGTCCGCGCCAAGCAGCAATGGGATCCGCTGAACTATTTTCACAACGCGCAGTCGATCCCGCTGAAGCTTTAGGTATCGATGATGTGGAAGATGCCATAGCGGAAGCGGCGGATGTCCTTGCGGCGCAGGCCCCGTTGCCCGGTCTCTTGCGCTGAATGCGCATTGCGTGGAAGTTCGGCCACGGCAGCCTCGATGCTGGCAACAGATCGCCGCGCAATCCGGGCTGCGGCGGCTCACAGCTTCTGAATGCCGGCCTGGTCGATGATGCGCTTGAACTCGTCGATCTCCCTGATGACGCGCGCCCAGGCGGCGGCGGCGCCTTCGGCGCGCACCAGGAAGCCGGCTTTGTAGAGTCTTTGCTTCGTCTGTTCGGTCGACAGGATTTTCAACGTTTGCGTCTCCAGCCATTTGACGCGCTCCGCCGGCGTTTTGGCCGGCGCCAAGAGCACGCAGTCTACCGCGGAGACGAAGTCCGGATAGCCGGCCTCCTCCATGGTCGGCACGTCCGGCAGGTCGGGCCAGCGCGCCGCCGCGCTCACCGCGAGGCAGCGCAGCGTGCCGCTCTTGATATGCGGCAAGGCCGGTGCCAGCGAGCCCGAGGTCATCTGCACCGTGCTACTGAGCAGCGCCGTGATCGCATCGCCGCCGCCCTTGAAGACGACGTCGGCGAGCTGCGGCAGCTTTTCGCGAATCTTCAACAGCTCGAACTGCAGCTGCGCGGTGGTGCCGATCGGCGGGGTCGAGCAGTTGTATGTGTCCGGATTGGCGCGGGCGAGCGCGACGAACTGCTTCATGGTCTGGGCCGGCGCTTCGGCGCGCACCGCGAACGTGTTCGGCGAGGTGGCAAGCTCGCTCACCCCGACGAAATCCCAGTACGGATCGTACGGCAGATGCCTGTACAGCCCGTAATTGACCGAATAGGCGTTGGTGGCGAGCAGGATGGTGTAGCCATCGGGATCGGCATGGGCGGCGTATTCCATGCCGATATTGCCGCCGGCGCCGCCGCGGTTCTCGACGATGAAGGTCTTGCCGGTCGATTGCGTGAGCGCGGCGGTGATGAAGCGGCCGACCAGATCGGATGGCCCGCCGGGCGTGTTGGCCACCACGAACTTGACCGGCCGCTCCGGATAGGCCGCCGACTTGGCCGATTGCGCGCGCAAAAACGCCGGCGCGGCGATGCCGGCAGCGAGTGCGCCGGTGACGACGCGGCGGCGCGATGGCGCGGCGGGTGCGGTGGCGGCTGGTGCGGTGCGTGTTTTCATTTTCCTCCCCCCTGGTCAGAGTTTCTGTCGGGCGACCTGCCTTGCATCGCATGGCGCCGTCGATTGCAACGGCTGCAAAAACTTCCGAACAAATCAGGATGTCAAGGGCGCGCCTTCGGCGCGCCGCGAAGCGGTTTCACCCTTGACATTCTGATTTGTTCGGAAGAGAGGCTGGCCGTTGCGATCGACGGCCTTCTCTGATCGCGTCGATTGCCTCTGTTCATGCTGCGCTTTGGCATTCGCGGTTTGCTTTACTCGTTGATCCTCACCCGTCACTTCACGCTCGCCGCGGCCCGGTGCACCAGGCTGGCGTCGATCACGTTCGCAAACGACAGGCGGCCCTGATAATTGAGTTCGCCGTGCTCGCGGTGCACCGCCTCCTGGTCGCGCAATTGGCCCTCGAACTTGGCGATGTCGAGATCGGGATCGATCGCGTAGGGCGTGGCGTTCTCGATCGCCGCGACCTCGAGACCGGTCTGCTTGGCGATCGAGGCGGCGATCGCCGGGTCTTTCAGATACGGCCCCTGGGCGTCGCGCGCGCCGCGCACCAGCGCGCGCAGGAAACCGAGCGCCGCCTTGGGTTTTTCGCGCATGAATTTGGTGCCGAAGAACACGAAGGTGGTGATGGTGCCGGTGCCGATGCCGTCATCGGCGGTATCGAGCGCGGCGATGCCGGCCATGCGCGCCGTGGTCGACAGCGGCTCGGGCAAAAAGCCGGCATCGATGGCGCCGTTCTTGAAGGCGACGAACTGCTCGGCAAAGCCGAGCGTCACGACGTTGAGGGCCTTGAAGTCGAAGTGATACTTGCGCGCCATCAGCGTCAAGAAATATTCGGTGATGTCGCCGGGCGCGTTGATCGCGATCTTGTGGCCGGGAAAATCCTTGGCGCTGCGGATGGTGCCGGCGTCCCACAGCTTCTTGCGGACGAGCGGCTGCGTCGCCATCACCGGGCCCTGGATGCCCATGGCGGCGACGACGCGCAGATCAAAACCCTGATGGGCGGCGTTGAAGAAGCCGGCGGTGGCGGCGCCGATGCCGACGTCGAGCTCACCGGTCGCCATCGGCGCGATGGTGTCGAGCGCGCTGCGCACGATACCGGATTGCAGCTTGATGCCCTCCTGGGCGAAGTAGCCCTTGTCGACCGCGATGTAATACGGCGCCTGGGCGATGCTGCGCACGAGCTGCACCGTGACGGTCTGCTGTTGCTTCTGGGCTTGGGCCTGGGCGGGCACCCAAAAGCCCGCGAGCAACAATGCCGCCGCGCAACGCTTGAGCATGGCGTCCTCCCGACTTTTTCGACCCGTCTTTCTTTGACGTTCGTTATGCGGACGTTTCCGGGCGCAAGCTTAGCAGAGCGACCCGGCACCGGCCCCAGGCGACGCATTGTCGCGCAAATAGGCGGGTATTGCTGTGCTGCATAAACGGAATTGCCGTGTGCCAGGCTGGGACCTCCGCGGAGGGGGCGACCCTTGCTCGGACTGTTGATTGCCTATCTCGCTTTCGGAGACGTTGAAAAGCTCAGCCAATAATTGTTTTGGTATCGGGCGTCCGCGCCACAAGCAGCTTTTTGCAAGCAGGGACGCGGCTCACATGTCTTCGGTAATTTCTTCGAGTTCTGTGAAACTTATTCTCTCCAGGCGCGCGGCAAGACGCGCCCCGGAACGACGGGTTATGCGACGCGTCTCGCGCTGACCTCCTGCCGCACGCGCCTTTCATCCACCTCGATGCCAAGCCCCGGCCGGTCCGGGACGACGGCGTGGCCGGCCTCGATGCGCAGCGGCGCGGCGGTGACGTCCTCGGCGAGGCCGTGGCTGGTCAGCGTCAGGCCCCAGGCGAGCGCCGGGACGGTTGCGGCAAGCTGCAGCGCCGCCGCCGAGGCGATGCTCGACTCGCCGGTCTTGCAGGAGAGATTCACCTTCATGCCGAGGCGGTCGCACAGCCGGCACGCCGCGTGCACCGCGCGCAGGCCACCGAGCTTGATCGCCTTGAGGCTGACGCCGGCCGCCGCCCGGCGCGCGTGGTGGCGCTCGATGTCGGCGAGCGAATGGATGCCCTCGTCGGCGCCGATCGGCACGCGTGCTGCCGCGGCAACGCGCGCCATGCCGTCGAGATCGTGCGCACGGACTGGCTGCTCGAAAAAATCGAGCGGGCAATCGCCGAGCGCGGCAACGTAACGCAGCGCCGCGTCGATGCCAAAACCTTGATTGGCGTCGGCCGAGACCAGACACGCCTCGCCGCCCGCCGCAGCGCTGCGCTTGAGCAGCGCGCAAACCGCCCGCGTGCGCGCCGCGTCGGCCTCGGGCGCGCTCAAGCCGACCTTGATCTTGAAGGCGCGGTAGCCGGCGGCCCAGCGCTCGTGCGCCTCGGCGAGACCAGCGGCCTCGTCGCTCGAACCGAGCACGGCAAGGACGGGAATGCGGCTGCGCCGCTTGGCGCCGAACAGCGCGTAGAGCGGCCGGCCGGCAGCGCGGGCGACGAGATCGTGCAGCGCCATCTCGATGGCGGCCTTGGCGCCGGTATTGCCGTACATCGCGGCGTCCATCGCGGCCGCAGCGGCGGCGAAATCGTCGGCCGGGCGGCCGAGCAGAGGCGGCGCCAGATAGCCGGCCGCGGCGATCATGCCGGGAACCGTTTCGCCGGTCATGGTCGGCGCCGCCGCGGCCTCGCCCCAGCCGACGACACCGTCGTCGGAGGCGATACGGATCAGCATATTGTCGGCGCGCGCCACGGTTTCGCCCGCCATGGTCACGGGCTTGTGCATCGGCAGGCTGACCGCGATGGGCTCGATGGCCTTGATTTTCACCTCGTTCTCCGAATAACCGCATGCCGTATCGGCGCCATGGTGGAACAATATGCGGCTGCGCACCAGATGAATCTGCATGGCAAGGTCACGCGGGGCGCGCGGCCGCCATTTGCCGCCAGCGTTCGCCGGGCGGCGCGTTGACGAGTGAAGAGATGGAGTCCTGATGATGCGCGCAAAGCGAACAAAAACGCTGACAGTCTTGGCCGCGTTGCTGGCGCTCGTCACCGCCGGCGCCCCGGTCAGCGCCGATTTGACGCCGGTCGGGCTCTGGCAATCCGTCGATCAACAGACCGGGCAGCCGAACGGCTGGTTCCTGATCACCGACCACGGCGGCGTCTATGACGGCATCATCGCCAAGATGTTTTTGCAGCCCGGCCAGGATGCCAACGTCGTGTGCAGCCGCTGCAAGGACGACCGCCGCAACAAGCCGTGGCTCGGCCTGCAAATCATCCGCGGCATGCGGCCGGACGGCGACAGCACCTATGACGGCGGCACGATTCTCGACCCGCGCGACGGCAATGTCTACGACGCCGAGATGAAGCTGTCGGCCGACGGCCAGACGCTGATCGTGCGCGGCTATCTGGGCATTTCACTATTGGGCCGCAATCAATATTGGACGCGCCTGCCGGATTCCGATTACGCGGCGCTCGATCCGTCGATCAAGGCGCTGGCGGCGGAGGATTCGTCCAATCGCTGATGATACGCCTTCGCCTGATCGGCTCGGATGGAGCCCATCGCCTTGCGCCGTCGATCGCAACGGCTTTCTCTGATCGACAAGACCTCAGCCGCGAATAAACCTGCCAGAACCATCTCAGAACCTGTCGCGTTCCTCCTCGCGCGGCTTGCCCATTAGCACCGGCTGGAACAAGGCGGCCGCGCACATCGTGGTGAGCAGCGAAATCGCCAACAGCTTGCCCATGCTGGAGGTGCCCGGATGGCTGGAAAACCACAGGCTGCCGAACGCGGTCGCGGTGGTGAGCGCGCTGTAGAACACCGCGCGCGTGAGCACCGATTGGAGCAGGTTGGTCTGCCCCTCGCGCCACGCCATGATGTAATAGATCTTGAAGGCGACGCCGACGCCGAGCAGCAGCGGCAGCGCGATGATGTTGGCGAAGTTGAGCGGCAGGCCGACGATCACGCAGATCTCGAGCGTGACGACGCAGGCGAGCAACAGCGGCACCAAGGTCAAGAGCACGTCGCCGATGCGGCCGAGCGTGATCAGCAGCAAAACCGCGATGGCGGCGAGGGCGTAGCCGCCGGCTTCGAGGAACGCGACGATCACGGTGTGGCGCGCCTCGAGGATCGAGATCGGACCTTCGGAGGCTTGCGGCGCCACGGCGCGCACGGCGTCGGCGAAGCGCTGCAGCATGGCGTTGTCGTTGGCGTTGCCCTTGGGCGCCACCTCGATGCGGGCGCGGCCGTCCGGTGTGACCCATTGGTCGCTTATCTCCGCCGGCACATTGGCGCGGGTGACTTCACGCGCCTGCAGCAAATCGCGCAGCTCGCCGAGCGCGGTGCGCAGCGGCTCGACGAACGCCGTCGTGGCGCGCTGCCGCGCCGCCGCGTCGTCCTTGGCGAGCGCGGTCATTGCGGCGGCCAGCCGGTGCGCCGCGTCGGCGCCGCGGCCGCTGGCTTTGCCGGCGACCGTGTTGATCGCCGCGACGGTGGAATCGAGCATCGCCACGTTCTGCGCGTCGGTCGGCGGCGCTGCCGGGCTCGCCGGATTGAGCGCGGGATCGAGCGTCTTCGCCGCATTGGCGATCAGCGGCAGCTTTTCCTCTTGATGGTCCGCAATCAGGTTCGACAGCGTCGTGGCGCGGGCGACCTCGGGCAGCGCCCGCAGTTTTACGGCGACCCGATCGGCGGCGGCGAGCGTCGGCTCCAGCACCTGTATGTCGTTGCTGCCGGAATTCGGATCGCGCGCCAGGTCGAGATAGGTGGCGACCGATTCCACTTTCGGGCTGCGCAGGTTGATCGGGTTGAAGTCGAAGCGCAGCCAGTGCAGGAGCGGCAGCCCGGCGGCGACCAGAACGCCGGTGGCGATCAGGATCGGCAGGCGGTTGCGCTCGAGGAAGCGGTCGACCGGCGCCAGCGCCGCATAGCCGAGCGGCGCCGGCTCGCGCGGCGGGTCGAGCCGGCTGAGCAGCGCCGGCAACAGCGTGACGCTGGTGGCGAACGCGATCAGCATGCCGAGCCCGGCGATCAGGCCGAGCTCGGAGACGCCCTTGTAGACGGTCGGCAGGAACGACAGAAAGCCGGCCGCGGTGGCGAGCGCCGCAAGCGTCAACGGCGCGCCGGCGCGCCGGCCGGCTTGCAACAGCGCCGTGTGCAGATCGTCGACCTCATGGCGTTCGGCGCGATAGCGGACGCTGAACTGGATGCCGAAATCGACACCGAGCCCGACGAACAGCACGGCGAAATACACCGATATCAGATTGAGCGTGCCGACCAGCAGCAGCCCGAGCGCGGCGGTGATCGCGAGCCCGACCGCGAGATTGACGAACACGGCGAAGATGACGCGCCACCAGCGCAGCGCCATCCACAGGATGAACAGCACCACGATGATAGTCACCGTGGCATTGAGCGCCGCATTCTCCTTGATGGTGGCGAATTCCTCGTCCTCCATCGGCACCGAGCCGGTCAAGCGGAGCCGCGCATGATATTTGCCGGCGAGGTCGAGCTCCCTGGCGGCGGCGCGAACCGCAGTCGTCGCCTTCAGACCCGGCTCCAACGCGGAATAATCCAGCACCGCGCGGATGTCGATGAAGCGCAACAACTGGCTGCGTGTCGAGGGATGGCCCCGGACGAGATCGAGCCACGAGAAAGTCGCCGGCTGGCCCGCGTTCACCTTCTCGATGGTGTCGGCTGCCTCGTTCATCGGCGCGCTCAAAGCATCAAGCGTGATGCGGCCGCCCTGGACGCCGAGAAGCGTGAACTGAAATGCCTGCAGCACGCCGCGCAGGCTCGGATCGCCGGCCAGCACCTGAATGAGACGCGTGCCCTGCGTCATCTCGCTCATCTGCTGCTTGAGCGCCGCGGCGTCGAGGAACAGAAGGCCGTTGCGCGCGAAATAGGAGCCGCCCGGCGGCAACGGCGTCACCGCCTGGAACATGTGCTTCTGCCGCGACAGTCGCGCGACCAGCGCATTGCTCGCCGCGGTCACCAGTTCCGGCGTCGGCGCATCGATGACCGCGACGATCAGCTGGAAATGCGGAAACGCCTTTTCCAGCGCCGCCTCGTTGATGCGCCACGGCAGGTTGCCGGAAATGAGCTGGTTCATATTGGTCGTCATCTTGAAATGCGTGGCCGTATACCAGGACGACGCCAACGCCAGCACGAGGGCCGCGGCAATGACCGGCCAGGCATTTCGCCAGCAGAACGCGATCGCCCGGACAACGAAGGCAGTGGTGGTCTTCATGGTGCTGGCAAATAATCCGTCGGCAGGAGGTTTGGGCGTGAGCGGCGCGCGGGCCGGCGTTTGAGGCGTCAAGAGATAGGCGAAATGGAGGCGCGGCCGTCCGCTCGATCCATCGCCGCTGGGCGGGGCGGCGAAATGCCCGCTTCAGGAGGCCCTGCATAGCGCGTTGCGGTCACGATTTCGAAGCTGGAAATATTCCTATGCGGATTAAGACTAATGGGCCGCGCCAGGCGGCCCGCGCTGCGATTCGGCCGATTCTGCCGGTAATCCATGGATTCGCTGCACCGAATGGCCCGCGCAAGTGGGAATTTGCGCCCCGCGGCGAAGTTTAAGACCATCCGCGGGCTTGATTGTCGCAGCGTCATGGCCGAAGTATCTGGGATATAGCAGCGTCAAGGCGGTCGCCGGACCCCGTCTTGGGGGCGGCCCGGAGGTTTATTGCCGATGAAAGTCATATTGGCCCAGCCTCGCGGTTTCTGCGCCGGCGTGGTACGCGCCATCGAGATCGTCGAGCGGGCGCTGCAGAAATACGGCCCGCCGGTCTATGTCCGCCACGAGATCGTGCACAACAAGCACGTAGTGGAGAGCCTCAAGGCCAAGGGCGCGCGCTTCGTCGAGGACCTTTCCGAGGTGCCGCCGAACGCCGTCACCATCTTCAGCGCCCACGGCGTGGCCAAGAGCGTCGAGGAGGCGGCGGCGGCGCGCCAGCTTCCGGTGCTCAACGCCACCTGCCCGCTGGTCACCAAGGTGCACAATCAGGGCAAGCGCTATGTCGGCCAGGGCCGCCGCCTGATCCTGATCGGCCATGCCGGCCACCCCGAGGTCGAAGGCACGATGGGCCAGATTGCCGAGCCGGTCACGCTGGTGCAGACCGAGCACGACGTCGACACGCTCGACATCGCCTCCGACACCCCGGTCGCCTACGTCACCCAGACCACGCTGTCGGTCGACGACACCCGCGGCATCATCGCCGCGCTGCATCGCCGCTTCACCGACATTGTCGGGCCGGAGACCCGCGACATCTGCTATGCCACGCAGAACCGGCAGACCGCGGTGCGCGAACTCGCCAAGCTGGTCGACGTTATCCTGGTGGTGGGCGCCAAGAACAGCTCGAACTCGAATCGGCTCAAGGAGATCGGCGAGGAAGACGGCACGCCGAGCTATTTGATCGCCGACGGCAGCGAGGTCGAGCCGGCCTGGTTCCGCGGCGCCGACACCGTCGGCATCACCGCCGGCGCCTCGGCGCCCGAAGTTTTAGTGGAGGACGTGATCGACGCGCTGCGCCGGCTCGGGCCGGTCGAGGTGAGCGAGCTCACCGGGCGCCAGGAAACCATCGAATTCCGCCTGCCGCCCGAACTGACCGACGGGCTCGCCGCCGGCCACGAGCGGGCGAAAGCGCAGGTCTGATACCTGGATTAATTTGATATCTGGATTAAAACGAATGGGAGGTCCTGACTGAGTTTCAACTCCCTCTCTCCGCAGGGGAGAGGGCTGGAGTGAGAGGGTTCGGAAGTTTCAGAAAAAGACTGCAGCATCCGAAACCCCTCACCCTCGCTCGCTGCGCTCGCTCGACCTCTCCCCTCCGGGGAGAGAGGTATCGGGGAGAGGTAAATGGGAAGCCTGAAAGGCGTCCGATCTCGGACGCCAAACGAAACGGGATTAGAAAAAGGATAGGTCGTGCCTGTATCTCTACGACAGAAAGTGATGGTCGGCGCTTATGTGCTGCGGCAACGCCTGAAGGGCCGCAAGCGCTATCCGCTGGTGCTCATGCTCGAGCCGCTGTTCCGCTGCAATCTCACCTGCTTCGGCTGCGGCAAGATCGATTATCCCGACGCCATTCTCAACAAGCGGCTGTCGGTTGCCGAATGCCTCGACGCGGTCGACGAATGCGGCGCGCCGATGGTGGCGATTCCCGGCGGCGAGCCGCTGATCCACAGGGAGATCGGCGAGATCGTCGAGGGCATCGTCAAGCGCAAGAAATTCGTCTCGCTGTGCACCAACGCGCTCTTGCTGGAGAAAAAGCTGCACCTGTTCGAGCCGTCGCCGTATCTGTTCTTCTCCGTGCATCTCGACGGGCTTAAAGTTCACCACGACAAGTCGGTGTGCATGAAGGGCGGCTTCGAGAAAGCGGTGTCGGCGATCAAGGCCGCGAAGGCCAAAGGTTTCGCCGTCAACGTCAACTGCACGATCTTCGACGGCCATCCGGCCGAAGACATCGCCGCGTTCCTCGATCTCGCCAACGAGCTCGGCGTCGGCGTGTCGATCTCGCCGGGCTACGCCTACGAGCGGGCGCCCGACCAGGAGCACTTCCTCAACCGCCGCAAGACCAAGGAGCTGTTCCGCAAGGTCTTT
>JASHQS010000141.1 GCA_030038995.1 Xanthobacteraceae bacterium
GGCGTCACCATGAATACCGGGACCGAGGACGGCGGCGGCGTCACCGAAGTCGGCGCCGGCTGCCTGTTCATGGTCGGCTCCCATGTCGGCCACGATTGCCGCGTCGGCAACTCGGTCACGTTCGCCAATAACGCGGTGATCGGCGGCCACGTCACGATCGGCGACAACGTGTTTCTCGGCGGCCAGGCCGCGGTTCATCAACACGTACGGATCGGCGAAGGCGCGATGCTCGCCGGATTGTCGGGCGCTTCCGGCGACCTCATCCCGTTCGGCTTTGCGAGCGGCGGCCAGATCGCGGATCTCGCCGGGTTGAACGTGGTCGGCCTGACGCGCCGCGGCACAACGCGCGCAGAGTTGCATCGGCTGCGCCGCGCCTATCGCGCGCTGTTTCTCGGCGAGGGCGTATTTGCCGACCGGCTCGATGCCGTGGCGAAGGATTTTGCGATCGACCCGTTAGTCGAAAAAATCATCGCGTTCATCCGCGCCGGAGGCAAACGCCCGTTAATTCAACCGGCTCGGCAGGCAGCATCACCATGACCAGCGTGACGATGCCGTCTGATCCGCAGCTCGCTGCGAGTGCGTCGCGCGGCGCCCCGTCCATCGGGGGCTCGATCGCATTGATCTGCGGCGGCGGCGTATTTCCGGGCGCCGTGGCCGACGCCATCGCGCGGCGCGGCCTGCGCCCGGTGATGTTCGCGATCCGAGGCTGGGCCGATCCCAAGGTGGTCGAGCGTCATGCCCATCATTGGATTGCGCTCGGGCAGGCCGGACGCTTTCTGCGTCTGGCGCGCGGCGAACACTGCCGCGATGGGCTGTTCATCGGCACGCTGCTGCGGCCGCCAATCAGCCAAATCCGTCTCGACTGGCACACCATTCGGCTGATGCCCCGCATCGTGCGCGCGTTTCGCGGCGGCGATGACCGCCTGCTGTCGGGAATGGCGCGCCTGCTCGAAGAAGACGGCATTCGCATCATCGGCGTCGCCGACGTTGCCCCCGAGATCGTCGTGCCGGAAGGCGTGCTCGGCCGCCGTCAGCCCTCGGCGCGCGACCGCGCCGATATCGCGCGTGCCCTGCAAATGATCGCGGCGCTCGGTCCCTTCGATGTCGGGCAGGCGGCGGTGGTCGCCGATGATCGCGTGCTCGCGGTCGAGGCGGCCGAGGGCACCGACAATATGCTCGATCGTCTGGTCGAGCTGCGGGCGCAACGGCGTGTGACCACGGCGGCAGGCACCGGCGTGCTGGTCAAGGCGCCAAAGCCCGGCCAGGATCGCCGCTTCGATCTGCCGGCAATCGGTCCGCAAACAATCGCCAACGCGGCGCGCGCCGGGCTCGGCGGCATTGCGGTGGCCGCCGGTAGCACCATCATCGCCGAGCCGGCGGTAACGATCGCCGCGGCCGACCGCGCCGCGATTTTTCTCGTCGGCGTCGCCAGGGACGGAGCGCGATGATGCATGCACCGCAGCCACCGCGGCGACCGCTCGCCGTCGAGCTGATCGCTGCGGAGGAATCCGGCGACGCCTTGGGCGCGGCCTTGGCGCGGGCGCTGGTCGAGCGCGAAGGCAAGGCTCTGAAGCTTTCCGGCGTTGGCGGACGCGCCATGGCGGCGGCCGGCATCGCCAGCCCTTTTCCGATCGACGAGCTGTCGATCATCGGCGTCTCCGCCATCCCGCGCCGGCTCCCTATGATCTTGCGCCACATCCGCGAGACCGCCGACGCGGCGATCGCGGCGCGTCCCGATGCGCTCGTCATCATCGACAGTCCGGATTTCACCCACCGCGTGGCGCGCCGCGTGCGGCGGCATGCGCCGTCGATTCCGATCATCGACTACGTTTCGCCCTCGGTGTGGGCGTGGCGGCCATGGCGTGCGCGCGCGATGCGCCGTTACATCGATTGCGTGCTGGCGATCTTGCCGTTCGAGTCGGCGGCGCACGTGCGGCTCGGCGGGCCGCCATGCGTCTATGTCGGCCATCCATTGATCGAGCGGCTCGAGGAGCTGCGGTCCAACGCCGATGAGGTGCGGCGCCGGCAAAGCGAGCCGCCGCTCGTTCTGGCGTTGCCGGGAAGCCGCGCCAGCGAGATCCGCCGGCTGCTCGCGATCTTCGGCGCCGCGATGGCGCAAGTAGCGGCGCGGATCGGTCCTCTCGACCTCGTGCTGCCGACCATGCCGCATCTTCTGGTGCAGGTGCGCGAGGGCGTCGCCGCCTGGCCGGTGCAGCCGCGCATCGTGGTCGATCCCGCGGAGAAGTGGGCGCAGTTTCGCAAGGCGCGCGCCGCGCTGGCCGCTTCCGGCACCGTGACGCTCGAGCTGGCGCTCGCCGGCGTTCCGACTGTCGCCGCCTATCGCATACCGGCCGTCGAGTGGGGCGTCGCGCGGCTTGCTCGGCTTCCCGAATTGTTCAGCATCATCCTCGCCAATCTGGTGATCGGCCAGAAAATCGTGCCGGAATTGCTGCAGCGCGACTGCACGCCTGAAAAACTTGCCGACGCGCTGGTGCCGCTGATCGCCGAGACCCCGGCGCGGCGGCGGCAGATCGAGGCGTTCGCCAGGCTCGATGCGATCATGGGCGTTGGCCAATTGGCGCCGAGCAGCCAAGCCGCCGCCATCGTGCTCGACCTGGCGCGGCGCGGCCGGCCGGCCCACGCGAAGGCCGCCGCGTGAGCAAAGCGAGCAAAACATCCCAAGCACGGCTGCGACGACCGCAATACGCCGCGATCACCGGCGTGCACGGCTATGTGCCGCCGGACGTGCTGACCAACGCCAAGCTTGCGCAAATGGTCGACACCAGCGACCAGTGGATCGTCGCGCGAACCGGCATCAAGGAGCGCCGCATTCTCACCGGCGCCGGGTTCGGCACCTCGCATATGGGCGCCGAGGCGGTGCGCGGCCTGTTGGCGAAGACCGCAACGCCGGCGAACGAGGTGGATCTGCTCATCTGCGCCACGACGACGCCGGACTTCGTGTTTCCGTCGACCGCCAATCTTATCTGCGACATGGCCGGCATCCGCAGCGTCGGCAGCTTCGACGTGCAGGCGGCCTGCTCCGGCTTCGTTTATGCGCTGACCATCGCGGCGCAGTTCATCGCCAGCGGCCAATGCCGGAAAATCGTCGTAGTCGGCGCCGACAAGATGTCGGCGATCATCGATTACACCGACCGCGCCACCTGTGTGCTGTTCGGCGACGGCGCCGGCGCGGTGCTGATCGAGCCGAGCCGGCGCTACGGCATCATCGACACACTGTTATGCTCCGATGGCTCCGGCATGCGGCATCTGCACCAAAAGGCCGGCGGCAGCCGCATGCCGCCGACCGCCGAGACCGTGGCCAAGCGGCTGCACTACGTGCATCAGGAGGGCGCCTCGGTCTACAAATTCGCCGTCGCCCGCATGGCCGAGGTCGCCATCGAGTTGATGAAGCGCAATCGCCTGTTGAGCAAAGACATCGACTGGCTGGTGCCGCACCAGGCCAACAAGCGCATCATCGAAGCCACCGCCGGGCGCATGAAGCTGCCGGCCGAGCGCGTCATGGTGACGATTCACAAATACGGCAACACCACTGCCGCCAGTATTCCGCTCTGCCTGTGGGACTACGAGAGGAAGCTCAAAGCCGGCGACCGCCTGCTCATGGCGGCGTTCGGCGGCGGCTTTACCTGGGGCGGGGTGTACTTGACCTGGGCGTATGATGGAAAGCGCGAATAGCGAAGTGGCGAGTAGCGAATGGGAAGATAACCATTCACCACTCGCTATTCGCCACTTCGCCTCACTTCCGCTTCGATATCGGCTGATAATCGCGCCGCGCCGCGCCCGTATAGAGCTGTCGCGGCCGGCCGAGCTTTTGGTGCGGATCCTCGATCATTTCCTTCCACTGCGCGATCCAGCCGACGGTGCGCGCCAGCGCGAACAGCACGGTGAACATCGCGGTGGGGAAGCCCATCGCGCGCAGCGTGATGCCGGAATAGAAGTCGACGTTCGGATAAAGCTTCTTGCTGATGAAATAGTCATCGTGCAGCGCGATGCGCTCGAGCTCCATGGCGACGTCGAGCAGCGGATCGTTGCGGCCGAGCTCGTGCAGGACCTCGTGGCAGGTCTTCTGCATGATTTTCGCCCGCGGATCGTAGTGCTTGTAGACGCGATGGCCGAAGCCCATCAGGCGGAACGAATCGTTGGGGTCCTTGCTGCGCCTGATGTATTCGGGAATGCGGTCGACGGTGCCGATCTCGCCGAGCATTTTCAGCGCCGCCTCGTTGGCGCCGCCGTGGGCCGGCCCCCACAGGCAGGCGATGCCGGCGGCGATGCAGGCGAACGGATTGGCGCCGGTCGAGCCGGCGAGCCGCACCGTCGAGGTCGAGGCGTTCTGCTCGTGATCGGCATGCAGGATGAAGATGCGGTCCATGGCGCGGGCCAGAACCGGATTGGGCCTGTACTCCTCGCACGGCACCGCAAAGCACATGCGCAAAAAGTTCGAGGCGTAATCCAGATCGTTCTTCGGATACATGAACGGCTGGCCGATCGAATATTTGTAGGCCATCGCCGCGAGCGTCGGCATTTTGGCGATCATGCGGATGGAGGCGACCATCCGCTGGGTCGGATCGGTGATGTCGGTGGAGTCGTGGTAGAACGCCGAAAGCGCGCCGACGCAGCCGACCATCACCGCCATCGGATGAGCGTCGCGGCGGAACCCGTAGAAAAACCGGGTCATCTGCTCGTGGACCATCGTGTGATGGATCACGCGGTCGACGAAATCGCTCTTTTGCGCCGCGTTGGGCAGCTCGCCGTAGAGCAGGAGATAGCAGGTCTCGAGAAAGTCGCCGTGCTCGGCCAAATCCTCGATCGGAAAGCCGCGGTAGAGCAGCACGCCCTCGTCGCCATCAATGTAGGTGATCTTGGATTCGCACGCCCCGGTCGAGGTAAAGCCCGGATCGTAGGTGAACATGCCGGTTTCGGCATAGAGCTTGCTGACGTCGATCACCTCCGGGCCGATGGTTCCGTCGTAGACCGGAAACGACCAGCTCTTGTCGCCGAGCGTCAGCTTGCCGGTCTTGATATTGGCGCCGGATTTAGCGTCCATGATCGTCATCCTCGATGCGGGGCAACCGGAATTCTTGGGTGCGGCCGCGCGGCGATAACGCGGCTCGATAGGCCCGGTTGGGGTAACCCAAGCCCGTGTGCACTGCAAGATATTGCGCAGAACGGGCAATTGCGAGGGGGCGCAAGCGGTAAACGTGCGGCGAGCGCGTGCAAATGGCCGTCTGGTTTCGCTCAGCCAGCGTGCACCTTGATCTCTTCGGAGCCGACCTGATCGGCGATTCGGCCGAGACTTTCGGCTTTGCCGAGCACCCCCAGCACCTCGAAGATGCCGGGCGAGGTGGTGCGGCCGGTCAGCGCCGCCCGCAGCGGCTGAGCGATGGCGCCGAGCTTTAGCCCTCGGCGGTCGGCAAAGCTGCGCACGGCCTGCTCGGTCGCTGCGGCCGTCCAGGGCTCGACGCCGGCAAGGTCGTGCGCTGCCTCGCGCAACAGAACCCTGGCTTCCGGCTTCAACAAAGCTGCCGCCTTGTCGTCGAGCCGGATTGGTCGAGCGGCGAAGAGAAAATGAGCGCCGTCAATGAGATCGAGCAAGGTCTTGGCGCGTTCCTTGAGACCAGGCATGGCCGCAAGCCATTGCCGGCGCAAGTCTGGCGTCAGCTTTGCCGCAAGCGCCGCGCCGTCGGCGATGTGCGGCAACAGCGCCTCGATGGCGGCGAGCAGATCGGCATTCGCGCTTTGCCGGATGTAATGGCCGTTGAGGCTTTCCAGCTTGGCGAAATCGAATCGCGCCGCGGAGCGGCCGATCTGCGGCAGGTCGAACGCTGCGATCATCTCTTGCGTCGAGAAAATTTCCTGATCGCCATGGCTCCAGCCGAGCCGCACCAGGTAATTGCGCAAAGCCGCCGGCAGATAGCCCATGGCCCGATAGGCATCGACGCCGAGCGCGCCGTGGCGCTTGGACAGTTTGGCGCCGTCCGGGCCGTGGATGAGCGGGATGTGCGCCATTGCTGGCACCGGCCAGCCGCGCGCGTCGTAGATCTGCTTCTGCCGCGCCGCGTTGGTCAAATGATCGTCGCCGCGGATGATATGGGTGACGCCCATGTCGTGGTCATCGACCACGACGGCGAGCATGTAGGTCGGCGTGCCGTCGGAGCGCAGCAGCACAAGGTCGTCGAGATTCTCGTTCTGCCAGACGACGCGGCCCTGCACCTGATCCTCGATCACGGTCTCGCCGGCGAGCGGCGCCTTGAGCCGGATCGCCGGCTTGACGCCAGGCGGCGCCTCGGCCGCATCGCGGTCGCGCCAGCGGCCGTCATAAAGCTTGGCGCGGCCCTCGCGGCGTGCCGCCTCGCGCATCTGCGCCAGCTCCTCGGGGCTCGCGTAGCAGCGGTAGGCATGGCCGGAGGCCAGCATCTCTTCGGCCACTTCGCGATGGCGCGCCGAGCGGGCGAATTGAAACACCGCTTCGCCGTCCCATTGGATGCCGAGCCAGGTGAGCCCGTCGAGGATGGCGTCGATCGCGGCCGCCGTGGAGCGCTCACGGTCGGTATCCTCGATGCGCAGGAGCATTTTTCCACCCCGGCCGCGCGCGTAAAGCCAGTTGAACAAGGCCGTGCGCGCGCCGCCGATATGCAAAAAGCCGGTGGGCGAGGGGGCAAAGCGGGTGACGACGGTCATGCAGTTTTTCCACGCGGGCGCGTCCGTGTAGCACAGACGCACATGAAATGAACGAGCCTGATGCAGACTTGACCCTGCGCCCCAACTTGTTCAATCCGTTGGCGCGGCACAGATTGGCCGGCGGTTAACGCCCAACGGGCTATGTGGCCGTGCTCAATAACGGAACCGATCACGTCATGGCGCTCGCCGAACCGACAGCACGCGAAGCCGGCCAGGATTTTATCCGCGACATCGTGCGCGCGGATTTGGCGTCGGGGCGGCACAACAGCGTGGTCACGCGGTTTCCGCCGGAGCCGAACGGCTATCTGCATATCGGCCACGCCAAGGCGATCTGCCTCAACTTCGGCATTGCGGCAGAATTCGGCGGCCATTGCAACTTGCGCTTCGACGATACCAATCCCACCAGGGAGGAGCAGGAATACATCGACGCCATCGAGCGCGACGTGCGCTGGCTCGGCTTCGATTGGGGTCCGCGTCTCTATCACGCCTCCGATTATTTCGCGCAACTGTACGCCTGGGCCGAGCATTTGATTCGCGCCGGCAAGGCCTATGTCGACGACCAGTCGCAGGAGGAGATGCGCGCGACGCGGGGCACGCTCACCGACGCGGGCACCGAGAGCCCGTACCGCGGGCGCAGCGTCGAGGAAAACCTCGACCTGTTCCGCCGCATGCGCGCCGGCGAGTTTGCCAACGGCGCCCGCGTGCTGCGCGCCAAGATCGACATGGCTTCGGGCAACATCAATCTGCGCGATCCGGTGCTCTACCGCATCCTGCACGCGGCGCATCCGCGCACCGGCAGAGCCTGGTGCATCTATCCGAGCTACGATTTCGCCCACGGCCAGTCCGACGCCATCGAGGGCATCACGCACTCGCTGTGCACGCTCGAATTCGAGGACCACCGGCCGCTCTACGATTGGCTGTTGGACAACCTGCCGGCGCCGTCGCGGCCGCATCAATACGAGTTCGCGCGGCTCAATCTCACCTATACGGTGCTGTCGAAGCGCGTGTTGACGGAGCTGGTGCGCGGCGGCCATGTCGCCGGCTGGGACGACCCGCGCATGCCGACGCTCGCCGGCCTGCGGCGCCGCGGCGTGCCGCCGGCGGCAATCCGCGACTTCATCAAGCGCATCGGCGTCGCCAAGGCCAACAGCGTGGTCGACATGGCGATGCTCGAATTCTCCATCCGCGAGCATCTCAACAAGACAGCCGCGCG
>JASHQS010000142.1 GCA_030038995.1 Xanthobacteraceae bacterium
CGGCGCAGGGCCTGGCCGCGCTCGGGCTTGCGGTCGAGTGGCATTTGTCGGCCGGCATCGGCCACGGCATCGATGCCGAAGGCTTGCGCCATGGCGGCGCGTTTTTGGCGCGCCGCTTGGGCAGCGCGCGTTAACTCCGGACCGCGGTTAAGTGTAACGGTTTTCTAGCAAATCCTGCCTACAAGCGCGCCATTGGATGAGCGGCGCCATGCTCGCGGCTATCACGCAAAGGCTGGTCCGGCGCGCCAATCGGATGCGGCCGTGGAAGTGTTTTGCGCTGGCCGAGAAAGGTGGCGCGGCGGTCGAATTCGCGCTGGTGGCGGCGCCGTTCCTGGCGCTGCTGGTGGCATTGTTCCAGACCGCGCTGGTGTTCTTTGCCGGCCGCGTGCTCGACGTGACGACGGAAGAAGCGAGCCGTTACATCCTCACCGGGCAGGCCCAGCAATCCAACATGACTCAGGCCGGCTTCGCCGCTTGGGTCTGCAGCAAGACTTTCGCGCTGTTCAATTGCAATAATTTCATGATCAACGTGCAGAACTACACCGATTTCGCCTCGGCCAGCACCGCGACGCCGACGCTCACTTTCAATAACAGCGGCCAGGTCTCCAACACCTGGGCCTGGTCGCCCGGCAATCCGGGCGACATCGTGGTGGTCCAGGTGATGTATCAATGGCCGGTGGTGCTCGGCCCGCTCGGCTTCAATCTGTCCAACCTGTCGAACGGCAACCGCCTGCTGGTGTCGACGGCCGTATTCAAGAACGAGCCGTACTGATGACAGCCGCCGCGGCGACCGCCGGTTTTCGCGCGCTGCGCCGCTTCGGCGCCGACGGCCGGGGCGTATCGGCGGTGGAATTCGCGCTGATCCTGCCCTTCATGGTGACGCTTTATCTCGGCAGCGTCGAGCTCGGCGACGGCTTGGCGGTGCAATACCGGACCACGCTTGCCGCCCGCACCGTGGCCGACCTCACCTCGCAATACGTCACCATCGACCCGTCGACCATGACCGATATCCTCGGCGCCGCCGCCACGGTGGTGGCGCCGTATTCGGCCGCCAACATGACCGTCACCGTCTCGGAAATCACCACCACCAACGGCAGCGGCGCCGCGCAAGTGACGTGGAGCGCGTCCAACGGCGGCACCGGCCGCGCCGTCGGCTCATCGGTCACGCTGCCCGCCGCATTGCAGACGCTGCCGACCGGCACCGCGCTCATCCTCGGCGAGGTCACCTACCCGTACAATCCGCAGTTCGGCGTCGTGCTCACCGGCACGATCAACATTTATGAGAACCAATATTTTTATCCGCGGCAGTCGAATTGCATAACCTACAACAACGTGTGCTGACGCCCCGGCGGGGCGAGCGGCAGCTTCACGCGCTGCATCCGCGAAGCGGTTCGAGCCGCAGCGCGATTGCCGGCACTTTGCATCCGGTTGAATTCTTGTCGATCGGAGAAAGCCGTCGATGGCAACGGCTGTCGCGTGTTGCGAAAGGATTTTTCCGTCAAGGGTCTTCGACCGCCGAAGGCGACGCATCGCGGCGCCCCATCGCGCTTTGGCGCGATGGGGACCCCGCGCGCCCTTGACGGAAAAATCCTTTCGCAACCTTTGCTGGCCGTTGCGATCGACGGCGCAGCGCGACGCCGGTTGGAATTTTTGATGCGAGCGGCGCCGCAACGCCGCGCCGGACGTTCACTGCGACAGCCGCGCGCTGCTGACCGCCTGCTGAAACAGCGCCTGCATGGCCGCCGTGATGTCGCCGTCGGTGGTGACCTGGAAGAACAATCCGGGCGAGGCGCAGCTTTGCATGTTGGTGCCGATCTGGTCCTGGAACGGGCTGATCCAGGAATTGTACCAGCTATTGGTCGGCAGCGGCAGATATTCGGTGTAGAGCACCGCGATGCGGATGCCGCTGTTCTTGATGGTGGTGCACCAGGTGGTGTTGAACGGCTGCTGGCACCGGTTGCCGTCGACCAGCGGCTGCGAGCAGGAAGTGCTGTTCACTTCGTCGTCGACGCCGTCGGTGACCAGGAACAGCACCTCTTGCGGAGCGCTGCCCGACGAGCCGGTTCCCGGGCTCGGCATGATGCTGCTGATCGCCGACATCGCCGTCTCAAAGCTGGTGTCGGTATCGTTATTGTCGTTGTTGCAGGCCAGGTAATTGTTCGAGCAGACCTCCAGAACGTCGATGCCGGCGGCGGCGGTCTGGGCCGCGCTCAGGTTCGACGAGGCCGCGCAGCCCGGTGCATAGATGACCTGAATCGACGTGTTGTTGCAATTGCTGCCGTTCTGGCCTTGCACGTTGAAGGTGAAGATCGCCATCTGATAGCAGTCCGGGCCGTTCGGGCAGCTGGCGTTGTTGGACTCCATCATCTGCGTGGCCGTTTGCATCAGCGTCGCCGTCGCCGTCGCCATGTTCTGGATCCGCGTCACCACGCCGAGGTTCTGCGCCAGCGTATAATTGTCTTCGCCGTTGGGATTGCCGAGATCGTCGGCCTTCGGGTTGCTTTCATGGCAGGCGAAGGCGCAGCCGCCCTGCGCCTGGGTATTGGCGACCATGGTGTTGATGCCCGACGTCGTCGCCGCGATGTTCATGGACGGCGAGTTGTCGAGCAGCAGATAGAAATTGATGTTCGGCGAGGTCGTCGACGTGGCGGTCGACGAGCCGTTGACGGTCCACGTGTTCTCCGAGCTATTGGTGAGCAGCGCGAAGACGTTGGGAAAGCTGTTTATCGAGTACGCCGTGTAGTTGACCGTCACGGTGCGGGTCAGCCCGTTCTGGACGACGTTGATGGTCGGCGCGCTGTAGTTCAGGCTGGGAACAAGCGACGCCTGGGCCATGAAGATGTTGGTCGCGGTGGTCTGCGCCTGCGCCGTGGTCTGCATCATGCTGGAGGGCGCCACCGCCGCCAGCGCGGCGGCGTCGGCAGCGGCGTCGAGCTGCAGTTGCTTCTGCGCCGCGGCGGAGAAATCCAGGCCCAATGCGACCAGAAAGATGATCGGGATGAGCGACAGCCCGAACATCAACGACGTGCTGCCGCCGCGGTCGCGGATCAATCGACGCGTGAGCTTGCCAATCATGGTCGCTGCCGTAATGGTGGAACCGGGCGTTTGCCAAGTCCCGTTCGCAATAGAACAAGAGCATTGATTTTTGTTTGTCCAAACCGCCGAACGCCGCTTCTTGCAAGCGTTGTTAATCGAACGTTGCGCCGACAAACCGTTTGCCGCGGGCCGCGTTCGCCGTTCGCAAACGATAGCGCCGAAACGTCGTTAGGCTTAAGATTCGCTTACGGCGGCGTACGGTCCGAATCCGCGGCGTCGGCGGGCTTGGCGGTGCGCGGCGGGCCCATCAGCGCCGGCTGGAACAGGGCGGCGGCGCCGAGCGTGCAGGCGAGCGACAGCGCCAACAGCTTGCCCATGCTGGAAATGCCCGGATGCGCCGAGAACCACAGGCTGCCGAACGCGGTCGCCGTCATCACCGCGCTGAAGAACACCGCGCGCGTCAAGCTCGACTGCAGAAAATTCGCTTCGCCGCGGCGCCACGCCATCACGTAGTAGATCTTGAAGGCGACGCCGACGCCGAGCAGCGCCGGCAGCGCGATGATGTTGGCGTAATTGAGCGCAAAGCCGCTCAAGGCGCAGATTTCGAGCGTCGCCGCCGCCGCGACCCAGAGCGGAATGAGCGTCAACAGCACGTCGCCGATCCGCCGCAGCACCAGGAACAAGAGCACGGCGATCGAACAGACCGCCAGCACGCCGGCCTTGATGAAGGCGCCGGTGACGGTGTTGCCCCACTCGTAAATCTCCATCGCCTCGCCGGTCGCATTCGGCTCGACCGCGAGTACCGCCCGGGCGAAGCGGCTGATCGCCGCCGAATCGGTGGCGCTGCCTTGCGGTATGATCTCGGTGCGCACTTGCCCGTTCGGCGCCTGCCACTGGGCCAGCAGATCGCCCGGCAGGTTGGCGCGCGTCACTTGTTGCGGATGCAGCGATTGTCCGATCTGCTGCAGGTCGATCTTGAGCGGGGCGACGAAGGCGGCTTGCGCCCGCTGCCGCACCTGCGGCGCCGCGACGGCCAGCGCTTGAAGATTTTTGGCCAGCCGGCGGGCGGCGGCGGCGCCGGGTCCGCTCCGTTCGCCCGCGGCATCCCGCAGCGCCTTCACCGCGCCCTCGAGCGCGGCGACATTGTCGGCATCGGAAGGCGGCGGCGCCGGCTTTTCGCGCAATGCCGGCTCGATCGCAGCCGCCGCACCGGCAATGCTCGCCAGCTTGCGGTGCTGATCGGCCGGAATGAAGTCGTCGAGCGTCCTGGTGCTGCCGACTTCGCGCAGCGCAGCGATGCGTTTGGCCACCGCGGCGGCGGCGGCGGGCGCCGTCAGCACGTCGGCGCCTTCGAAGACGATGCGCGGATCGCCGCGCAACTGCCGCAGCGTCGCTTCGGCCTCGGTATTCGGCACCTCCAGGCTGTTGGGATCGAAATTGAACTTCAGCCACGCCAGCGACGGCAACGCCGCCAGCACGACCAGCGAGGTGACGGTGACGATGGCGATGCGGTGGCGCTGCATGAAGCGGTCGGCAGCCGCCATGGCGCCATAGCCGAGCGGCCGCGGCTCGGCCGGCGGCCTGAACAGGCACAACAGCGCCGGCAACAGCGTCATGGCGCCCACATAGGCGACGATCATGCCGACGCCGGCAATCAGCCCGAGCTCGGCGATGCCGCGATAACTGGTCGGCACGAAGCACAGAAAGCCCGCCGCCGCGGCGAGCGCCGCCAAGGTCAGCGGCGCGCCCACATAGCGGGCGCCGTCGACCAGCGCCGGCCTGAGCTCGTGCAATTCGTGGCGCTGCGCCCGGTAGCGGACGCTGAACTGGATGGCGAAGTCGGCGCCCAGGCCGACGAACAACATGGCGAACGCCACCGAAATCGGATTGAAGGCGCCGACCAGGAGCAGCCCCAATGCGGCGGTGGCGACGAGGCCGACGAAAATCGTCATGACCACCGCGAGCACGATGCGCACCGAGCGCAGCGCCAGCCACAGCACGATCAGGATGATGGCGGCGGTGATGATGGCGTTGACCCAAACGCCCTGCCGCAAGGTGGCGAATTGGGCGTCGGCCAGCGGGATCGGGCCGGTCAGGCGCACCGTGGCGTCGTACCGGGTGTCGAGATGCGCGGCAGTGGCGGTCTTGCGGATCGCCGCGGTCGCCGCCTGGCCGGGCTCGAGCGCGGCGTAATCGAGCACCGGCCAGATGTTGATGAGGCGGTTGAGGTCCTCACGGCGCGCCGCGCCGTTGACCAGCACCTGCCAGGAAAATGTGGCGCGCTTGCCGGCGAGCGCAGCCTCAAGCGTGTCGGCCGCCATGTTGAGCGGCGGCGCCATGGCGTCGAGGCCGATGCGGCCGACGGCGACGCCCTCCAGGCCCATGCCGAGCACACGCGACAGCCCGCGCAGCGACGGATCGGACGCCAGCACCCGGATCAGCGGCACCGCCTGGCGCAGCTTGTTGAGCCGGGCGGAAAGATCGTCCGGCGACAGGTAGAGGAGGCCGTTGCGGGCGAAGAATTCGCCGCCTTGGCCGGCCGATACCGAATGGAACGCGTTGCTTTGCGGCGCCAGTTGCGCGACCAGCGACCCGGCGGCGGCGCCGGCGAATTCCGGCGTCGGCGCACTGACCACGGCGACGATCGAGTGCGCGAGCTGCGGGAACTCCTTCTGATAGGCGGCGTCGCGCTTGCGCCACGGCAGATCGGGGGACAACAGCGAGTTGATGTTGCTGTTGAGGGCAAAATTGCGCGCCACATAGACGCTCGATGCCGCCAGAACGAGCACGCCGGCCAAGACGACGAGCGAGCTGCGGCGCAGGCAAAAATCGACGATGCTGGCGAAGATCGCGCTGTTCATGGCGTGCGCAAAATGTTTGCGACAATAGATCGCAACCCGCGCGCCGGCCGCGCGCTAGCGGCTGATGGCTCAATGCGCGCTGCGGCAACTTGGTTCACCCGAGGCAGGGTTGCGGCGTCCGCCGCGCTTGAAGTCGCGGCGCGGTCGCGCGAATGTGAACCGCCCGCCCGTGCCGCGTCCCCCAATTTGCCGCGATGGGCCGGTCACCTTGCAGCCGCGGATGGCAACCGCATTGTCCGCAAATTCGGCTTCAGTTGTGTTCAACGAGTCTCCGGGGCGGCCGTTTCGGGAACCGCCGATGATGCAACGGGTCTTGGCGCGCTGGCGCGAGCTGTGGCATGGCGGGCTGCCGCCGCGTTCGCTCGCTGCATTCGTCTTCGCGCTGGTCTGCGTCGCCATCGCGACAATTGTTCGCATGGCGATCGGCGAGATCAGCCCGGCGAGCGCGGTGTTCGCGCCGTACTACTCGGCGACGCTGGTCGCGGCGCTGGTCGGCGGCTGGCGCGCCGGCAGCTTCGCCGCCGCCGCCGGCGCGGTCGCGGCATTCTGGTTCTTTGTTCCGCCCGACTGGACGTCCCACGCCTTCGACCGGGAGTGGATCGTCAGCTATTTCCTGTTCGCCGTGTCCTCGCTGGTGATCGTTTGGGCGGCGAAAAGCTATCGCGATCTGTTGTGGCGGCTGCGCGACGAACAGGAGCGCCGGCAATTGCTCAATCGCGAGCTGGCGCACCGCATCAGGAACACGCTGGCGATCGTCGAATCGGTGATCAGCCGCACGCTGCGCGGTCAGCCGGAGCTGCGCACCAAATTGCACGACCGCATCGCCGCGCTCGCCGTAACCAACGACCTGTTGATCAAGACCGGGTGGCGCGGCGCGGCGCTGCGCGCGATTCTGGCCGGCGAATTTGCGCCGTACGACGACTCGCGCTTCAAGCTCGACGGCGATGACTTCGAATGTCCGTCCGAGCTCGCGACCGTGCTGGCGCTGGTGTTTCACGAATTGACCACCAACGCCGCCAAATACGGCGCGCTGTCGACTTCGCAGGGCCGCGTCGCGCTATCCTGGATCAAGCACAACGAGCGTGTCGCTTTCGACTGGCTGGAGAGCGGCGGACCGCCGCCCGCCGCAAGCCGCCGCGAGGGCTTCGGCACCACGCTCCTGCACAAAGGCCTGTGTCAGTTCGGCGGCATGGTGGAGATGCGATTTTTGCCGAGCGGGCTCAACTGCCGCTTCTCGCTTGACCTGCCGCACGGGCAGCGTGACGCGGCGGCCGCCGCGGCAATCGAAGAGGCGCCACGCTCCGCCACAGTGCCGCCGGCGCGCATCAACAAGGCCGCTGTCGGCTAGGGACTTTTGCCGGCGGGCTGCCGGCGCGGCGGTCCTTCGTCACTCCGCCGCGGCTTCTGCCGTCGCCTGTAGGTGTGGCCGACGTGGCAGCGGTAGCGTTGCTCCGCTGCCGCCCTCTGCGGACAACGACGCGTCGCCATTGCGGTTCCGCCGCTGCTGCAGCCACGGCGTGCATGCGACATCAATTATTCCGCCGGGCGGGGATTTGCTGGCACCATCCCGACCTTTGCGCGTATGCTTTGTGTTATGGTGGCGGAGCAGCACCGTGGCGGATAACGATACGGCCGAACAGGAGAGCAACGACAAGAAGCCGGTGATCGGCGCGTCGGCCGGCGACGAAACCGTGCAGCGGCTGCGCACCGTGCGCGAGGAATCCGACGCCGCCAACGAGGAACTGCGCGCCGCCAACGAAGAGCTGCAATCGATCAACGAGGAGCTGCAGACGGTCAACAGCGAGCTGAAGCTCAAGCTCGAGGCGGTCTCGCGCGCCCACAGCGATTTGCGCAACCTGGTGGCGGCCACTGACATCGGCACGCTGTTCCTGGATTCCGGCCTGCGCATCAAGCGCTTCACCGACCGCATGACCGATCTGTTCAGCATCACGACCGCCGACGAGGGCCGCTCCATCACCGACATCTCCCATCAGCTCGAATATCATGATTTGGTGAAGGACGCGCGTGCCGTGCTGGCCAATCTGACGCCGATCCGTCACGAGGTGCGCAGCCGCGCCGACCGCTGGTACGACATGCGGATGCGGCCGTACCGCACCGCCGACGACAAGATCGACGGCGTGGTCATCACCTTCGTCGACATCAGCGAGCGCCGCCAGGTCGACGAGGCGCTGCGGGTCAGCGAGGAAAACCTGAGCCAGGGTCAGCGCCTGGTCGAATTGTCGCGCGACCCGATTTTCATCTGGGACTTCGACGACGGCATCGTGTTCTGGAACCGCGGCAGCGAGGAGCTTTACGGTTACTCGAGCGCTGAAGCGGTCGGCAGGCGCAAGGACCAGCTGCTCGCCACCCAGATTCCGGGCTCGTCGTTCGCCGAATTGCGCGCCAAGCTGCTCGCCGACGGAAGCTATAGCGGCGAAGTCAGGCACCGCACCAAGAACGGGCGCGAGCTTACGATCGAAACCCGCATCGTGCTGAAAACCATGGCCGGCAAGCGATTGGCGCTGGAAAGCACCCGCGACGTCACCGAGCGTAAGCAGTGGGAGCGGCGCCAGCAGCTCCTGCTCGGCGAGCTGGCGCATCGCGTGCGCAACACGCTCGCCGTGGTGCAGGCGATTGCCCACCAATCGCTGCGCACCAGCAAGTCGAGCGAACAATTCGTGCAGCGCTTTGACGGCCGCCTCGCCGCGCTCGCCAGCGCGCACACGCTGCTGGTCAACTCCGACTGGGAGGGCGCCGACCTCGCCACCTTGGCGCGCAGCCAACTCGAACCCTACACGTCGGACAATCCGGGCCGGGTGCAGATCGGCGGCGAACCGGTGACGATGCCGGCCGACCTCGCCACGCCGTTCGGATTGATCCTGCACGAACTCGCCACCAATGCCGCCAAGCACGGCTCCCTGTCGTGCCCCAAGGGCAGCGTCACCGTCGAGTGGACCGTGACGCGGAACGATCCCCGCGTGCTGAAAGTTGTCTGGCATGAGCAAGGCGGCCCTCCGGTCCAGCAGCCCGTGACCAGCGGCTTCGGCAGCGCTCTGATCGAAAACGGTATTTCGAGCGCGACCGTCAGACGCGAGTTCAAACGCAGCGGCCTGATCTGCACCATCGAGCTGCCATTATCCAAGCCCGCGGAGAATGGCGGCGGTGACATACGCTGAAGCGGCCCGAGCCCTGAACGGCGCCCGCATCCTGGTTGTGGAAGACGATTTTCTCATCTCCACCGAGATCGACAGTATCCTGGCCGGGGCCGGCGCCATGGTGGTGGGGCCGTGCCGCACCTTGGCCCAGGCGGAACGCCTTATCGAAGCCAACCACATCAGCGCCGCGATCCTCGACTTCCGCCTCGGCCATGACACGACGCTGCCGGTGGCCGCGCAATTACACCGCCACGGCATCCCCTTCGTGTTCTTCACCGGCCAGATGAATACGCGGCAAATCGAAAGTGCCTGCCCCGGCGCCAAGGTGATCACCAAGCCGTTCCAAAGCCGCACCATCGTCGCGGCCCTCGCCGACGTGCTGCACTGAAGCCGGGGCGGCGGCAGCCGGCGCGCGCGGCCGATCATAAGCCTCGGAGTGGGCTTCACAATCCCGTCACGTCTGACTATAAACTGGCGCTGCAGGGCCGAGTGCGACGGCGCGCCATTGCCAGGAGCTACCGTGAACGCGCACGTACCCCCGCCGACGCCCTCGCTGGTCGCTTCCGGATTTCCGGCGCTGGTGCTCAATGCCGACTTTCGGCCGCTGAGCTATTACCCGCTGTCGCTGTGGTCGTGGCAGGACGCCATCAAGGCGGTGTTCCTCGAGCGGGTCAACATCGTCGCCAATTACGACCGCGCGGTGCGCAGCCCGAGCCTGGAGATCAAGCTGCCGAGCGTAGTGTCGCTGAAGACGTTCGTGAAGCCGTCGACCCACCCGGCGTTCACCCGCTTCAACGTGTTCCTGCGCGACCGCTTTTCCTGCCAGTATTGCGGCACGCGCGACGATCTCACCTTCGACCACCTGGTGCCGCGCTCGCGCGGCGGCCATACGACCTGGGACAACGTCGTCGCCGCCTGCTCGCCGTGCAACCTGCGCAAGGGCAACATGACGCCGTCGGAATCCAACATGTGGCCGGCGCAAAAGCCGTTCCAGCCGAGCGTGCAGCACCTGCACCGCAACGGCCGGCTGTTTCCGCCCAACTATTTGCACGACAGTTGGCTCGATTATCTGTACTGGGACACCGAGCTCGATCCGTGATGCGGAAACGCGTGCATCGATGCCCTGCCCCGCGCATAGGCGCTAACATAGGCCTCTGTTTCCCGGATGCGGTGCAGCGCGAAGCGGTGCACCGCTGATCCGGGACCGTCCCAGACTCCGCAACTTGTTACGATCCCGGGTCTGCAGCGCACCACTTCGCTGCGCTTCGTGCTGCGCTGCGCCCGGGAAACGCAGCTATGTTAGCGCCTATGCTGCCCCGCGGGTGTATTGCGCGCCCACCGCGCCCGGATGCGCCACGGCAATCGCGGCAGGGCCGATAACAACAAGTCAGCGCGAAAATTTCTTGTACTTGATGCGCTGCGGCATGACCGTGTCGGTGCCGAGACGGCGCATCTTGTCCTTCTCGTAGTCCTGGAAGTTGCCCTCGAACCATTCGACGTGGCTGTCGCCCTCGAAGGCGAGGATGTGGGTGGCGATGCGGTCCAGGAACCAGCGGTCGTGGCTGACGAGAACGGCGCAGCCGGCGAAATCCTCCAGCGCCCCTTCGAGCGCGCGCAAGGTATCGATGTCGAGATCGTTGGTCGGCTCGTCGAGCAGGAGCACATTGGCGCCGGATTTGAGCATCTTGGCGAGATGCACGCGGTTTCGTTCGCCGCCGGAGAGCTGGCCGACCTTCTTCTGCTGGTCGGCGCCGCGGAAATTGAAGGCGGCGCAGTAGGCGCGCGAATTGACCTCGCGCTTGCCGAGCGCGAGCTGATCGAGGCCGCCGGAAATTTCCTCCCACACGGTCTTGCTGCCGTCGAGCGAGTCGCGCAACTGATCGACGTAGCCGAGATGCACGGATTCGCCGATGGTGATGGCGCCGCTGTCCGGCTTGTCCTGGCCGGTGATCATGCGGAACAGCGTGGTCTTGCCGGCGCCGTTCGCGCCGATGACGCCGACGATGCTGCCGGGCGGCAACTGAAACGTCAGATCGTCGATCAACAGATTGTTGCCGAAGCCTTTGCGTAGGTGCTCGAAGGCGATGGCGTTCTGGCCGAGCCGTTCGGCGACCGGAATGACGATCTGTGCGGACTGCGCCTGCTTCTCGCCGGCCTTTTTGAGCAGCTCCTCGTAGCGCTCGTAGCGGGCCTTCGACTTGGCCTGCCGCGCCCGCGGCGAGGCGGTAATCCATTCCTGCTCGCGGGCGAGCGAGCGCTGGCGCGCCTCATCCTCGCGGCCTTCCTGCTCGAGCCGCTTCTGCTTCTGCGTAAGCCAGGACGAGTAATTGCCCTGGTAGGGAATGCCGTGGCCGCGGTCGAGCTCGAGAATCCAGCCGGTGACGTTGTCGAGGAAGTAGCGGTCGTGGGTGACGATGAGGATGGCGCCCGGATAATCGCGCAGATGGCCTTCGAGCCACAGCACCGATTCGGCGTCGAGATGGTTGGTCGGCTCGTCGAGCAGGAGCAGATCGGGTTGCTCGAGCAACAGCCGGCACAGCGCGACGCGGCGGCGCTCGCCGCCCGACAAGGTCGCCACCTCGGCATAGTCGGGCGGACAGCGCAGCGCATCCATGGCCAGATCGACCTTGGAGTCGAGATCCCACAGGCCCTTGGCCTCGATCTCGTCCTGCAGCTTGGTCATCTCGTCGGCGGTGGCGTCGGAATAATTGGCCGCCAGCTCGTTGTAGCGGTCGAGGATCGCCTGC
>JASHQS010000143.1 GCA_030038995.1 Xanthobacteraceae bacterium
CGTCCGGGCGCGCACGGGCTTCACCAAGGCGGCGGCCGCGGCCGACGCGCCGAGGCCGAGCGCGGCGAGGCCGCCGGCGAGAAACCTGCGTCGCGCCGGCTCGTGCGGCAGCACCGCGGCCTGGCAGCAGGCGCAGGCGCGGAAAAAAAGTCCGTGAAAACGCCCTTGGTCTGCGGACTTCTGCGCCGTCGCGGCGCTCGACGCGAACGTGGCGTTCATTCCTGTCCTCGCTGTTCTGTTCGACCCTCGACGGCGCCGAGCTTAGCGGCGAGTCGCCGCAGAGCAAGCGCGACGCCGCGCGCGACCCGGCGTCGCGCAGTGGCGCTCTGATTTCGCTCGCCATCAGAAAACTGAGGAACGACAGGAAGCTTTAATTGTTTTTCCGCAGAATCTGCTTGACTCCCCGCGCTCAGCATTTATGTGGGGACTTTGCCGCTGTTGATCAGTTCGCGCTTGAACCAGATCAGTGGCGGCTTTGCTTTCCGCGGCGCCGGCTCGCCGGCATCTCGGGTTCTCATCTCTGGTTGGGGAGGACGGCATGAGCCAACGCGCCCTCTTGCGATCGGTGAAGGGCTTGGGGATCCCAGGCACCGCCCGAAAGGAAGACAGGAAGGTCAAGCTGAAAGTCGCGGCGCCGCTGCCGGCGGAGCCTGCAGAACAGCCCAGTGATCATTTCGCGGTCCGCAACGGCGTGCGCTGCGCCGGCGTGCATCTGATCGTCGATTTGCGCGGCGCCGAGCGGCTCGACGACATCGACCACATCGAGGCGACGCTGCGGCGCTGCGTCGCCGCCGCGCGCGCCACGCTCTTGCACATCCATCTGCACCACTTCCAGCCGAGCGGCGTGTCGGGCGTGGCGGTGCTGGCGGAAAGCCACATCTCGATCCACACCTGGCCGGAAGCCGGCTACGCGGCGCTCGACGTGTTCATGTGCGGCTCGGCCGATCCGGACGCCTGCATCCCGGTGCTGCGCGAGGCGTTTTCGGCGAAGCAGGTGGTCGTCGACGAGCTGTTGCGCGGCAGACAGGCCTGACCGGCCGCGCCGGCCGCGGCGTCGAGCAATTGAGGGTGAGCGGCCGGGACCGATCCCGGCCGTTTGTCTGTCGAAAACGGGAGGGCGCCATGGCGGACGAACGCTGGATTGCCGAGACGCTGTTCGACGATCTCGGCTTCCGCCTGACCTTCAGGGTCGAGAAAGTGCTCTACGAGCTGCAGACCGAGCACCAGCACCTGGTGCTGTTCGAGCAGCCGTTCTTCGGCAAGATGCTGATGCTCGACGGCGCCACCCAGATCACCAAGAAGGACGAGTTCATCTACCAGGAGATGATGTCGCACGTGCCGCTGTTCGCCCACGGCAAGGCGCGCGACGTGCTCATCATCGGCGGCGGCGATTGCGGCATCGCCGAGGAGGTGCTCAAGCACGAGACCGTCAGGCGCCTGACCCAGGTGGAGATCGACCCCGCAGTGATCGAGTTCTCCAAGGAGCATTTTCCCGAATTCACCAAGCCGGTGTTCGCCGACAAGCGCTTCGAGAGCGTTATCGACGACGGCATGAAATATGTCGCCCGCACCGACCGCCGCTTCGACGTCATCATCGTCGATTCGACCGATCCACAGGGCCCCGGCAAGGTGCTGTTCAGCGCCAAGTTCTATGCCGGTTGCAAACGCTGCCTGAACAAGGGTGGCGTGCTGGTGACGCAGAACGGCGTGCCGATCTTCCAGCCGTCCGAACTGACCTCCAGCATCGGCAAGTTTCGCTCGCTGTTCGCCGATGGCGCCTGCTACGTCGCCGCGATTCCGACCTACGTGGGCGGCCATATGGCGATGGGCTGGGCCACCGACGACAAGAACCTGCGCCGCACGCCGGCCAAGACGATCGCGGCGCGCTATCGCAGCGCCGGCCGTTTTGCGACCCAATACTGGACGCCGGAGGTGCACGTCGCCGCCTTCGCGCTGCCGCGGTTCATTGCCGAGGCGGTGGCGAAGGCCGGCTGACGGCGGACGGCCGACCAGCGGACGACGCAAGCCGGATCTGGTAAGTTCATCGGCCAGAGACTATCTGCAGGCACTGTCATGAGCTTCTTTCCGGCCAAAGACCCCATCCCCGGCGACGCCCAGTCGTGCGCGGCCGTCGCGCACGTGGTCGTGCCGCGCACGGTCGATCTCGGCGATTTCCAGGTGCATCGCGCGCTGCCGTCGGCGCAAAGCCGCATGGTCGGGCCGTTCATCTTCTTCGATCATTTCGGGCCGGCCGTATTCAGCGCCGGCAACGGCGTCGACGTGCGGCCGCATCCGCATATCGGCCTTGCCACCGTCACCTATCTGTTCGACGGTGAGATCGTGCATCGCGACAGCCTGGGCAACGCGATGCCGATCCATCCCGGCGCAGTGAACTGGATGACCGCCGGAAGCGGCATCGTGCACTCGGAGCGCACCGCCGCGGAGCGCCGCCGCGGCGGCGAGCCGCTGCACGGGCTGCAATTGTGGGTCGCCCTGCCGGCAAAGGACGAAGAGACGGCGGCGGCTTTCGCCCATACGGCGGCCAAAGACATTCCCGAGCTGAGCGAGAATGGCATGACGTTGCGCGTCGTTGCCGGCGCGTTTCATGGCCTGCGCTCGCCGGTCGCGGCGTTGTGGGAGACGCTGTTTGCCGAGGCGCGCCTGAAGGCCGGCACGGTGCTGCCGCTGGAGACGGCGCACGAAGAGCGCGCCGTCTATGCCATCGACGGCGAGATCGACATCGGCGGCGTCGCCTTCGGCCCGGACAAGCTCCTGGTGCTCCGTCCCGGCGATCGCATCGCCGTGCGCGCGATGCGCGACGCGCATGTCATCGTCGTCGGCGGCGCTGCCATGGACGGGCCGCGCCACATCTGGTGGAATTTCGTGTCCTCGCGCCAGGACCGCATCGAGGCCGCCAAGGCCGATTGGCAGGCCGGCCGCTTTCCGCTCGTGCCCGGCGACAGCACCGAGTTCATTCCGCTGCCCGAACGGTAAGCGGCGGCAGCGCCGCCGAGGCCCATAGTTTGCCCGCCACGCCTTCGGGAAGGCCTGATCTCATTGAACCGCTGAAGCACACGAGCTGAAAGCTTGCCCGCGATATCGGGCATAGTTTGCCCGCGGCAGATTTGAACCGTTCTCGTCACCGCTTCGCGGTTTCACGCTCCGAGCACCGTGCGGTGCGCTGGCGCGACAGCGGCAGCCGCCAAAACAGTCACCATCAATAACGGAACAACGCGATCCACCCGGCGCCTCCGCCCGGCCCGGCCGCCGGCATCAGGCGGCGCGTTTGAGCGACCGCATCCAGGCCTCGACTTCGCGCGCCGCTTCGGCTTTGGCAAAGCCGTAGCGTGCCTGCAGCCGGCCGATCAGCTCATCGCGACGGCCGCCGATGCGGGTGACATCCTCGTCGGTCAGCTTGATCCAATTGTCCCGAACCTTGTCCTTGAAGATCATCCAATCGAGTTGAATGCGGTCCCAGTTCATCGTCGTCTCCGTGGTTGAGGATGGGCATACGACGCCGCGTCGCGACGAAGGGTCCGATGACAGCCCGGCGATGCGGCCCTAGTTCGACGATATCGCGGTCATTCGGCGCACAAATTTGGGCCGGCGGGCGCGATTTGGGCGCCGCGCTTGACGGACGCTTTACCACGACCGATGACACGCCATGGCCACGCTGTCCGCTCCGCCCGACGTCGAACATTTGGCGCAGGCGATCCGCGCCGGCGACCGCACGATGCTGGCGCGCGCGATCACGCTGGTCGAGAGCAAACGCGCCGACCACCGGCGCGCCGCCGCCGCGCTCACGCAGGCGCTGTTGCCGGCGACCGGCAAGGCGATCCGCGTCGGCATTACCGGGGCGCCCGGCGTCGGCAAATCGACCTTGATCGATGCGCTCGGCGCGCTGCTCACGCGCCGCGGCCGCAAGGTCGCGGTGCTGGCGGTGGATCCATCGTCGCGCCGCACCGGCGGCTCGATCCTCGCCGACAAGACGCGCATGGCGCATCTGGCCAACGACGCCGGCGCCTTCATCCGGCCGTCGCCGACCTCGGGCACGCTCGGCGGCGTCGCGGCCAAGACCCGCGAGACCATGTTGCTATGCGAAGCCGCCGGTTACGACGTGGTGCTGGTCGAAACCGTCGGCGTCGGCCAGTCGGAGCTTGCGGTCGCCGACATGACCGATTTCTTTCTGGTGCTGGTGCTGCCGGGAGCCGGCGACGAATTGCAGGCGCTCAAAAAAGGCGTCGTGGAATTGGCCGACATGATCGCCGTCAACAAGGCCGACGGCGACAACGCGGCGCGCGCCAGGGCGGCCGCCGCCGAATACGAAGCGGCGCTGCACATCCTCGCCCACCCGTCGCCGAACTGGTCGCCGCCCGTGGCGACGTGCGCGGCGCTCAAGGGCGACGGCATCGAGGCGATGTGGACGAAAATCCTCGACCATCGCGAGCGGTTGACGCGCTCCGGCGAGCTTGCCGCGCGGCGCGGCGAACAGCAGGTCAAATGGATGTGGGCCATGCTCGAGGAGCGGCTGTTCGCGCCGCTGCGTTCCGACCGCACGTTCAAGGCCGAGCTGCCGCGCATCGAAGCCGAGGTCGCCGCCGGCCGCTTGGCGGTGGCCGAAGCCAGCGAGCGGCTCGCCGCCATGCTCGAACGCTGAACAAGAAAAATGCGCGTGCTCATCACCGGCTTCGGGCCGTTTCCGCGAGCGCCGTTCAATCCGAGCGGCCTCCTCGCCAACGCGCTCGCCCGCAGGCGGCGGCCGGCATTGGCGGGGCTCGAGCGCAACGCGCACGTCTTCGCCACGGAGTACGCATGCGTCGACCGCGATCTGCCGCTGCTGTTGGCGCAGCGGCCGGACATCGTTTTGATGTTCGGCCTTGCCGGGCGAACGCGCGAGCTGCGCATCGAGACGCGGGCACGCAATGCGATGGCGCCGCTATGGCCCGACGCCGCCAACCAGCGGGCGCGCCACTGCACGATCGAGTTCAGTGCGCCAGCGGCACGCCGCGGCCGCGCCCCGTTTGCCCGGCTTGCCGCTGCGGTGCGCGGCTGCGCGGTGCCGGTACGCGTGTCGCGCGACGCGGGAACCTATCTGTGCAATTACGCATACTGGCGCGCGTTGAGCGCCGCGTCCGGCGGCCACCCCTTGGTTCTGTTCGTCCATATTCCGCTCGTCCATATGACGGCTCGGCCGCGGCGGCGGGTTAGGCTCCGATCACTGCCGCTTCAACAAATCATCAGCGCCGGCGAAAACCTGCTGATTGCGCTTGCCGCGGCAGCAAAGCGTTAACGCTGCCCACGAATACGGCACTTGTATCGGAACGGGACAGGCTCGTGGCACGGCGCTTGATGCACCATGTGTCAAAGCGCTTTGTAGAGCAGGAAGCCCGCGATGACCGTCGATCGCCGCCGCTTGTTCGCCGCCCTCGCCGCCCTCGCCGGCGCTGCCGGCACCGCGACGGCCGCATCGCCTGTTTTGGCGCGCCGGGCGCAACAGGCCGGACCGCAGCCGCAAGGCGATACGCTGCCGTCTGGCGGCGCCGCGCCGCGCGCCGTGATCGACGGCGCCGCACTCGGGCTTCGGCCCAATGCGAGCGAGGACCAGTCGAAGGCGCTGCAGCGCGCGATCGACCGCGCCGCAACGGCGCGCGCCGTGCTGCAGCTCGCGCCGGGCCGCTACTGCGCCGGCGAGTTGAAGCTGCCGCCGCATGCGGTGATCGCCGGCGTTGCCGGAGCGACCCACATCACGCTCGCGGCAGGCGCGAGCCTGATCTCGGCAGCCGGCGGCGAATACATCCGCCTCAGCGGCCTTATTTTGGATGGTGCCGACCTGCCGCTGCCCCTGCAGAGCGGCTTGATCCATGTTGCGCAAGTCCGCTCGCTGCGCATCGTCGATTGCGACATCATCAATTGCGGCGGCAACGGCATCGCGCTCGAGGCTGTGGACGGCGAAGTCGCCGGCAACACCATCAGCGCCGCCGATGCGGCGATTTTCTCGCTCGACGCGCGGGGACTGAAGATTTCCGGCAATCATGTGCGCGGCGCCGGCAATAACGGCATCCTGGTCTGGCGCAGCGCGCCCGGCGACGACGGCACGCTGGTGGTCGACAACCGCATCGAAAATATCGCCAACAGGACCGGCGGCTCCGGCCAGTATGGCAATGCCGTCAACGTCTTTCGCGCCGACAACGTGATCGTGCGCGGCAACCGCATCGGCAACGCGGCATTTTCCGCGGTGCGCGGCAACACGGCCTCGAACCTGCAGATCGTCGGCAATACCTGTACGGCATTGGGCGAAGTGGCGCTCTATGCCGAATACGGCTTCGAAGGCGCGGTGATCGCCAACAACGTGGTCGACGGCGCCGCGATCGGCATCTCGGTGACGAATTTCAACCGCGGCGGCCGGCTGGCGGTGGTGCAGGGCAACCTCATCCGCAATCTCGTCGCGCGGCGTCCGGCGGGCACCGATCCGAACGACGCCTCCGGCATCGGCATCGGCGTCGAGGCCGACACCGTGGTGAGCGGCAACGTGGTGGAGAACGCCACGCACGCCGGCATTGCCGCCGGTTGGGGACCCTATCTGCGCGATGTTGCCATCAGCGCCAACATCGTGCGCGGCGCCGCTTACGGCATCGCCGTTTCGCTGGCGCCGGGCGCCGGCGCCAGCGTGATCGCCGACAACCTCATCAGCGGCGCCCGCCGCGGCGCCATCGTCGGCATGGAATGGCAAAAACCGGTGACCGGCGATCTCGCGACCGACGGCGCCGCCGCGCGCTACGCGCAACTGTCGATTTCCGGTAACCGGGTACGCTGAGTATCTGCAGAACGCGGTGCGCCGCCGTCCCCCGGCTTGCGCTGCGCTCAGCCGGGCTACAACGCTTCGGTCACCCGCAGCGTGCCGACTTCGGTGCCGTTCCAATTGCGCAAGGTCGGCCGCGTAAAGCGCGCCAACGCCGCGCGCTCGCCATCGTCGAGCGGCAGGAAGCGCGCGATCACGCACGCCATCACGACCTCGGCGGCGCGGCCGGCGCCGTCGTCGCATTTGATCGCGATGCCGAGCCCTTGTTCGGGCAGCGCGCCGCAAAACATGCCTTCGGCGCCGGTTTTGACAAAAATCCGCTTGCCGAGAAGCTTCATGATTTCGGTGCAGAAGCGGCCGGTGCCGGCGACGTGCCACGGCTTTGCCGCGCAGGCGGCGCGCAACCGCGCCGCGGCGTCGGCCCGCGCGCGCGGCAGCCGGTGACCGGCGCCGAATTTGGCAAAGGCGCGCGCCAGATCGCGCAGCGGAATGGCCCAGGTCGGCACCGAGCAGCCGTCGACCGCGCATCGCTCCGGACCGAGCGCTGCGCCGGTCAAATCTTCGAGCACGCCGCGCACGGTCTGTTGCACCGCATGGTCGGGCCGCCAATAGCCGGCATGATCGACGCCCAGCGCGCGGGCGAGGCACAAGAATCCCGCATGCTTGCCCGAGCAATTGTTGTGCAGCGCCGAGGCGACGCCGGTCTTGGCCAGCGCGAACGCCGCCGCCTGATTGACCGGCCAATGCGCCCCGCAGGCAAGCGCCGACGCATCGAGACCCGCTTTGCCCAGCATGCGGGCGACCACCGCGACGTGGCCCTCCTCGCCGCTGTGCGACGAACAGGCGAGCGCCAATTCCTCGTCGCCGAAGCCGAAGCGGTCGGCGGCGCCGGATTCGACAAGCGGCAAGGCCTGCAAGGCCTTGACGGCGGAGCGCGGAAAGACCGGCGTCGCCGCCTCGCCGACGCTGTGCACCGTTGCGCCATCGGCATCGATAATAGCGACGGCGCCGCGATGCCGGCTTTCGACGAGCGCCCCGCGTAAGACCTCGACCAGGACCGGATTACTCATCGCTTCGACCGCGGCATGCGCGGCGCACATTCAGCCGCGCAGCGCCGCGCCCGGCCATAATTTCGGAGCGGTGCGCGCATATTGCGGCGGGCGCGGCACCTCGGCGCCGAGCGTTTGCGCGGCGTGCCAGGCCCAATGCGGATCGTCGAGCAGAGCGCGCGCCAGCGCCACCATGTCGGCCTTGCCCTGCGCGACGATGTCCTCGGCCTGCTTGGCGTTGACGATCATGCCGACAACGCGCACCGGCAGGCCGGATTCGCGCCGCACGCGCTCGGCAAACGGCACGTTGAAGCCCGGCTCGGTCGACAAGCGGCTGTCGGGGATGATGTTGCCCGACGAGATATCGACGTAGTCCAGTCCGGCGGCCTTGAGCGCCTTGGCCATCGCCACCGCGTCGTCCCCGGTCAGTCCGCCGGCGACCCAGTCGGTGCCGGTGATTCGCGCACCAAGCGGCACGCCGCGCGGCACCGCGGCACGCACCGAGTGCACCACCTCGAGCGGAAAACGCATGCGGCCCGCGAACGAGCCGCCGAATTCGTCGTTGCGTTTATTCGACAGCGGCGAAACGAAGCTGTGCAGGAGATAGCCGTGGGCGAAGTGCAGCTCGATGGCGTCGAAGCCGATGCGCAGCGCGCGCCTGGCCGCATCGGTGAACGCGGCGCTGACACGGGCCATGTCCGCTTCGGTCATGGCGCTCGGCGTGTGCCAGCCGGGACCGAACGGCACCGCCGAGGGCGCGATGGTCGGCCACGGATCCTCGGCGGCGGACAGCGGCTTGGCGCCTTCCCAAGGGCGCTGCGCCGACGCCTTGCGGCCAGCGTGGGCGAGCTGGATCGCCAGCTTCGCCGTGCCGATGCGGCGGCAATGCGCGATCACGCGACGAAGCGCTGCCTCGCACTCATCCGAATAGAGCCCGAGGCAGCCGTGGGTGATGCGGCCGCGCCGCTCGACGTGGGTCGCCTCGATCACCAGCAAACCGGCGCCGGAATTCGCCAGCATGCCGAGATGGGTCAGATGCCAATCGGTGGCGACCCCGTCGGCAGCGCTGTATTGGCACATCGGCGAGACCACGATGCGGTTGGCAAGTTCAAGGTCGGCAAGGCGGATGGGCGAGAACAGGGCGCTCGTCATGGCTCTTGATCACTCACGTGGCTTTTTGAGGAACGACGGCAGGGTTGCGTGGCCGAGCCTTGATACAAGCTGCGATCAAGCTGTGCAAACCTGCGGATGACAGGTCATGGGCAACAACGCCCTGCGCATCCTTTTGGCCGTCCGCAAGGCGGTCAATGACCTGGAAAGGGCCTCAGCGCGGCGGCCGAGTCAAGCGCGCCCCGGGGTGCCGATCCGAGCGATCAGGCCGCCGCGACTTCAGGCTCCGGCTCCAGTCCGGCAACCTTGGCGAATCGCCGGCAGGCGAGTTCGACCACAAACAATTCGTCTTCAAGATCGGCTCTGGCGTAATAGCGCTTCCAGCGGTCGCTGTCGCGAAGCTCGATCAGATGCGCCCTGCGACGCTGCGCCAATGCGAGCCATTTGCGCGCCAGACTGTCGTACGGGCTGTTTTGCCGTTCCGACATGAAGGAGGCCGAAAAGCCTTTTCAACCGCAATCTCCTCATATTCAAACCGTCGTTTGATTCGAGCAATGAAAATGCGCATGGCAGCGCCGACGTTGTTAGATTGGCCGGCCCGCCATGTGGATAAGTGTGGGCAAAACCGGAAGCGCCGCTGGCGCGGATTCGCCAACGACGTATGGCGTCACGGCTTGACGGCGACGATGCCCTCGATCTCGACCGAGATCTGATTCGGCAGCATGACGTTGCCGACCGCGGAGCGGGCATGCCGGCCGGCCTCGCCGAACACTTCGACGAACAGATCCGAGCAGCCGTTGATCACCTTCGGCGAGTCGTTGAAGTCCGGCGTTGCGTTGACCATGCCGAGCAGCTTGACGATGTAATCGACGCGGTCGAGCGAGCCGAGCGCGTCGCGCATGGCGGCGAGCAGCCCGAGCCCGACGAACCGGGCGCGCCGATAGCCTTCCTCGACGCTGACGCCGGCGCCGAGCTTGCCGGTGAGGCTGTTGCCGTTCTCGTCGCGCGGGCCTTGGCCGGCCAGATACAAGACGTTGCCGACGAGCCGATACGGCAAATAATTGGCGACCGGCTTTGGCAGCTTCGGCAGCACCAGGCCCAGTTCCTTCAACCGCGCTTCCGCACTCATGGCTCACTCCTTCTTCAGGTTTCAGAAATCGGAAGTCAGAAATCAGAATCAAACTGATGATATCCTGCGAACCCACTTCTGACTTCTGACTTCTGACTTCCGCCTACAGCTTCACACCCAACGCATGGGCCAGTTCGCCGACGATGCCGCGGCGGAACGCCAACACGCAGGCGACGAAGATGACGCCCTGAATGACCAGCACCCATTGGCCGAATTGCGCCAGATAGTTTTCCATGGCCACGATCAGGAACGCACCGACGACCGGGCCGAAAACGGTGCCGAGACCGCCGACCAGCGTCATCAGCACGACTTCACCCGACATGGTCCAATAAACGTCGGTCAGCGACGCCAATTGGAAGACCAGCGCCTTGAGCGCGCCGGCAAGGCCCGCCAACGTCGCCGAGAGCACGAAGGCGCACAGCTTGTAGCGGTCGGTCTTGTAGCCGAGCGAGATGGCGCGCGGCTCGTTTTCGCGGATCGCCTTGAGCACCTCGCCGAACGGCGAGTTGATGATGCGGTAGATGAACAGGAAGCCGGCGAGCACCATGACCAGAATGAAAGCGTACATGGTCATTTCGTGCGACAGATCGAACACGCCGAACAGGTGGCCGCGCGGCACGTCCTGGATGCCGTCCTCGCCGCCGGTGAACGGCGCGCGCAGCGCGACGAAATACATCATCTGTGCCAGCGCCAGCGTGATCATGGCGAAATAGATGCCCTGGCGGCGGATGGCGATGCTGCCGGCGACGAGGCCGAGCACCGCGCCGCTCAAAGTGCCGAACAGCACCGCGGCCTCCGGCGGAAAGCCCCAGCGCTTGGCGGCGTGGGCGCAGAGATAGCTTGCCCAGCCGAAGAACAGCGCGTGGCCGAACGAGAGCAGCCCGACATAACCGATCAACAGATTGAAGGCGCAGGCGAACAGTGCAAAGCACAGCGCCTGCATGAGAAACGCCGGGTAGACGACGAACGGCGCCAGCACCAGCAACGCCACCATCACGGCGAAGGCCGCGGCCAGGCTGCGCGCGCCATCGTCGCGCGCGTGCAACTCCGCCTGGCCGGCGATCGTCGCCATCAGGCGGTCCGGCCGAACAGGCCGGCCGGCCGTATCAACAGCACGATGGCCATGA
>JASHQS010000144.1 GCA_030038995.1 Xanthobacteraceae bacterium
ATGCCCCGCTTTCGCGCATAGGCGCTAACATAGCTGCGTTTCCCGGGCGCAGCGCAGCACGAAGCGCAGCGAAGTGGTGCGCTGCAGACCCGGGATCGTAACAAGTTGCGGAGTCTGGGACGGTCCCGGATCAGCGGTGCACCGCTTCGCGCTGCACCGCATCCGGGAAACAGAGGCCTATGTCAGCGCCTATGCGCGAAAGCGGGGCATGACAATGATTGACGTAGCGATGACGCATGCGATTTCACGTGAACGGAATGCTTCAGCCAGCGGCGCGCAACCGCGCCCGTTCAAATGGCGACGATGCGGCAGAGTATGCCGCGCGAATCGACCGAGCCGGAAATCGGGTCCCACGGGCCGTCATAGGTCATGGCGGCGTTGATGTTGACGTCGAACGCGCCGCTGCCTGGCATCATGCTGCCGGGCCGCCACCAGCCCATGCCGGTCGAGACTACGTCCTCGGGCGTATTTTCGCTGATCCTGATCTTGACCTTGCATGAGCCGCGGCCGCCGGGCGTCTCGATGCGGACCCATTGCCCGTCGGCGACCGCCAGGGCGCGCGCCGTCGCCGGATGGATCAACAGCCGCGGATCGGGCGAAATTTTTTTGGCCCACGGCTGATCGCGGAACCGCGAATGGTGATAGGTCTTCTCGCGGTCGCCGGTCAGCAGCGTCAGCGGGAATTTTGCTTTCAGCTCGGCGTCGGCGCCATCGCGTGCCGGCGCGGCAAAATTCGGCAACGGATCGGCGCCGATCGCGGCGATGGCCTGCGAGAAGAGCTCGATCTTGCCGGTCGGCGAGGGGAATTTGTCGAAATTCTCCAGCGCATACGGATAGACCGCGTAGCCGTCGCGGCGCAGCGTCTGCAAGGTCACGCCGCTGTCGCCGAGCAGGTACTCGATGAACTCGTCCTGGCTCTGCCACGGCAAGAAATCCGCGCTCGCCGCGCCGCGCGTGCGCATCTTGGCCAACAAGGCGCGCGCGATCGCGAAATCGTTGCGCGCCTCGCCGCGCGGCGGCACCGCCGCCTGCGTCATGGCGATCAGCGGGCCGCCGGGCTGCAGCCGAATCTCGTCCTCTTCCAGCGCAGTGGTCTTCGGCACCACGATGTCGGCGAGCTCCGCGGTCGGCGTCATCGCATCGCTCGCCGCCATCAGGAAGTCGAGCGAGCGCAGCGCCTCGACGGTCTTCGGCGTGTTCGGATAGGTGACGACGATATTGGCGCCGCTCACGTACATGGCGCGCACCGGATAGGGCTTGCCGGTGAGGATGGCGTCGATCGCGGTCGGATTATGACAGGCGGTCTGCCAACCGCGCGGCCCGGCCCACAGCGGAAATCTGTCGGCGCCGAGCGTTTGCTCCTCGACCTGCCGCGGCAGCCGGAATTTCGGATCGTGCACGAGCTGCAGATTATCGCGAAAGCCGCCCGGCTTCTTGACCCGGCGATTGCCGCCGCGACGATCGACGTTGCCGCTGATGGCGACGAGGCAATGGAAGGCGCGGAAGGTCTGCACGCCGGCGGAAAACGCGTCGATGCCGTGGCCGCTCACGAAGGTCGATGGCCCGTGCCCGTAAATACGGACGGCGGCGACGATGTCGGCGGCGGGCACGCCCGTGAGCTCCTCCGCGCGCTGCGGCGCAAATTCGGCGGCGCGCTCGCGCAGCTTGTCGAAGCCATGGGTGGAGCGCGCGACGAATTCCCGGTCGTAAAGGTGTTCCTCGATCGTCACATGGATCATGGCAAGGCCGATCGCGGCGTCGGTGCCCGGCTTCGGGCGCAGCCACAGGTCGGCCATGCCGACCGCGGGAATGCGCTTGGGGTCGATCACCACGATCTGCCCGCCGCGCTTCTTCAGCTTTTTCAGCGCCATCCATTCGATCGGGTCGGCGTCGTAGGAATTGCGGCCCACCACCAGCGCGCAGCGCGCGTTGTCGATGTCCTCGCCGCGCGTGATGTCGAGGCCGCTCGCGCGCAGGCTCACCGCCCGGCAGCCGCCGCACAGGTCCTGGTTGATCATCCAGTTCGGCGAGCCGAGCGAACGCAAGAGCATCACCACCGCGATGCCGCGGCCGAAATAGACGTTGTTGCAGGCGCCGATCAGCGCCGGCGGGCCGTATTTCTCGCGCACTGCGGCGAAGCGGTCGGCGGCGTAATCCAGCGCCTCGTCCCAGGAGACGCGCTGCCACTTGCCTTCGCCGCGCTCGCCGACGCGCCGCAACGGGTACAGGAGCCGCCGATCCGAATAAGTGATTCCGGTCGCGCCTTTGAGGCCCTTGATGCAGAACGCGCCCTTGGACAGCGGGTGCGACGGATTGGGCTTGACGTCTTCGACCACGCCGTCGCGCACGTACACGAGCGAGCCGCAATGCACCGAGCATTCGCTGCAGGTCGAGGGCACGACCCTCAGTTCGCCGCTCGATGTCGCAGCCATGGTCATCTTGGCGCCATCCGGCGCGGCTTTCGCCGCTCGCACGTCATATATGCTCGCACGTTACATATAAGGTAATACGAATAAGATAATACGAAAGCAAAATCGCAGCAACGCCGTAGGATACAAGAAACAGCGAACGGCGAAATAGAGGTGGCAGGATGACGATCGACGACCGCAAGCCGCGCCCGGAACGCAACAATCACGCGCACCCGCCGCACCAGGAAGAACACGGCCACGCGCATCACGATCACGAGCACGGGCATGATCATGCGCACGGCCACGCGCATCGGCCGCATGATTGGCACTCGGAAAGCTATGTCGACGAATGGATCGAGCGCGATCACGGCCGCGAGGACGAGCGGCGGCCGCGCATCAGGCAGATGGTCGCCTTGGCCAAGCTGCCGCGTGACGCGGCGATTGCGGCGCTCGACATCGGCGCCGGCTACGGCTTCGTCAGCGAAGAGGTGCTGCGCGCGTTCCCCAACGCTCACGTCACGCTGCAGGACTTCTCCGGCTTGATGCTCGAGCGCGCCCGCCGCCATCTCGCCGCCGCGGCCGGCCGGACCTCGTTCGTGCTATGCGACCTGACGGACGCCGGCTGGGTCGACAAGGTCGGCGGCCCGTTCGATCTGATCGTCTCGGCAATCGCGATCCACAACCTTGGCGCCACGGCGGCGATCGCCGCTTGCTACCGCGGCGTCGCGCAACTGCTCAAGCCCGGCGCGCCGTTTCTGGATTATGATCTGTTCCAGTTGTCCGGCGGCATCGAAACCCATATCGGGTTGCTGCAAGAGGCCGGCATGAGCCGCGTCTTGCGCGTATGGGACGACGGCCACGCCGCCATCATCGTCGCGCATGGCAGGCGCGCATTGTGACGGCGCTGCACGACCGCAACACGGCCCGGCGCTCGGCGAAGACGGCTTCTTCACCGCGTGCAGGTCATAAAGAGCCGCTCGCCAGCGCGCGGAACGTCCCGCGCGCTGTGCAAGGCGTTGCTACGCGATCGGCTCGACGGCGCGTTCGCGCCCGGCGGTCTTGGCGCGGCTCTGCTCCAGCCCGGAGACCGGCAGTTGCAGCACGCTGGCGCGCTGGCCGGGCATCAGCCGTGTGACCATCACGATCTGGCCGCCCGGGAATTCGAGGGCGTCGTGATGCACGTGCGGATCGTCCATGTTGACCTGGCGGAATCGGGCAACTTTGTGCTCGACGCGAGCCTTGCCGAACAGGCTGAAGGCGCGGTCATAGTGGACTTCTTCCTCGAACGCGATTTCGGTGCCGGGCAGCAGGCAAACCGCCACGTCCGGCTCGCCGACGGCCGAGAAGCCGCGGGTGATGGAGCGGGTAAAATCCGTCGTGACCAGTTTGTCGCCGACCTTGGCCGGCCTCGACGCGACCAGATGCAGGCTGTAATCGCACATTAGGGGCACTCCTTTAAGGTGAAAAGCCGAACCGGCTCCTCGACCGTTGAACCCGGCTGTTGACCGAAGGTTCCGCCGTGGCGCCTGCTGCAGCCGTGCGCGCCGCGCATCGCTGCATTCCCATCGAAATGCCGGCGATGCGACTTGATCGCGGGCCGCCGCGATGCTTCGGTGCGCGCGGGGGCATCCCGCACCACCGACACGCACGCGGCCGAGGATGGACCAGCGCATCGCCGATCCGTCGATCGTGAACGGCCGGCCGGAAGGCACGGCGCCGCGCCGCATCGCCGGCGAAAAAATCCGCAAGGATCATGTGCCGCGCGGCATCCTCTGCATGGTGCTCGCCACCATGCTGTTCGCCATCGCCTCGGCGCTGACCAAATGGCTGGTCGGCATCTATCCGGTCGGCGAAGTGGTGTTCGCGCGTTCGCTGGCGTCGTTCGTGGTCTGCGCCGCCGTGATGCTGCCGATGACCGGCTTTGCAGTTTACGCCACGCGTCGCCCCCGCGATCATCTGGCGCGTGGATTGTCGCAGGCAACCTCGCAAACGCTATTTGCGCTTGCCTTCACGCTGATGCCGCTTGCCGGCGCGGTCTCGATCAATTTCTCGGCGCCGCTGTTCGCGGCTTTGGTGTCGATCGTCTGGCTCAAGGAGCGCACCAGCGCCGCGCGCTGGGCCGCGCTCTTGACTGGATTTGTCGGCGTACTGATCGTGGCGCGGCCGGGCGCCAGCGCGTTCTCGCTCGGCGCCTTGTTCGCGCTCGGCAACGCGGTGCTGTACGGCAGCGTCACGGTCGCGGTGCGCGGCATGAGCAAGACCGAGTCGGCCAATACGCTGATGATCTGGCAGCTCACCACGCTCGCGTTCCTTCATTCTTTCCTGCTGCTGTTCGGCTGGCGCCGGCCGGAACCGGTCGACGCCGTCATGATGTTGGGCAGCGGCTTTGCCAACGCGATCGGCCAGTATTTCTGGACGCAGGCGCTGCATCTGGCGCCGGCGACCGCGGTCGCGCCGTTCTATTACCTGATGCTGGTCTGGGCGATCGGATTTGGCTTCTTCGTCTGGGGCGACGTGCCGTCCGCGGGTCTGTTGGTCGGCTCCGCCATCGTCGTCGCGTCGGGATTTTTCCTGTTTTGGCGCGAAGCGCGGCTGCAGGGCGCGATCGCGGCAGCGTCGCGCGCGCCGGGCAAGACGCGTGATTTTTGAGCCCTGCCGCGGCCGGCCTCCGCCTACAACCACTAATAATTTGTCGAGACCGATGCCCGCTTAAGCTTTTGTTAAGCTCGCAATTCGAATGTCGCCGGCGCGGTTCCATTCTTTGGCAGTGCGGTCCAATCCGATCGAAGGGGACACGATGCTCAGGATCCTTGCACTTTTCATGGTGTTGCTCGCCGGCAGCGCCGGCGCCGTTGCCGCCGCGGAGCCCGCGCACGGCACGCGCGACCAAGCGGTGGCCATGGTCAAGCGCGTCGAGGCCATGTTCGACAAGGAGGGCGCCGCCGCCACCTTCAAGGCGGTCACCGCCAGGACGTTCAACGATCGCGACCTCTATCCCTTCGTCTACAAGCTCGACGGTACCGATTGCGTGGCGCACGGCGCCAATTCCGCGATGGTGGGAAAGAACTTGATCGACCTGAAGGACCAGGACGGCAAGTTTCTCATCCGCGAACTGTCCGAAACCGCCAAGAAAGGCGGCGGCTGGGTCGATTACAAATGGCCGAACCCGATCACCAAGCTGATCGAGGCCAAATCGAGCTACGTCGAGAGGATGGGCGACTTCTTCGTCGGCGTGGGGGTGTACCGCTAAGTCTTTATACCTTCGCCGCTCTTCGATACACCGGCCCGCCTGATCGCCGGCGCCGGAAAGGCGCATTTGCATCATGCTTCGGCGGCTTGCCAATCTGCCCATCATCGTCAAGGCGTTCGCCGCCCCGATTCTGCTTTTGGTTTGCCTGCTCGTGCTCGGCGCCAGGAGCTACCTGTTCATCGCCGAGACCGCGGCCGGACTCGACGCCATGTCGCGGTCCAAGCTGCCGACGTGGAATGCCGTCGAGCGGCTCAGTGAAGCCCTGACCGAGACGCAGATTTCGCTGTTTCGCTACGTCTCGTGGATGAACAGCGGCGTCGATCGCGCCACGCTGAAAAAATCCGAGGACGAGCTGAAGGCCCGCGACCGCTACATCTCCTGGCGCATCGACACGCTGCTGGCGCACGGCGACCTTCCCGAGCACGAGCGCAAGCTCCTTGAGAAGGTGCGCGACGGCTGGCGCAAGTTCGGCAAGTTGTCCAAGGATGCCATCGAGATGGGCCAGGTGCAGCCGAGCATGGCCGTCATGATGATCGGCGAAATCGACGATCTGCTTTCGGGACTGACCAGGAACACCGACGAGATCGCGCAATCGATCCGCCTGTCGAGCCAAAACTTCGCCGCCTCGATGGTCGACTCGGCGCGGCAGAGCCGCGCCGTCCTGGTCGCCGCGTTTGCGGTCGGCATTCCGTTGAGCGCGCTGGTGAGCGTATTGGTGGCGCTGTCGATGGTCGGGCCGGTGCGCGACGTGACCAGGAACATGCTGGCGATCTCCACCGGCGAACTCGGCGCGCCGATCGGTTACGCCGACCGTTCCGACGAGATCGGCCGCATGGTCAAGGCGATCGGCGTGTTTCGCGACAACGCCGCGCAGATTCGCGAGATGCAAGAACGCCAGCGCGCCGAACAGCAGCGCCATGCCGATTTGCGCAAGGCGGAGATGAACGCCTTGGCGGCGGATTTCGAGGCTTCGGTGAAGCTGATCGCCTCGCGGCTGAACGAAACCGCCAAGAAGGTGACGGCAAGCTCGGCCGAGCTCGCCAAAAGCGCCGAACAGACGCGCGATCAGTCCGCCGGCATGACCGAGGTGGTCGACGTCATGTCGACCAGCGTGCAGACGGTGGCGGGCGCCGCGCAGCAGATCTCGCAAGCCGTTCAGGAAGTCACCGCCCAGGTCGCCCAGGCCGGCGACTTCGTCAAGTGCACCGCGGCGGAAACCCACCGCGTCGATAGCGAAATGGCGCAATTGATCCAGGCGGTGCAGGACATCAATGCCGCGGTGGGTTTGATCCAGGACATCGCCGGCAGCACCAATCTGCTGGCGCTCAACGCCACGATCGAAGCCGCTCGCGCCGGCGAAGCCGGCAGAGGTTTCGGTGTCGTGGCGACCGAGGTCAAGGCGCTGTCCGGCCAGACCGAGCGCGCCACCCGCGAAATCACCGCCCGCATCGAGGCGGTGAGGTCATCCTGCTCCACGGTGGCGACGAGCATCGCTTCGATGGTCAAGGCGATGCACAATGTCGAGCACCTGTCGCAAACGATCGCCGGCTGCGTCAACGACCAGGCCGCGGGCACCGCCGCGATCGCCGACAGCGCCGCGTCCGCCAAAAGCTGCGTCGAAAGAGTGGCCGACATCCTGGCGCGGCTGCGCGAAGCCGCCAATCAGACCGACGGCGCCTCCAAGCTCGCCGAATCCGAGATGCAGGGCCTGTTGCGCGACGCCGACATGGTCAATCAAAAGGTCGACACCTTCATCGCCAGCGTGCGCGCGGCGTGACAGCCGGTTTCCCGGATGCGGTGCGGCGCGCCCGACGGCTATACGCCGTTGTTGATCAACGCGCAGGAACACGATCAACGCCGCGCCCTGCAACTCAGGATGACGGAAAGCATTTTAATCCTCGTACTTCGCCGGCTTGGTCTCGGCGACGAACAGCCACATCAGCACCGCCGCCGCTCCGGCTATGCCGCTGATGGCGAGAAAACCGGTGACCGTGCCAAAACCCTGGAACAGATAGCCGGTGCCGAGCGTACTGAGCGAGGCGGCGATGCCGAGCATCGCTCCGACGAAGCCGCGGGCGAGGTTGAATCGTCCGGTGCCTGCCGTGAGGTCGGTGATCACCAGCACGGTCAGCACGCCGATGATGGCGCCGCTGATGCCGTCGAGAATCTGCGCGGCCATCAGCAAGCCGTAATCCGACGTGAAGGCGAGCAGCGCCGCGCGAGCGGGTTCGAGCGCGAAACCGATCAGCAACAGCGGTTTGCGGCCTTTCTTTTCCGAGTGGTAGCCGACCCAGGGCGCGAAAATGGCGACGACGATCTGCGGCGCGATGATCAGCCCCGAGATCCACAGCGAGCCTGATTGCTTGGTGCTGCCCGCCAAATTCTCGCCGATCAGCGGCAGCATCGAGGCGTCGGCAAGCTGAAACAGCACCAGAGCCGTGGTGAACAGAATGAGCCGCTGGTTCTTGGCGAGGTCGCGCAGCCGCGCATGGGATGCGTCTTGCGCCGGCGCGGCGTTGCGCGCTTTGCGATAGTCGATCTCCTCGGGCCGGATGAAGCCGAGCGCAATGAGCGCGGGGATGCACAGCATCGCGGCGGCAATGAAGATCGCACCGCCGAAAAAATAGGTACCGGCGAGCCCCATCAGCGCCGCCGTCAGCGCGTGGCCGCCGGCCGCGTAGCGGTAGTTGCGGCCGGTGCGCAGCGACATGGCGCTGCGCCCGACCAGGCCGAGGCTGATCGCCCCGATCGCCGGCGTAATGATGCCGCCGGTCGTGCCGTGCAGGAACTCGGCGAACAGCACCGCGGGCAGCGACGGCGTCAGCGCCAGGATCAGCGCTGCGGCGCCGATCATGACGATGCCGGCCGCGACCAATGTGCGCTTCCAGGTCACGGCGTCGGCGAGCGCGCCGCCGGGAATCTGCATGGCCACCGCGGCGAGCGTGCCGGTGGTCAGCGCTATGCCGACGCCGCTTTTCGACCAGCCGAGATGCGCCAGATAGAAGGCGACGAAGGTGCCGAAGCCGGTCTGCACGTCGGCGATGAAGAAATTGGTCCAGTCGAGGCCGTAGCGGCTCTGCCAGGAGGACGGCGTGTGCAGCGATCTGCTGACTTCACGGTAGCGGGCGGCGCTGCTGCGTAGTCGCGTCCCGGCGTTGCGGATTCGTGCAGCCATTGCCCGGCCAAACGCGGACGGCTCCGGCCGTCCGTTGCGCTAACTGCCGGCTGCGAAGCGGGGTTCCGCGAGCAGGGGGCGGAGACGGTCGCGAAGCCCGTTCGCGGCAAGTTGCGCTGCCGCCCGATCCATGAGAGAAAAATCGAACGATTGGAGGGCAAGTGGAGGGCAAGTGCTGGAACAATCCGCACCATCGCGGCAGTCGGTACTGAACATATCGTCCTGGCTGGTCGAGGCCTTCACATCCCATCAAGCCGGCCGCTTGGCCGACGCGGAGCGGATCTATAAGCAAATTCTCGCGGCGCATCCCGATAATCTGGCCAGCTTGTATCTCCTCAGCGTCGTTTCTTATCAGCGCGGCGACTATGCGCAGGCGCTCGATCAAGTAGACCGCTCGCTCGCTATAAATCCCGATGACGGCCTTGCCTGGAACCAGCGTGGCCTGGCGCTGCAACGGCTGAAACGGGTCGAGGAGGCGTTGGCGAGCTACGACCGCGCGCTGGCAGTGTCTCGGGACCATCCCGAGCCATTGTGCAATCGCGGGGCCGCCCTGCACGAGCTGAAGCGGTTCGATGAGGCGCTGGCAAGTTACGACCGCGCGCTTGCGGCGCGGCCGCACTACGCCGAGGCGTTCTGCTATCGCGGAGCCGTCTTGCGCGAGCTGAAGCGGCCGGAAGAGGCGTTGGCGAGCTACGACCGCGCGCTCGCCATTCAGCCGGACTATGCCGAGGCGCTCTCCAATCGGGGCGACTTGTTGCTGCAGCTCAAGCGCTTCGACGAGGCTTTGGCAAGCTACGACCGCGCGCTTGCCATTGTGCCGGACCACGCCGAGAGGCTCTGCAATCGAGGGATCGCGCTGTATGAGATGAAGCGGCCGCAAGAGGCGCTGTTGAGCTACGACCGCGCGCTGGCACTTGGGCTGGATTCTGCCGGGCTGCACTACGATCGCGGCAATGCGCTGCTTGCGCTCAAGCGGTTCGACGCGGCGTTGGCGAGCTTCGAGCGCGCGCTCGCGCGGTCGCCGGACGATGCCTGGGCGCATTGCAATCGCGGCATTGCTCTGCATGAGCTGACGCGGTACGAAGAGGCGCTGGCCAGCCATGACCGCGCGGTCGCGCTGCGGCCGGACAGCGCCGTCACCCATCACAATCGCGGCGTCGCATTTTATAAGTTGCAGCGGCTAGAGGAGGCGGTGGCGTGTTATGAGCAGGCGCTCGCCTTGCAGCCGGATTTGCCCGAGGCGCATTACGCCGAGGCTCACTACCGCCTGCTGACCGGCGACCTTCCGCTCGGCTGGGAAAAGGCCGAATGGCGCTGGAAACTCGAACCATTAAAAAGCAACACGCGCGACTTCGCGCAGCCGCAATGGTCGGGATCGCAGAGCATCGCCGGCAGGACCGTGCTGCTGCACAGCGCCGACGGTTTTGGCGACGCGATCCAGTTCTGCCGCTACGCGCCGCTTGTCGCGGCGCGCGGCGCGCGCGTGATCCTGGAAGTGCTCAAGCCGCAGCAGGAGCTGATGCGCACTCTCGCCGGCGTCACGCAGGTCGTGGCACAGGGCGAGCCGTTGCCCGATTTCGATTTGCAGTGCAGCTTGCTCAGCCTGCCGCTGGCGTTCGGCACCCGGCTCGCGACGATACCCGCCGCGACGCCTTATTTGCGCGCCGCCGCTGCGCTGGCGGACATTTGGAACGCAAGGCTCGGACCGAGAAATCGCCCGCGCGTCGGCATCGCCTGGTCCGGCAATCCGGTACACCATGACGACCGCAACCGCTCGATCGAGCTGCGCTCGTTGTTGCCGCTCCTCGTCGGCATCGACGCCACATTTGTCAGCTTGCATCGGGACGTGCGCGACGCCGACGCCGCCGTGCTGGCCGAGCGCGGCGATATTCTTCATTTCGGCGGGGAGCTTGAGGATTACGCCGACACGGCGGCACTGATCTCGAATCTCGATCTCGTCGTCTGCGTCGATACCAGCGTCGCCCACCTCGCCGGGGCGCTGGCAAAACCGCTGTGGGTATTGCTGCCGTTCATGCCCGACTGGCGCTGGCTGCTCGATCGCGACGACAGCCCGTGGTATCCGACGGCGCGCCTGTTCCGCCAGGATGGCACGCGGGCGTGGGATGGCGTCATCGCGCGGGCGCGGGCCGCGTTGCACGACCACCTCCGCGGCCTGTGACGTAGAGGCCGCGATAGCGGGCAATCACGCTTTCATCGTCGCTTGCATAAATGCTTGACCGACGATGACAGTGCGCGTTTGAAATGGCAAACCGGTAATCGAATCGGCGGCTGTCGCGTCGGCGCACAATGCTGCGCGGTTCGCGCGCCGCTCGTTATGGTGACGTCATGTATCAGCCCGATCTTTTTCGCGTCGATGACGTAGCGCAGATGCACGCGCTGATGCGGGCGCGGCCGTTCGCGACGCTGGTCTCGGCAGGCTCGCTCGGCCTCTACGCCAGTCATTTGCCGACCGTGCTCAAGGACGAGGGGGCGTACGGAACGATCGAATGCCATCTGGCGCGCCCCAATCCGCATTGCCAGGATCTCGCCGGCGGCGAAGCGCTGATGATCTTTGCCGGCGCCGACGGCTACATCACGCCGAACTGGTATCCGTCGAAATTCCAGCACGGCAAAGTCGTGCCGACCTGGAATTATGCGGTGGTGCATGCCCATGGCCGGCCGGCCGTGATGCGCGACGCCGACTGGCTGCGGCGCCACGTCGGCGAATTGACGGCGCAGCAGGAGCGCGGCGCGGCAAAGCCGTGGGCGCTCGCCGACGCGCCGGAGACCTATGTGGCGACCATGCTGCGCGGCATCGTCGGCTTTCGCTTCGCCATCACCCGGCTCGAAGGCAAATGGAAAATGAGCCAGAACCGCGAGCTGCAGGACCGCCACGGCGTCGTTGCCGGCCTGCGCACGCGCGGCGGCAGCGACGATCTGGAAATCGCGGAATACATCGCAGGCGAGCTTGAGCGGGGAACGTAACTTGGGCTAGAATCGCAGAGGCGCCCAGCCGGCCCGGCAGCCTTATCGCAAGCGGCAGTATCCGCACGATGTGGCCGCCGCTGTGCGGCGCGGGTTGATTGGAAGCTGGCGGTGCGGCGACATTCGGCCATCGTCTCGACGAGATTGAAATGATCTGCGTTATAGCGCATTGGTTGACGGGCGCGAGCGTCTTGACCGCTGTTTGTAATCTTCGGGAGGGGAGGAATGAGCAAAGACATCTTTGTCGGCGGTCCAATGATGCATGCTGTTGAAGATGCCGCCGGATACCACATACCAACCCGCCAGATGATCGAGAGTGTTCTGACAGCGTTAGATACCGCTGGATTTCGCGTGCTGTCGGCACATCGAACCGAGCGTTGGGGAAAAGTGGATACGTCTGCGGAGTACTTCGCCGTCTGCCAAAGAGATTTTGCATGGATGACGCGGGCAGAGGCTTTTATCGCGATTTTGCCGCCTGGCGGCGCCGGCGAGCCAATGCGAAGCGACGGCACATGCGTGGAACTAGGTTGGGCCAGCGCCTTGGCCAAGCCCATTGTGATCGTTCGCCAACTCTCGGATCGACACAGTCATCTGCTACGAGGGCTTCCAAAAATCGCAAAGGCAATCGAGGTTGATTATTGCGAGCTGCGGGAAAATCCCAGCGCGATCGTTGCTGCTGTGGAGGAAGTCCTCGATCTTGCGAGAAAAAAAATTGCCGGAGTCTGATTTCAGTCATCTGATAACATCGCAACAATGTTCTCGCATATGTGCTCAAGCAGGCGTTCTCCGAATTCTGGGGTGGCGCCACTGGTAGAACTCAGCACCCCTCGATATCCGGTCGCTTCGCGCGAAGCGGGGTGCCGGTAGACGCCGGCGAGCGGCGGCCGCGGGTTATCCACTCTTATCTGCCGCACGGTATCGGGTCGCAGGTGAAGCATTAGGGAGGTTTCAGCTATTCCGGCATGCTCCGCATGCCATCCGGCAAACGAGCTGCCCAGGTAACGTTGAATAAAAGCTGCGTCGACCGCGCTCCACCAGCTCAAAGCAAGCACCTTCCCCCGCATGGAATTCCGCTCGCGCAGCAACTCCAACGCTTCAAACAAGAAGGCCTCATTTTCATAATGCCCGTTGATGATCACAATCTTGATGGCGCCCCAACGCAGAAATGATGCGATGATGTCTTCGAAATAAGACACCAGTGCAGTGCCTCGCACATGAATCGTTCCAGGAAATACGTGCCCTCCACCGCTTTGGGGCAGTGAGCGGCCAGCGTAGTTTATGCAAGGGGCTACGACGCCCGTCACGGCTTGCGCCAACTTTTCAGCGATTGCCGTCGCAATGTCGATATCCACCGAGAGCGGTAAATGAGGACCGTGTTGTTCAATTGTGCCGACGGGAATGAACAAAATGCGGCTGGCGAGCTGCGTTTCCGTCTGCTCTGATGTCAGATCACCATAACGAATCATGGTCTGTTGCCCAGGACGAGTCTTTCAACTGAAGTCTGTTTCGTCATCAGCCAGTGATCGAGAACGCGACTTATTTTGGATATTTTCTCGAACCGCGAGCCGTTGAAGATGGTATAGGCTTGCACCGCACAGGCGCCCACATAAAGGTATTGAAGAATATCGTCGGCCGTTTCTATACCGCCAATACCGATAATCGGACAGGTAATGCCGGAAGACCGCAGGTTATAAATTGCGTTGAGAACTATCGGCTTTATGCCAGCACCACTATAGCCGGCAAGCCCAGAACACACGAGTTGCCAGCGGTCGGTATCGACCAGAAGAGCCGGAAGAGTATCACTGATACTAAGCGCATCTGCACCTTCGTCAATCGCTGCAGATGCCTGGGAATAGAGACCTTCTGATGCGCCTAATTTGACGGTTATCGTAGCGCTCACCCGCCGCCGCACCGACGCAACATATTGCGCGATGACCGATGGAGCAGCGCGTTCGTGCCCGGAATCGTGCGGGCAGGCGATGCCGAGCTCCATGGCCGGAAAGCCGATCTCTGCGATTTGTTCGGCTAACGCACCAAGCTTGTCAGGTGTGCTAGCGTGAACGTTCGGGATGACGGCTACGCCGTCCTCTTTGAGACGACGCAGAGCATTCCTCCAAGCATCCAAGGAGCGTCGTGAGTAGAGCGTCGTGTTAAGCATCCCCGCCCCGAACAGTGCTGTGCGTTCAAGAATCCTTGGCTGCTCCTCGACAAAGATTGTCTTCGACACCACGGCGCCGGCGCCGGCCTTGAAAGCCCGCCTGATGCGTTCTTCTCCATCGGTGATAGGCCCGGATGCAACTATCAGCGGATTCCGTAATGTCATGCCGAGTACCGAAGTGGTGAGACGGGATTCCGCCGCTTCCAGGGCATGGTCTCGCGAAATTTTATGTCCATCCGGCATCGGCGCGCCTCTTCAAAGGCATTGCGCACTTCGTATACAATTAGAGGACGATTCTCAACATGTAAGGATGTGTGCTCGCTCGGAAGGAAGGCCTATGATCGTTCGAAATCTCAATGACGTGATAAACTCTTCGGCGGATGTCGCCTGGGGAAATGGACGGAGCCGGCGCCTGCTGCTGGCGCATGACGGGATGGGCTTCTCACTGACTGACACACTGGTTTGCGCTGGGAGCGAGAGCCTGCTTGAATATAGAAATCATCTGGAGGCCTGCTACTGTATAGAGGGGGAGGGCGAAGTTGAGGATATGAATGGTAATCGATATGCGATAAAACGTGGCGCCATGTACGCCTTGGACAAACACGAGGCACACTACTTGCGGGCGTTCACGGATTTGCGCCTCGTTTGCGTATTTGTGCCGCCGCTCCTCGGGCCGGAGCGCCATGACGTCGGGGGAAGAGGATCGTCATCCTATTAGGCCACGGACATCCGGTCCCGCGTTCCGGCCGTCTCCCCATCGAGCATCTGCCAAATGCAAAGATATTGCGTAATCGTCGACGGCGTCGCCGGTGGAGCGCGTCTCGCAAAATCGTTTCGCGCACGCGGCTATCGGTGTATCCACGTTCGAGCCTTCCCCAACTCGGATGAAAGGCTGCTTGTTGATTTCGACCCCACCGAATTCGAGCAGTTGCTGGATTACGACGGGAATTTCGATCTCTTGGCGCGTCGCTTGGCCGATACCTATGACCCCGCCTTCGTCGCGGTTGGTTGCGAGGAGGGCGTCGAACTTGCCGACCGTCTCAACGAAGTCATTGGCAGACCGCACTACGGCGACGAGTTGCGCAAACGGCTGCGGCACAAACACTTGATGAACCGGGCAGTGCGACAGGCCGGCTTGCCGGCCCCCGTCTCATTTTCCGCCCGTACCAGGGATGAAGCGATGCAGTCGGCAGAAGCAATTCGTTCCTGGCCTGTGGTTATCAAGCCGAAGGATTCGTCAGGAGCTGACGGAGTAAGGCTTTGTCATAATCATGAAGATGTCCGCGTCGTTGCTCAGCAGTTGTTTTCGACGCCCAACATCATGAACGAACGAAACACCGAAATTGTCGTTCAATCTTATATTCCCGGGCAGAAGAAGCTCACGGTCGATACGATCAGCGACCGGGGAGAGCATTTTGTGGTTTCGATATGGTTGGACCAAGTCGTCGTCACCCAAGGAGGCGCTCCGGTAATGAGAGGAGCCCGTCTGATTCCGGGATCGAGACCAGATGCGTTGGCCGCGGCCCAAGCTGCCCGGCGCTGTCTCGACGCGCTGGGATTACAGCATGGACCGGCGATGACCGAGTTCGTTGAGTGCAACAATGCTTTTTATTTCATCGAGATAAACGCGCGATTGTGCGGGCTTCCCACCTGGCATGAAGAGTTTCAGCGTGCACTCAGCTTTACGCACGATCAAATTTACGCCGCCTGGCTGTGCAACGAAGTCGATCTTCGTTTGAGCCTGGCCCAGCCCTATCACTTGGCCGGACATGTGTGGTGGGTTGCTGCTTTGTCGAGTCGTGATGCAGTCGTCCGCAGCTTTGACGGGCTCGAACTGATTTCGGAACTCCCTAGCTTCGCGTGTATCCTCAGTTGCGCAAAGGCTGGGGAACGAATTCGCCCCACGGTGGACCTTTTTTCCTTCCCATTGACCGCGCTGCTGTCGAACGCCGATGAGGGACAGATCATAAGGGATTTCAACGCCTTCGCCAACATCCCGGATGACGCTCTGTTTTCGTTCCATTAGCGGCGCACACTTCAGTGACGGACTTTCTCCGGCAGTGGACCATACATCGATTCTCTCGACCGTTGTGGACGTTGACTTCAGAAGCAGCTTGATGCGATTCTATGTTGCTGCTGAAGGAGAATAAAAGGCTGGCCGCAGATGATCGCGTGGGACGAATGGCAGCCGGGCCTCGTCGATCCGGATTGGCGGCCACTCAGCAGCGTCTATTCGACGCTTCCGGGTCTGCCGCCGGATTGTTTCCCAAAGATAATTGCGCGCTATGAAGATCCCGACAGTGCTGAAGCTTTCCCGGGCTCAATCAGCCTTGAACGCCATGATTGTCTGCATATCCTCCTTGGACGCGGCCTCCTTAATCAAGATGAAGCGTTTGTGATTGGCTTCACGATGGGGGCGGCCCGGGAGGCGACTCGAGCCCATTGCGTAAGGTTTCAACACGTCGCATCAACGCTTTATCCACCGCCGTTCCAGTGGAGCGGCCTTGACCTCGTCGCTTTTCGGCTTGCCTTTGACTATGCGCAGACGTCCTTGTCCGTCGTGCGCGATCTTCATCGGCTTCAGTTTGAAGACCGGATGGAGGAATCTATTCACGCCCTGCGGCATCTAGCGGGCATGAGCGTTCCGACCCTCAAACTGCTTTTTGGGCGTGAAAAGCTCCTCCTCGGTCAAACGCGAGCGAGCTTGCGCTTGCCGTGCGAAATCGAACCATTTTAGTCCGGGCGTTGATCTGAATGCCCTCGGCCGGCGCGTATATTAAGAGAATATGGCGGCCTTCAGAGTTGCCACACCTGGCCGGGGCGCAAGGCTGTGAAACGCTCCGGCGCGATGCCGGCTGCGTTCAACGCCGCCACGAGCGCAAGCAGCGGCGCATCGATGGCTTCATCGGTGAGCTGGAACGTGCCGTGGTGATGGGCGAGCGCAAGTTCTCCACCGCAGTCGATCAACGCCTGAACCGCCTCGGCCGGGTTCATGTGGTGGTCGCGCATGAACCAACGCGGCTCATAAGCGCCGATCGGCAGGATAGCCAGTTTGAACGGGCCGTAACGCTCTCCTGCGGTACGGAAATAGTCGCCGTCGCCGTAGCCGGAATCGGCGACGAAATAAATGCGTCCACCGGGCGTTTCGATCACGAACGATGCCCATAGCGCCATGTTGCGGTCCGACAGATTGCGCGCCGACCAATGTCGCGAGGCGGCGAGCGTTACCGCCAATCCGCGGCCGATATCGACACGATCGCCCCAGTCGTAGGCTTCCGCGGCGATCGTCCGGTCAAAATTTCGCATGATGACGTCGTTGCCCAGAGCTGTGATGACGCGGGCGCGGTGCCCGGCTGCTATCCGCGACAAAGTACGGACGTCGAGATGATCATAGTGGCCGTGCGATACCAATACGACGTCGATCGGCGGCAACGCCGCAAACGCAACGCCTGGCTCGTTGACCCGCTTTGGCCCGATCAGGCGCGACGGCGACGCGCGCTTCGACCATACGGGATCGAGCAAGATGTTCAGACCCGCCGTCTGGATGAGAAAGCTGGCATGGCCAATGTAGCAAATCCGCCAGCTCGCGCCTTCGACACGCGCCGGCGGACGATCGGCATAAGGCGACGGCGCCCAGGCCGGCCACTTCGCCTTGGTCCCGCGCCGGCGGCGATCGAGAAACCAGCGCAACAGGTCGCGCCGGCTTTTCGGCGATGCCCCGTGCGGATCGAAAAACCGCACGCCATCGAAGTGATCGGAAATCGGGCCGGTGTAATAGCGTGACGGCATGACCGGGTTTCCAGTCCAATCTCGCAATGATGATGTACTGAACGAACTTGACCTCATCATGCTCCAAAATGCGGTAGTTCCAGCCCGGCCATGCCATGCCATGAAGCGGCACCTGCGGCGCTAATCCTTCCCGGCCGGAATGACGATCTGGGTCTGGGTGACGATGGCGCAGAGCTTGCCGTCGTTGCGGGTGATGCGGGTCTGCCACACCATGGTGCTGCGGCCGCGGTGCAGCGGCGTGCACTCGGCGTGGGCGGTGTCGCCGATCGGGATCGCTGCGAAGAAATTGGTCTTGCTCTCGATGGTCGCGGTGCGGGTGCCGTCGGGCAGGTTGGCCATGGCGGCGGTGCCGCCGAGATTGTCGGCGAGCGCCATGAGCGCGCCGCCGTGGAGCACGCCCATGCGGTTCTCCAGCTCGTCGCGCACGAGCATCTCGGCCGTCACCTTGTCACGCGACATGTGGGTGATCTTCATCCCCATGAAGTCGGCGAAAGGCGGCTGCAATGCGGCATCGGGATTCATCGGCGCATCCCCAAAACAAAGGCGCGGCTCTTCGGCCGCGCCTTGATCGTCACCCTGACGGGCGAAGCCCGCGGATTAAAATCGAAAAGTCACGGAGCGGGCACCATTGCCATTGCATGCGCCGCTCCGCAACGGCTCCGTCGGATGATCCGCATCCGCCGCCGTGCGGCGGCGCCGGCGCGTTACTGCCGCGGCTGCGGCACCACCCGCATATAGGGCTTCGGCGTCTTCCAGCCTTGCGGGTAGAGCTTCTTCGCCTCGTCGTCGCTGACGGCGCCGCTGAGGATCACGTCGTCGCCCTGTTTCCAGTCCGCCGGCGTCGAGACGCGGTGCTTGGCGGTAAGCTGCAGCGAATCGATGACGCGCAGGATTTCATTGAAGTTGCGGCCGGTGCTCATCGGGTAGACCAGGACGAGCTTGATCTTCTTGTCCGGCCCGATGACGAACACGTTGCGGACCGTCTGATTGTCGTTCGGCGTGCGGCCCGCCGCCGTGCCGCTCGTGCTCGCCGGCAACATGCCGTAGAGCTTCGACACCTTCAGGTCGGTGTCGCCGATCATCGGATAATTGGGCGCGAACCCGACCACGTCCTTGATGTCACCCGACCACTTCTTGTGATCGCCGACCGGATCGACCGAGATCGCGAGGATCTTGACCCCGCGCTTGTCGAACTCCGGCTTCAGCCGCGCCATCGCGCCGAGCTCGGTGGTGCAGACCGGCGTAAAATCCTTGGGGTGCGAGAACAGCACGACCCAATTGTTGCCGATCCAGTCGTGGAAGCGGATTTTGCCTTCCGTGGTTTCGGCTTCGAAATCCGGAGCGGTATCGTTAATCGCCAGTGCCATAAAAACCTCCGTCGTTGATCCGAACTTTGCCAAACGTATTCGACAGCTAGTCTACGTGCTAAGTCGCGGCGTTACCAGCCTGCCGCTTCTGCATTATTTGGTCGCGGCCAAGAACTGTTCATGCGGGGATGGGGAAAACCTTGGAAGATTCGACCAATCGCCTTGCCGGTCGGGAAAGATTTTTCGGCTAGGCTTTTCGATCACCGAAGCTTGAAGCGGGATATCGCAGATTCGCCGCATAAGCGCCCTCGCGCAGCCACCCTCGAATTCAAGCCTTGGAACCGCGGCGCCGAATCGTGCGGCCAAAGCGTAAAAAGACGAGCGGCTGCTGCGGTCAGGCCTGGAGGCGACGATGACTGGCCCGATTTACCCGGACCTCGATACGCTTGCGGCAGCGATTGCGCGTTCGCAGATCGTGGTGCGTCAGCCGGCGCCTGGCGCACGGCGTTTGCCGCTCGGCTTCGAGGCAGTCGACGTCGCCATTTTGGAATGGATCGCCGCCGAGGGCCGGCGCGTCGGCCGGCGGCTCGTGCTCGTTTGAACGCCGGCGGCGTCGGCCCGACGCAACCCACGCGGCATCGTGACAGAAAGGCGGCCCTGCAGGGGCAGGGCCGCCGCGCATCCGCGCGAGGAGGAAAAGGCGCGCGGGATAAAACCTCGCGGGCGGCAAGCGGCCCGCATTTGTGGCGGGCCGCCGGCGCGGGTCCGTTTAAAAACCCGCGCCGGGCGCGTTACTCGCCTTCGGTGCCGATCGCGTAGGCGGTCTCGCCGTGCACCGCGTCGTCGCCGACTTTCAACACCGAGTCGTCCATGCGCAGCGGCACGATCAGCCCGATCACCTTGAGGATGATGAAGGTCGCGATCGCGTTGAAGGCGATGATGAACAGCGCGCCGTAAAGCTGCATCAGGAGCTGATGGCCGCTGTCGCCGTAAAGCAGCCCGGTGACCGAGACGCCCGGCGCTTCCTTGTCGGTGCCGATGTACTCGAGCATGTTCGGGTTGGCGACGATGCCGACCAACAGGCCGCCGGTCAGGCCGGCGACGCCGTGGGTCGAGAAGACGCTCAGCGTGTCGTCGATCTTCATCATGAAGCTGGTCTTCTGCAGCTTGTTCATGGCAAGCCACGGAATGATGCCGGCGCAGATGCCGATGATGATGGCGCCCAAGCCATCGACGAAGCCGGCCCCCGGCGTGATGGCGACCAGCCCCGCGATCATGCCGTTGACGGCGCCGAGCACCGACGGCTTGCCGTAGGCCATCTTGTCCATCAGCGTCCAGACCAGGAGCGCGGTCGCGGTCGCGATATTGGTGTTGAGCACCGCGGCACCGGCGTCGGCATTGGCGAAGTACGGGTCGCCGCCGTTAAAACCGTTCCAGCCGAGCCACAGGATGCCGGCGCCGATCAGCGTCACCAGCAGGCTGTTGGGCGGAAAATGATCGCGGTCGGCCTGTAGCCGCGGCCCGATCACCCAGGCACCGACGAAGCCCGATACGCCGGCGGCGAGATGGATGACGTAGCCGCCCGAGAAGTCCTGCACGCCGAGCGCGCTGAGCCAGCCGCCGCCCCACAGGCTGAAGGCGCCGACGGTGTAGACCAGCGTCATCCACACCGGGCAGAAGATCATCCAGGCCGTGAAGTTCATGCGGCCAAGGAGCGAGCCGGCAAGAATGATGACGGTGATGGCGGCGAACATGAATTGGAAGAACATCAACGTCGCCATCGGGAAGGTGAGGGCCGGCATGCCCGAGGCGGCGGCTGGAATCGTCGCTTGACCGGTGATGAAGAGCGCCGAGGTCGCCAAGCTCGGGGTCCCCCAGAACGGCAACCATTGCGGCCCGAACGCCATGTTGTAGTCGAACAAAACCCAGACCACGAGGACCGACGCAAAGGCGTACATCGACATGAAAGCGGAGTTGATTGCCCACTTTTTCTTGACGATGCCGCCGTAGAGAACGGTCAGTCCTGGAATGCTTTGCAGGCCGACGAACGTTGCGGCTGCCAACTGCCAGGCGTTATTTCCTGTGTCCAGCCATTTTGGTGCTGCGACGAGTGCCATCTCGACTGCCATCTCGACTGCCATGTGCCTTCCCCCAAAAATGCCCGTTGTGCGCGGATGGCACGTGGGCAAACGAATGCCGGCTGCGCGCCGTTTCCTGGCGCGCAGGCGAGCGTTTGGCTGATCGCAAGACTTGTGCCAGTTAGTTGGCCGCCACGCCGTGGATTTCGGTGCCAAAATCGCGGATCGGCGGCAGGGGATGATGAAAATGTCTGCAATTGCCTATGAACAAGGCAGTGGCTCGCGATGCCGATTCATGGCTCGATTATCGGCGGCAGCGACGGCCGCACTGGCACTCGGGATCGCGGGCCTTGCTTCTGCCGCCGAAGCGCAGCATGGGTCGACCACGATTGTTTGCAGCAATCCCGCCAGTGGAACGAGCTGGCAGATCACCATCGATTTCGATCGCCGCACTGTCGATGGCTATGCGGCCACCATCAACGACAGCGCGATCTCGTGGCGCGACCCGGGCGATCAAGGCAATTACACGCTTGATCGCAAGTCCGGAAACCTTAGGGTGGCGGTTCCGTCAAGCACCGGCGGCTATTTTCTTCATGATCGATGCAAGCTGGACAGATAGGCGCGTTTCCGCCGGCGTCCCCGCGAAGGCGGAGCGGCGTTGATGGCGCAGCGCGTGCCCGGCGTTAAGGCGACCATCGGCTTTGCCTCGGAAATCGGGCCGCGCCAGCGCAACGAGGATTTTGCCGGCGCGGTGTTCGGCTGGGAGCTGCCGCAGCCGCGCCGCGACGTGGTAGCGGCGATCGCCGATGGCATTGGCGGCGCCAAGGGCGGCCGCGTCGCCGCCGAAATGGCGGTGCGCGGCTTCCTCGACGGATTTTGCGACCTGCCGGAGACGATCGAGGTGCAACGCGCCGCGGCGCGCGTGCTCAATTCGCTCAACGGCTGGATTTATGGGCAAGGCCGCCGCGATGCCAAGCTGGCCGGCATGGGCTGCACGTTCACCGCGCTGGTGCTGCGCGGACGGGTCGCCCACATCGTCCATGTCGGCGATACCCGCGCCTATCGCTTGCGCGGCGAGCGCCTCGCCGGCCTGACCGTGGATCACGTGCGCGCCGGCGGCGCCGGCGGGGGCGGCAGCCGTTCCAGCACGCTCGTTCGCGCGCTCGGCGTCGAAACCGAGGTGCCGCTCGACTATGCGAGCCAGCCGGTGACGCGGCACGACCGTTTTCTGCTTTGCAGCGACGGCGTGCACGCCTTCCTGCCGCCCGAGGTCATCGCCGATATCTTGCGCGAGCGTTCGGCATCCGAGGATTCGGCCCGCGCGCTCGTTGCCGCGGCGCTGCAGGCCGGCAGCACCGACAATTGCACCGCGCTGGTGCTCGACGTGGTCGATCTGCCCACTGCCGAATCCGCCGATATCGGCGCCGCGATCATGCAACTGCCGCTCATCCCGGTGCCGATCGCCGGCGAGACGGTCGACGGCTTCGTGCTCAAGGTGCTGATGTCGGATGGCCGCTACACGCGTCTGTTCGGCGCCCTCGACGAGGTCGAAGGCGGCGAGGTGGCGCTGAAATTTCCCAAGCCGCAAGTCGCGGCGGTCGACACCTATCGCACCGCCTTCGTGCGCGAGGCCTGGGTCGGCGCGCGCGTGCACAGCCCCTGGGTCGGCCGCACCATCGAGCTGCCGCCGGGCCGGCAGACTTGCCTCTATACGGTGATGCCGCTTTATCAGGGCGAGCTGCTCGAAACCCGGCTCGCGCGCCGCCCGGCCATCGGTCTGGAAGAGGGCCGCAACATCGCCATCAAGCTCGCGCGCGCCGCGGCGGCGCTGCACCACGCCGGCATCATCCATCGCGACATCAAGCCGGATAATGTCATCCTGGGAACCGAGGGCTCGCTCAAGCTGATCGATCTCGGCGTGGTCCGCGTTCCCGGCATGGAGGATTTTCCGCCCTCCGACATACCCGGCACGCCCGCCTACATGGCGCCCGAAATGTTCGCCGGCGAGCCGGGCAACCAGGCGACCGACATTTATGCGCTCGGCATCACCCTGTTCCGCGCGCTCAGTGGCGAATTTCCCTATGGCAATCTCGACGCCACGAGCGGGCCGCGCCGCACCCGGCCGACGCCGCTATCGACATTGCGCCCGGACCTGCCGGCCTGGCTGCAGGCGGCGCTCGGCCGCGCCATCGCCCAAGACCCGGCGGAGCGCTTCCGCGACGCGCTCGAATTCGCCGTCGAGATGGAGAATGGACCGGCGCGCGCGCCCGTCACCGCAGGCCGGCCGCAGACTTTCTACGAGCGCAACCCGGTCGCGTTCTGGCAAGGCGTCGCGGCGCTTTTGGCGCTGGCGCTCATCGCCGCGCTGTTGCTGCGGCATTGAGGGGAGGCGCGCCGCGAACGCGCTGCCATGAAGCGCGGGACCGGACTGAGCCAAAGCCGCGAGGTTTTTGGCAAGAGCCGCGACGGAGCGCCGCAAGGCGAGCGCGCCCCGCACAGCGGATGGTCCGCGGCAACGCGGATCGTCCGTGGCGCGCTCCGCACTGGCCGCGGGTTCGGGTGCGCTCATCCGAAGCGCCGGTGCGGTTCTCGAACTATGCGCCTCTCGGCGCTCCGCCTCCCCTTTTGTTTTGCTCGGGAGGCAACGCTTTCGTGCCGTAGCTTGGCAAAGCTCGGGCGCAAAAACGCGTCGCGAGAACGCTGTCGCTCATCCTCACCCGCGAAGCGCATAGGCGCTCACATAGGCCTCTGTTTCCCGGATGCGTGCAGCGCGAAGCGGTGCACCGCTGATCCGGGACCGTCCCAGACTCCGCAACTTGTTACGATCCCGGGTCTGCAGCGCACCACTCCGCTGCGCTTCGTGCTGCGCTGCGCCCAGGAAACGCAGCTATGTTAGCGCCTATGCGCGAAAGCGGGGGAGGAAAGGAGAAATCATGCCGCACGCGACGACAATGAAAACGCCGCGGGACCATCTCGGCCGTTTGAGTGTATGGTTCGCCGCCGCAAAGCACCGGCGTGGGCGTGAGAAGCAGTAAATGTTCAAGCGGATCCTGATTGCCAATCGCGGCGAGATCGCCTGCCGCATCATCAAGACCGCGCGCCGCATGGGGATTGCGACCGTCGCGATTTTTTCCGAGGCCGACCGCGACGCGCTGCACGTCGAGATGGCCGACGCGGCGGTGCCGGTCGGGCCGCCGCCGGCGGCGCAGAGCTACCTCGTCATCGACAAGATCGTTGCCGCCTGCAAGGCAAGCGGCGCCGATGCGGTGCATCCGGGCTACGGTTTTCTGTCCGAGCGCGCCGCGTTCGCCGCGGCGCTCGCCAAAGCCGGCATCGTGTTCATCGGGCCGAACCCGAAAGCCATCGCCGCGATGGGCGACAAGATCGAAGCGAAAAAGGCGGCGGCGCGCGCCAATGTCTCGACCGTGCCCGGCCATCTCGGCGTGATCGCCGACGCCGACCACGCGGTCGGCGTTGCCGAAGCGATCGGCTACCCGGTGATGATCAAGGCCTCCGCCGGCGGCGGCGGCAAGGGCATGCGCATTGCCGCCAGCAAGGCCGAGGTGATCGAGGGTTTTGATCGCGCCCGCTCGGAGGCGCAATCGAGCTTCGGCGACGACCGCGTGTTCATCGAGAAATTCATCACCGATCCGCGCCACGTCGAAATCCAGGTGTTGGGCGACAAGCACGGCAAGGTCATCCATCTCGGCGAGCGCGAATGCTCGATCCAGCGCCGCAACCAGAAAGTCATCGAGGAATCGCCGAGCCCGCTGATCGACGCCAAGACGCGCTCGCGCATGGGCGAGCAGGCGGTCGCGCTGGCCAAGGCGGTCGGCTACGACAGTGCCGGCACCGTCGAGTTCGTCGCCGGACAGGACAAGAGCTTTTATTTTCTGGAAATGAACACGCGGCTCCAGGTGGAGCATCCGGTGACCGAGCTCGTCACCGGCATCGATCTCGTCGAGCAGATGATCCGCATCGCCGCCGGCGAGCCGCTCAAGATCAAGCAGGGCGACGTCAAGCTCTCGGGCTGGGCGATCGAGAGCCGCGTCTATGCCGAAGATCCCTACCGCAACTTTGCGCCGTCGGTCGGGCGGCTCATCCGTTACCGGCCGCCGGCGCAAGGCGGGCGCGACGGCATCACCGTGCGCAACGATACCGGCGTGGTCGAGGGCGGCGAAATCTCGATTTTTTATGATCCGCTGATCGCCAAGCTGGTCACGCATGCACCAACCCGCGAGCGGGCGACCGATGCGCAGGCCGACGCGCTCGATGCGTTCGTGGTCGAGGGCATCCGCCACAATATTCCGTTTCTCGCCGCCGTCATGGCGCAGCCGCGCTGGCGCGCCGGCAAGCTGAGCACCGCGTTCATCGCCGAGGAATTTCCGCGCGGCTTTGAGCGCACGCCGCCGAGCGAAGGCGTGGCGCGCCGCATCGCGGCGGTCGCCGCCGCCATCGATCATCTCCTTGGCGAGCGCAAGCGCAAAATTTCCGGGCAACTCAACCCGGCGCTTACGCGCGAGCGGCGCCGCGCCATCCGGCTCGGCGCCGACGTCATCCACGCCGACGTCGAGCGCGACGGCGAGGCGATCGCCGTCACCTTCGAGGATGGCGCCAAACACGTGCTGCGCTCGGATTTTTTGCCCGGCATGCCGCTGTGGCAGGGGATGATCGACGACGTGGCGGTCGCCATGCACGCGCGCGCCATCGCCAACGGCTTCGAGCTCGCCTATCGCGGCATCGAGGTGAAGACTTACGTCTATACCGAGCGCGAGGCGCGCTATGCGCGGCTGATGCCGGCACGAAGATTGTCCGGGATCGAAAAAGCGATCCGCTGCCCGATGCCGGGCCTCGTGGTCTCGATCGCGGTCGGCGAGGGCCAGGAGGTCAAGGCCGGCGAAACGCTGGCGGTCGTCGAGGCGATGAAGATGGAAAACGTTTTGCGCGCCGAGCGCGACGGCGTGGTTGCCAGGATTTTGGTCAAACCCGGCGACAGCGTGGCGGTCGACGCAGTGATCATGGAGTTTGCGTGAGCGCGGTCTTCGTCGTTGCGAGGCGGCCCGAACGGCCGACGAAGCAATCCATGAGCTGCTGCAAGCCGCTCTGGATTGCCTCGCTGCGCTGGCAATGACGAGTGGATGCTGAAAGACGCCCGGCGATGCTGCATTTTGCTTATGGCGCCAACATGGACCGCGCAGTGATGCGCAGGTATGCGCCGGCAGCCGAGCCGGCCGGGGCAGCGGCGCTGCACAGTCATCGTTTCGTCATCACGGCCGACGGCTATGCCTCGGTCGCGCCGGTCCGCGCATCGATCGTGCATGGCGTGCTGTGGCGGCTCACCCCGCGCGACCGCGTCACGCTCGACGCCTGGGAGAGCGTCGCGCGCGGCCATTACCGCGCCGCAACGCTTGCGGTGCGGCGCGCCGGCATGCGCCGGCCGGCTTTGGTCTATGTGGCGCGGCCGTGTCCGGTCGGCCGGCCGCGCGTCGGCTATATGGAACTCGTCATCGCCGCGGCGCGCGAATGGAATTTGCCGGCGGACTACATTGCCGCGCTGCAGCGCTGGCTGCCGCGGCAGCCGCGCGGCGCCGGCCATCGCGACTTGAAGGAATTTGCATGGACCTGATCGTGCGCGTCGTCATCCGCGGCCGCGTGCAGGGCGTCGGCTATCGGGCCTGGACGGAATTTTTCGCGCGCCAGCGTGGCCTCGACGGCTGGGTGCGCAACCGCCGCGACGGCGCGGTCGAGGCGCTGTTTGCCGGGATGGAGCACGACGTGCTCGCCATGATCGAAGCGTGCCGCGAGGGCCCGCCCGGCGCGCGCGTCGATGCGATCGATCAGCGCGCGGCAGGCGCGGAGGATTTGGCGCTGCGCCGCGGCGAAGATTTTGCGGTGCTGGCCACGGTGTGAGCGGGATCGGCGGCGCCGCCGAACAGCGGCGCGAACGCGGCGCGCAGCGCCATGTCGACCTCCGGCATGGAAGCGGTGAAGCCGAGATCGGCGAGCGAGGTGACGCCATAGCGCGGCTCCGACACGCCGCACGGCACGATGCCGGAAAAATGCGACAGGTCGGGATCGACGTTGAGGGCAAAACCGTGCAGCGTCACCCATTGCCGCACCCGGATGCCGATGGCGGCGATCTTGTCCTCGCAATCGGCGCCCTTGTCGGGCCGCCGCACCCAGACGCCGATCCGGTCGTCGCGCCGCTCGCCGCGCACGTTGAAGCGGGCGAGCGTATCGATCAGCCATTGCTCGATGGTGGCGACGAAGCGGCGCACGTCCGGCGCGCGGCGCTTGAGGTCGAGCATGACATAGCCGACACGCTGGCCGGGGCCGTGATAGGTGAACTGGCCGCCGCGGCCGGCGCTATGGACCGGAAAACGCGCGTCGAGAAGTTCGTGCGGCCGCGCCGAGGTGCCGGCAGTGTAGAGGGCAGGGTGCTCGAGCAGCCAGACCATTTCCGGCGCCTCGCCGCGCGCAATGGCGGCGGCGCGCGCCGTCATGGCGTCGAGCGCGCTCTCGTATTCGATCAAACCGTCGCTGATCCGCCACTCGACCGGCGGCGCGCCGGGCGGCGGCGGCAGTCCGACCGTCACATTGGCGCGCGCGTTAACCACCTCGTAACCATGGCGTGGTGAAAGGAGAGGGCGGCATCACATTAAAATAGGCGCGGGGGCCCCGTGGCGAAACTCGACGACGTTGCGGTCGACATCGCGGTGGTGTTGGGCACCACCTCCATGCCGATCCATCAGGTGCTCCGCCTCGGCCGCGGCGCCATCATCGAGCTCGACGCCTCCGAGGACGACGACGTGCATATTGTCGCCAATAACCTGCCGGTCGCCAGAGGCACCGTCGTGGTCAGCGGCAACCGTATCGCCGTCGAGGTCAAGCGCTTGGTGCCGCGCTCGCCGGACGCGAGTTGAGCCTGCCCACCTTGTCCGCTCCCGGCCGAACTGTTACATCCGCGCCGTCCGCGCGCGCTTTCGGCGCGCGACCACCCCACATGCGGTCGTGGCGGAATGGCAGACGCACTAGCTTGAGGTGCTAGCGGGGCAACCCGTGGAGGTTCGAGTCCTCTCGACCGCACCAGTAACCCCTATCGGGTCCTATAGGTCAATTTCCGGGTACAGCCGAGCAATACCGAACGAATGCGGTCGCGAAGCGCCATCGGCCGGCGCGCCGGCGGCAGCGATGAAGGCGGATTGCAGTTCGGCCCGGACGCGGACATCGGCCGCCTTTGCCGTTTACTCAAACCTGATGGTGATTTCTTCGAGGGCAATGCCGCGAACCCGCGTGGTCCAACGCTCGCCTGGCTTGACCGGCATTGCCAGCGTCAACGTTCCTGTCGAAATAATTTCGCCCGCGCGCAAGGCCGGGTTATGCGGATCGCCAGCGAGCAATTCGATCAGGCGGCGTAGCGCCACAAGCGGGCTGCCGAGCACCAGCGAGCCGCCGCCGCGCTGCACGATTTCGCCATCGCGACAGAGCTCGACTGCGAATGTAGCGAGTTCCCTTTGCCAATGGCGCTGCCGCGGCGCGACGGCATGGCGCTTGCCGACCAGCAACGCCCCATGCACGCCGTTCGCGGCGACCGTGTCCGCAGCAGCGAATTTCCAATAGGGAAAAATCGACTGCACGATCTCATAGCCGAGAGCGGTCCATTCGACGCATTCGAGCAATTCATTGTCGCTCATGGTCGGCGTCGGCGTCGCGCGCAGGCCGAACATGATCTCCGGCTCGATGCGCGGCTCGGAAAAGTCGTTCACGGGCATAACCTGCGTGTCCGCGAGCGCGCGCGTCGTGCGGCTGGTGGTGTAGCCCCAGATCGGAGCGTCAACGCCAAATGCCTTCCACATTTCGCGGTTGGTAAAACCGATCTTGCGGCCGGTTATTTTTTCGCCGTGGGCTTCGAAGGCGGCGCGCAGCAGCGGCGTGACCCGATAGGCTTGCGCGAGAGTCAATCCGCCCGGCCGCGACGAGAAAGTCGGAATTTGAGCGCGGCTGGACCAAGCGGCGATGACCTCTTCGGCGATCGCGTGAGCATCCGGCACTTTCGTTTGTGTCGCCATAAAAGGACCTTACCCGTCGCTAAAGACTGCATGATGCACGCGTCGGCATCACGGTCGAATGTCTGTGGCACCAACTCGGACCTGACGCAATGCGCGAGTTTCAGCCCGTAGGGCGGGTTGAGCGCGGCGAAATCCGTCATGCTTTTGGCGCCAAGCGCGGCGACAGACGTTTGCGCATCTTCACGCAGGCCATGCGCTGACCTGAGTCAAGAACGTGTTCGCCGTGCTCGCGAACCTCGTAGCCCAGCGCCGCGTAGAACGGCCTCGATGTCAGTGAGGCATCCAATTGAAGCCATTCCAGACCATGGTGGAGCGCAATCCCTTCCAGTTCGCGGACGAGCGCCGAGCCGACACCTTTTCGGGCTGCATCGGGCACGACGTAACAGGCGCGCAACTCGTTGCCGGCAACAACAATGGCTCCCAGCCCCACGATCTGGCCGCCGATTTCCGCCAGGACGCGAATTTCGTTGTCGCGATTGGCGCGAATGTGCTCGACGTGCCGTTCCGTAATAGGAAGAGGGGCCCATTGCTCAACGACACTCGATGGATAGTCCTTGGCGGCGATCCCGCGCACGGCCGCACGATGGACTTCCAGAAATGCGCGCGCGTCCTCCGCCCGCATGCGTCGAATATTGATCAGCATCCGAAAAGTCGACTTTTGCCATGTGCAAGCGCCAGCCGTCGGCGCTTCTCTTTTTGAGGCGAGGGCGCGAGGTGTGTCTTAGCAGTGGCGGGCTCCTTTGGCTCGCTGATCGAGGAAAGCTCGGCAGCGGCGCCGTCGGGAAATTCGACAATCAATGGCAGAGATCCAGCCATGGCTTCAACGTAGCTCCGGAGCGTCGAAAGCAACAGGTCGCTGCGGTTTTCGATCCGCGAGACGCTATCTTGGCCGATATGGAGACGTTCAGCCATGCGCTCTTGAGTGAGATGCGGCGCCTTTCGCAAATTCCGAAGCGCAGTCTCTTCAGCAATAATCTGCTTTGTCCGAGCGGCGACCTTCGCGCGCCGCTCGGCCGGCAAATTGCTGATGATCTGGTCAAGAGTCTTCATAGCTTACGCCTGAAGTCCTCAGTGCCGTGATCCGCTCTGCCTTAAACTCGCGATATGAGGGCGAGCCGGCTTTTCGCGCGCGTTACAAAACACGCGATCCGGAATGCAGTCGGGCGTGCCGGCCTTCGCCGAACGGCCGGGCTCGCGCCGGGCGGCGGGCGTGCCAGCGGATGTGCCGGACGCGCAAGTGCGCGGCCGCTCTGCCGACGCCGAGGCTTGGCCGCAGTTCGACAACCGCGCCGATCAGCGTGCGTCCGCGCAAGCTGACGCCGATGTCGTGCGGGCTCGGTGCCGCTAATTCCGCGGCTGCGGAAGCGGGCGCGG
>JASHQS010000145.1 GCA_030038995.1 Xanthobacteraceae bacterium
GGAGGGGAGAGGTCGAGCGAGCGCAGCGAGCGAGGGTGAGGGGGTTCGGAAGTTTCAGAAAAAGACTGCAGCATCCGAACCCCCTCACCCCGACCCTCTCCCCTCCGGGGAGAGGGAGTGCGCCGTGCCAGCGCTGCCGCATCAACCTAAGATCATTGGCTTTAGCGTTTCGCCGCCCGATATTTGCGGCGGTACACGTCGTTGCCGTGCAGGATTTCAGCCTTTGTCTGATAGAGCCGCGCGGCGTCATCGTCCGACAGCACCTCGAAACTGCCAGACCAATTTTCGCGCTTGACCGGCAGACACTGCGCCACCGGCGTGCCCTTGGGCAGCACGCCGTCAAAGTCCGGATCATGCCAGTGCGCCGGGAAAAGCACCGGATTATCGTGGAACACGTCGCAATCGACGAGGCCGGTGAGCGTGGTAAAGGGCAGGTCGCGGCGATTGACCGGATGGGTGAACAAGAGCGAGTAGCCGGCCGGCGCCTGGATGGTCCAGAAATTGCTGAACTTGATGATGAAGCGGTCGTCGTCGAAGAACGGCGTACCGGCGATTTGGCTCGGATCATGAAAATCGATCGGCGAATAGGAATGATCGCCGACCACTCCCTCGGGCACATCGAAGTTCCAGCTGAATTGGCCGTCGCGCACTTCAAGATCGGTCGCCAACGGGATCAGAAACCCATAGGTCATGGCGTCGATGAACGGCGGACATTTTTTGACGGTAAAACTTTGGCCGCCCAACGTGGGATTGAAGACTTTCTGCGGCAGCGCCTTGAACCAATCGGGCAGGCCGGCGACTGCCGGAAACGGCCGCGGAATGACGTTCTCGAGCCCGCGCGGGCAACGAAACGTCAGCGTCATTTCGGCCGCAGCCGCATCCATGGCAAAGCCCCCGCCGGCTCGCAAACGCGCCGGCGCCGCCTGATCAAAGTTTAGGCGAAGGAGCTCGGATTGTATACTCTTCGTGAATTTCCGGGCCGGAGCAGTAACCCTGACATAATCGGATCAGGATGGCTGGAACGCCGCGGCAAATGCTTGGCCGGGGGTCATGCGTGCTTCTCGTCAAACAGTCATCATGACGCTATATCCAGGATACGATGGCGTGGACACCGTGCGCCCGAGCCTCGCATATTAGCGCTAAAGGATTGATTCGATGATGGAATTTTCTGGTCCGGCGGAACGGCACAAGACCGTGCCGGTGCACGTGGGCAAGGTCACGGTCGGCGGCGGCGCCCCCATCGTGGTGCAGTCGATGACCAATACGGACACGGCCGACGCCGAGGCGACCGCCCGACAGGTGGCGGCGCTGGCGCGGGCCGGCTCGGAAATCGTGCGCATCACCGTGGACCGCGACGAGGCCGCGGCCGCCGTTCCCCGCATCAAGGAGCGGCTTCTGCAGATGAACGTCGACGTGCCGATCGTCGGCGACTTCCACTACATCGGCCACAAGCTTCTCGCCGAGCATCCGGGCTGCGCCGAGGCGCTCGACAAATACCGCATCAATCCCGGCAATGTCGGCTTCAAGGAGAAGAAGGATCGGCAATTCGGCGCCATCGTCGAGACCGCGATCCGCCACAACAAGCCGGTGCGCATCGGCGCCAATTGGGGCTCGCTCGACCAGGAGCTGCTGACCCACCTGATGGACGAGAATGCCAAATCGAACCATCCGGTCGACGCCCGCGACGTGACGCGCGAGGCCATGGTGCAGTCGGCGCTGTTGTCGGCGCAACGCGCCGAGGACATCGGCCTGCCGAAAAATCGGATCATTCTCTCCGCCAAGGTTTCCGCCGTGCAGGATCTGATCGGCGTCTATGGCGAGCTGGCGCGGCGCTCGGATTACGCGCTCCATCTCGGCCTGACCGAAGCCGGCATGGGAACCAAGGGCGTGGTCGCCTCAGCCGCGGCGATGGGCACGCTGCTGCAGCAAGGCATCGGCGACACGATCCGCGTTTCGCTCACCCCTGAGCCGAACGGCGATCGCACGCTGGAAGTCAAAGTGGCGCAGGAACTTTTGCAGACCATGGGGCTGCGCACGTTCGTGCCGCTGGTCGCCGCCTGTCCGGGCTGCGGCCGCACCACTTCGACGACGTTCCAGGAGCTCGCCGCCGGCATCCAGCATTTCATTCGCGACTCGATGCCGGAATGGAAGACGCGCTATCCGGGCGTCGAGGGGCTCAACGTCGCGGTCATGGGCTGCATCGTCAACGGACCCGGCGAATCCAAGCACGCCGACATCGGCATCTCGCTCCCTGGCACCGGCGAGCAGCCGACCGCGCCGGTCTTCATCGACGGCAAAAAAGCCGCAACCTTGCGCGGTCCCACCCTCGCCGCCGATTTCCAGAAGCTGGTGATCGATTACATCGAGCGGCGCTACGGCCAAGGCGCGCGGACGGCGGCGGAGTGACGATTTGCAGCGAGCCCCGTAGGGTGGGCAAAGGCGCGAAGCACCGTGCCCACGCGGCCTTAAGAAACTAAGGACATTATGGTGGGCACGCTTCGCTTTGCCCACCCTACGAATGCGCGATTACGCGCAACGATATGGCAAGGAGCACGAGTAATGAAACACGAGGCTGATATCACGGCGGGCAGCGGCAATATCTTCGCTGACCTTAATCTGCCCGGCGCCGAGACGCATTTCCTCAAGGCGCAGATCGTGTCTGAAATCTACCGCCTGTCCAAGGAGCGCAAACTGACGCAGGTCGAGGCCGGAAAGCGGATGGGGATCAGCCAGCCGGAAGTGTCGCGGATGTTCAAGGGCCACTTCCGCGAATATTCGATCGACTGGCTGATGGAGTTTCTGACCTTCGACCGCGACGTCGAGATCGTGGTGAAGCCGCACAGAAAAACCGGCAAGAGCGGCCGCATCAGGTTCGTGCCGGCGGCAGCCTAAACTTTTCGCGTCGTTTGCAGGTGCCGCTTCGCTGATCACTTGCAGCACCTTATACCAAACGCAGTTTTCGCTGACTCTTATCCGTCACCCTGAGAGGCTGTGAAGCTATTGATTTTGGAGGTTTGCGACCAGAGTAAAATCAAGGACTTAGGACCCTGGAAAATCACAAAACGCGAATAGATTCACATTCTCTGAGGTGCTCGGCGCCAACGGGTCCGGCCTTCGGCCGGCCCGATGACAAGCTCCGCGCCGAGCCTCGACGGGCGACGGCATCCAAATCGGCTTTAGCCGATTTGGACACTAACCCTGCCGCAATCGGGCAAGGCCCGATTTCGGTTGCGCCTCGGCCGCATCCTTCGCGGCTCGCTTCGCTCGCACCTCAGGATGACGGAAACGAGTCATCGTCAAATGCCGTTGGTGTACCTAATTTTACTGCGTCAAAAGTCCGGAGTGCCCATCGAGATACTGCCGGAAACGCGGCGGTCATGGACCTGCCCTCGCCCCTTGCGGGAGAGGGCAACTCAGCGGTTCAACAACAAAAGTGGGTGAGGGGGCGCGGCGGCTTGTTTCTTGATGCGCCCATCGATGCGGGCACGAACGGCTGCGTTTTCGGCCATGTCATTGTCCTTTTCTGGGCTACAATGCAGGCCTGAGGCCGGCGTTTTCAAGTAGGCGCCAAGTATCTTAAGCTTCTATCTTGAGCTTCCCCGCGCACGGCGAGAATGGCTCCCGATGGATGCACGTATTGAATCGGCGGACACCGCCGCGCGCGAGCTGCATGGCGGCGGCATCATCGCGGCGCTGAAGGCGAGCGGCATCGAGTATGTGCTGGCAGTGCCCGATATCGTCACCAGCTCCGGTCTCTTGGCGCCGATTGCCCGCGACAAAGGCTTTCGCCTGATCCGCGTCTGCAAGGAGGACGAGTGCGTCGGCATCGCGTCGGGGCTGTCCTACGCCGACAAGCGCGCGCTGATCCTGATCCAGTACACCGGCTTTCTCGACTCGCTCAACGCCATCCGCGGCGTCGCCGTCGAGTACAAACAGCCGATCTGCATGATGGTGGGACTGCTCGGTCACGATCCTGAAAAAGCGCCGCGCGCCTCGCCGCGTTACGGCGTGCGCATCATCGAGCCGATCCTCGACGCCATGGGCGTCGCCCACCACCTCGTCGGCGTCGACGTCGACATTGGCAAAATCCAGCCGGCGATCGAACGCGCCTATCGCGAGTCCGAGCCGGTCGCGCTTCTGATCGGGCGCAGGCCGCAAGCGTCATGATGAAGCGCGACGAATGCTTTCGCATCCTGGCGCGCCATATCGGGGAAGCCGCATTGGTGGCGTCGTACAGTTCGGCGGTCGAGTGGATCGACGTTGCGCCGCGCGCGCTCAATTATCTGTCGATCGGCGCCATGGGCCTCGACTCCTCGCACGGGCTCGGCCTTGCACTCGGCCGCCCCGACAGGCGCGTCGTCGTGCTGCAGGGCGACGGCAGCCTGCTGATGAACCTCGGCAGCCTGGTAACGATCGCGGCGGCGGCGCCGAAAAATCTCGTGCACCTGGTCGCACAGAACGACACCTACGAGGCCAACGGCAGCCAGCCTACTCCGCATCCGAAGGTCGATTTCGCCGGCATCGCGCGCAGCTCCGGCTACGCCGCTTCTTACGATTTTTCCGACTTGCGGATTTTCGAGCAACAAGTCGCGCACGTGCTCGAGCAGCAAGGCCCGGTATTCGCCACGCTGCACATCGAGCCGACGAAACCGCTCAAATACGATTACCCGAGCCTATACGATCCGCAAAAGCGCGCGGCGTTCAAGGCGGCGTGGAGAAGCTGAAGAGCACGCGTTTTCCGGCCGCAGCGCAGCACACAGTGGTGCGCTGCGGCCGGGACCGTTACGAACTTCGAGTTTGGAACGATCCCGGATCAGCGGTGCATCGCTGCACGCTGCATCGCATTCGGACTCAGGCTTTTGAATTTAGCGCAGATCCCGCTCATGTAGCGCCACTTCCCGTCATGCGCGGGCTTGACCCGCGCATCCATGCGGCCCCGACGCAGCATGGATTGCCGGGTCAAGCCCGGCAATGACGAACCGAGGAGTCGCGATTCGATCGGAGCGGAACATGCGCTAGCGCTTTCCCTCCAGCCGGCGCACCACGTCGTCGAGCTGATCGAGGTTGCGATAGCGGATGCTCAATGTGCCGCCGCGCTCGCGATGATCGATGCTGACCGCAAGTCCGAGCGCATCGGCCAAGCGTTTTTCCAGCGCCAGCGTGTTGGTGTTTTTCGCCGTGCCGGCGCGCGCCTTGCGGCCGTTCGTTTGTTGCTTGCCGCTTTTTTCCCCGGTCTCGCGCGCGACTTTCTCGACCTGACGCACGTTGAGGCCGCGCGCGACGATTTCGTCCGCCAGCCGTTCCGCATCGTGATGGCCGATCAACGCGCGGGCGTGGCCGGCACTCAGCCGGCCGGAATGGATATGCTCCTTGACCGGACCGGGCAGCGTCTGCAGCCGCAGCGTGTTGGCGACATGGCTGCGGCTTTTGCCGACCATGCGGGCGACGTCGTCCTGGCTGTGGCTGAAATCGCGGATGAGCGCCCGATAGCCTTCCGCTTCTTCGAGCGGATTGAGATCGGTGCGCTGCACGTTCTCGACGATGGCGAGCTGCAGCGCCTCGGCATCGGTCGCTTCGATGACGACGACCGGCACCTCGTGCAAGCCGGCGCGCTGCGCCGCCCGCCAGCGGCGCTCGCCGGCAATGATCTCGAAGACGTCGGCAGCGCCGCGCACCGCGCGCGCGATGATCGGCTGAATGATGCCGCGCTCGCGCAGCGAAGTGGCGAGATCGTCGAGCTCGGCGTCGGCAAAGATGCGCCGCGGATTGCGCGCGTTCGGCCGCAGCGAGCCGATCGGCAGCTTGCGCTGGCCGCGCGGCCGCTCGACCGAGGTTTCGGCGCCGACGTCGCCGATGAGCGCCGCAAGCCCGCGCCCCAGCCGCGATCGCGTCGCCTCCTCCGCCATCGCCGAGTCTCCCAACCCTTGCCTCACGCACGCCCTCGCGTCAGCCGGCGCACAATTCTTTTTCGCGCTGAATGATCTCGGTGGCGAGCCGAAGATACGCTTCGCTGCCGCTGCATTTGAGATCGTAGACCAGCACCGGCTTGCCGTAGGACGGCGCTTCCGACACCCGCACATTGCGCGGAATGATGGTGTCGTAGACCTTCGGTCCCATGAACTCGCGCACGTCGGCGACGACCTGTCCGGACAGATTGTTGCGCGAGTCGTACATCGTCAGAACGACGCCATGGATGGTCAGCCCGGCATTGAGCTGCTCGCGCACCTGCTCGACGGTCCTGAGCAACTGCGACAGACCTTCGAGCGCGAAGAACTCGCACTGCAGCGGCACCAGGATCGCGTGCGCCGCCGCCATCGCATTGATCGTCAGCAAATTGAGCGCGGGCGGACAGTCCACCAGCACGTAGCTGAAGCCCGCCGCGCCCGGCGCCGGCGTATTGAGAGGCGCGAGCGCGTTGCGCAGCCGAAAGGCGCGATCGCGCGCTTGTCCGATTTCGAGCTCGAAGCCGGAGAGATCGATTGTCGATGGCACAAGATGCAGGCGCGGAACGGCCGTAGCGACGACGGCATCGTGCAGCCCCGCCTCGCCGATCAGAATGTCGTAGGTCGAGTAGCGACGGCTGCGCCGGTCTATTCCCAGCCCCGTGGACGCGTTGCCTTGTGGATCGAGATCGATGATCAAAACCTGCTCGCCGATGGCCGCGAGCGCCGTGCCCAGATTGATCGCCGTCGTCGTCTTGCCGACGCCGCCCTTCTGGTTGGCGACCGCGAGCACGCGCGGCGGCGCCGGCTCGGCGGCCAGCGCCGCGCCGTTGGGGGCGAGGCTCGCTTCCGGAAGTTGCTCCGCGCTCGATGCTTCGTTGACCACAGGCGACCCCGCGTTTTTGCCGTTCAGCCGGCGGTCGACGCCTTGCGCCTTAAGGCGCCGGATCGTGAGGCGCCGGATCGTGGCTCAAGGCCACGCACGACGACGATTCGGGCCCGCGGATCGGTTCGACTCACCGCCAAAGTCGCTTGAATCTTCCAACATTTAGCGGCCTCGGTCAATTCAGCCTCTACAGCTTGGCCTTTGGGAAATACGCCGACCGCGCCCTTTATCAACAGCGGATAGGCCGCGGCGAACAGCTCGGACAGTGGCGCGAACGCCCGGGCAGTGAGGGCCTCAATTCCCGCCGGCGGCATTTTGACGAAATCGGCGACCCTCATGGCATGGACGACAGCCGGGGCGCCAGCGGCCTGAGCGGCCTCGCGCAGGAAAGCGGCCTTTTTGGTGCTGCTTTCGACGAGGTGGACCTGCGCACCTGGAAGGTCCGCGAGGGCGCAAGCGATCGCCAGACCCGGAAAGCCAGCGCCGGACCCGAAATCCGTCCAAACGAGAGCTTCCGGCAGCAGCGCAAGCAGCTGCAGCGAATCGGCAATGTGACGGGTCCACAGCGTGGGCTCGGTCGAGGGCGCAATCAAATTGATCTGCCGTTGGCGCTTAAGGAGCAGCGCGACGAAGCGATCCAGCCGGGCGGCTGTTTCACGTGAAACAGGCGTGAGCGCGAGCGCCCGTTCGCGGTCGCCCGCAAGGTCGGCGGTCCGCGTCGTCTGCGCCCGCGAGACCGCCGGCCGAGCCCCTTGTCCGCCGGACCCGCCGGACCGGACGGACGGTTTCATGCAGCCCCGCGGATCAGCTTGCGGTTCTTGCCACGACGCAGATGCGCGACGAGCAGGGTTAGAGCCGCGGGCGTGATGCCGTCGATGCGGCCCGCCTGCCCTAGGGTGCGCGGCCGATGCGTTTGCAGCTTGTGCCGCACCTCGTTCGATAGGCCCGGGAGCGTCGCGTAATCGATGTCGTCCGGCAGAACGAGGCTTTCGTCACGGCGATAAGATTCCACGTCGGCCGCCTGGCGGCTGAGATAGACCTCGTATTTGGCGTCGATTTCGATCTGCTCGGCAACACGACCGTCAAGCTCGCCAAAGCGCGGCCAGATCCGCGCGACGTCCGCGATCCCGATATCCGGATACGACAACAGGTCGAATGCAGAGCGGCGTTGGCCGTCCTTCCGCAGCGCGAGGCCGTACCGGCCGGCCTCACTCGGCGTCAGGCTGAGTGCCCGCGCCATCGCCCGCGCCGCTTCGAGTGCCGCCATTTTGGCCCGATGCGCCTGCGCGCGCTCCGGACCGACGCAGCCAAGGGTCACTCCCTTGTCGGTCAGGCGCTGGTCGGCATTGTCGGCCCGCAAGGTCAGCCGGTACTCGGCGCGCGAAGTGAACATCCGATATGGCTCGGTGACCCCACGCGTAACCAGGTCGTCGATCATCACCCCGAGATAACCCTCGGCGCGGTCGAATATGACCGGCGAACCGCCGCCGGCCCGAGCGGCTGCATTGAGCCCGGCGACCAGCCCTTGCGCGGCGGCTTCCTCGTAGCCGGTCGTGCCATTGATCTGCCCGGCGAGAAAAAGACCAGCCAGCCGCTTGGTCTCGAGCGAAGGTTTTAGCTCGCGCGGGTCGACGTGATCGTATTCGATCGCGTAGCCGGGCCGCTTCATGCGCGCCCGCTCGAGGCCCGGAATGGAAGCGATCAGCGGTGCCTGCACGTCCTCGGGAAGCGAAGTCGAAATGCCGTTCGGATAGATCGTCGTATCGTCGAGCCCCTCGGGCTCGAGGAAAATCTGATGCCCGTCGCGCTCGCCGAAGCGGACGATCTTGTCTTCGATCGAGGGGCAATAACGCGGACCCCGGCTCTTGATCTGCCCGGAATACATCGGCGAGCGGTGCACGTTGGCGCGAATGATCGCGTGGGTCGCCGGCGTGGTGCGGGTGATGCCGCATTGGACCTGCGGATTGGTGATCCGAGCCGTAAGCACCGAAAACGGCTCAGGCGGATCGTCGCCGGGCTGCGGCTCCACGGCGGCCCAATCGATGGTGGTTCCGTCAAGCCGGGGCGGCGTGCCGGTCTTCAGGCGACCGAGGGCAAAACCGAAGCGCTCCAGGGTTCGCGATAGTCCGAGCGCTGGCGCCTCGCCCATCCGGCCGGCTGGAATCTGCCGCTCGCCGATATGAATAAGCCCGCGCAAGAACGTGCCGGTGGTCAGCACGACCGCGCCGGCTGCAAATGAGCGGCCATCGGCGAGCCGCACGCCGCTCACGCAGTCCTCGACCAAAAGGTCGTCGACCTCTGCCTCGATGATCGTCAGGTTTGCCGTCTGACGGATCGCCTCCTGCATGGCGGCGGCGTAGAGCTTGCGATCGGCCTGGGCGCGCGGGCCGCGCACCGCCGGGCCTTTGCGGCGATTGAGCACGCGGAATTGGATGCCGCCGGCGTCAGCCACACGCCCCATCAGGCCGTCGAGCGCGTCGATCTCGCGCACCAAGTGGCCCTTGCCGAGCCCGCCGATCGAGGGATTGCAGGACATCGCGCCGACGGTCGCAAAGCGATGGGTGACAAGCGCCGTTCGTGCGCCCATCCGCGCCGCCGCGGCCGCAGCTTCGCCGCCGGCATGGCCGCCGCCCACCACGATCACATCGAAGCGCGCATTCATCGCAGTTCCCGGGAAAAACGCGATCCTTCTAGTGAGGACCGGCCGACGGGTCAAAGCCGGGAGGATGTTTCACGTGAAACAACGGCCCGCTTCGCCGATCGTTAACCATGTTTTTTAACCATTCATTTACCGATGCAGAACTCGCGGAAAATCACATCGAGGACATCCTCAACATCGACCCGGCCGGTGAGACGGCCCAGCGTCGCCGCGGCCGCGCGGAGCTCCTCGGCAATAAGCTCGTCTCGACCGGCGTAGTCGGAAGTCAGGACGCGATCGAGCGCAGCGACAGTTTCTTGCAAAGCGCGGCGGTGGCGGACGCGGGTGACCAACGCCGCCTCCGTCGTCGCAAAATACGCCTTGCTGTAGGCGGCAAGAGCATCGATCAGATCCATCATTCCGGCGCCGGTGGCGGCGGAGATGGCGAATGAACGGTTAATCCCGTTCATAGATTGCGATTCATTTCTACAGATGCCGGCTGTCGGTTTGAGATCGATCTTGTTCCTCAGCCGCCAGATTTCCGTGTGTGAGACTTTCTCCGCCGCTGCGCCGGCCGCTCCGCCATCGGCTGATACGTCAGTGACCCACAGCACCAAGTCAGCCATTGCGGCTCGCGCCCGGGCGCGGCGCACGCCTTCCTGTTCGACGGGATCGCCGCCGTCGCGAATACCGGCGGTATCGAGCAGCGTCACCGGGTAGCCGGCGAGATCGAGATGCACCTCGATGACGTCGCGCGTGGTGCCCGGATAAGGCGACACGATTGCGGCCTCGCGCCGCGCCAAGCGGTTGAGCAAGGTCGATTTTCCGGCATTCGGTGGGCCCGCTATGGCGACCAAAAGCCCCTCGCGCAACCGCTCGCCGCGTCCGCCATCGGCAAGGCGTTCGGAAATCTCGTCGCGCAATTGCCGCGTCGTATCAAGCGCCGGCTCGACGAGATTTTCCGGCACGTCGGCTTCATCGGCAAAATCGATGCGCGCCTCGACCAGCGCCAGCGCCCCGATCAGCCGCTGCCGCCACGCCTCGGCGCGGTCGCCGATCAAGCCCTTGAGCTGCCGATAGGCCTGGCGCCGCTGTGCCGGGGTCTCGGCGGCAATGAGATCGGCAAGGCCTTCGACCTCGGTGAGATCGAGCCTGCCGTTCTCGAAGGCGCGGCGGGTGAACTCGCCCGGCTCGGCCATGCGGCAGCCCTCGATAGCGGCAAGGGCTTCGAGGACGGCGGCGATCACCGCATGGCCGCCGTGCAACTGCAGTTCGACAACGTCCTCGCCGGTCTCGCTGCGCGGGGCCGGAAACCACAGCGCCAGCGCTTCGTCGATGACCTCGCCGCTCGCCGGATCGCGCACCCGCGTCAGCGCCGCCTTGCGCGGCTCAGGGATGCGACCGATCAGGGCCTTGAGCGCCGCGCCGGCACGCGGGCCGGACACGCGCACCACCGCGATCGCCGCCGGCGGCCGGCCGGAGGAGAGGGCGAAGATGGTGGAGCGATCAATGGCCACGTTTGCTTTGCTGAGAAGGCCGGTTGCGGCTGCGGCCGATCGAGCATAGGTTACATGTAACCAGGAAAGCTCGCGATCATGGCATCCAAGGGCCAGCGTCCGATTGCACAGATGCGCGCAAAGGCATCCGTGCGCAAGGCAAAGCCGAAGGCGGCCCGCACCGCGAAGCGGGGACACGCCAAGTCGTCGCGCGAAAAAGTGCGCGCGTATCGCGAGCGCATGCGCGCCAAAGGACTGCGTCTGGTACAGATGTGGGTGCCCGATACGCGGGCAGCGGAAACGGCGGCTGCGGCGACCGGCCAATCCCGCCATGCCGCCGCCGCAATACGCAAAGCCTGGGCCGAGGCGCTTGTCCCGTTGCCGCACCGATATGCAACCTCGTTCGATGATATTGCCGACCTCGCCGGTTCAGTCGACGGGCTACCCTCCGATCTAGCCTCGAACAAGGACAAGTACCTGCGAGCAGGCTATGGTCGCAAACGTCATCGTTGATGCGGGGTTTTTGGTCGCTCTGCTCGCCCGGACTGAGACTTGTCATGTATGGGCAGTTGCGCAGTCGCGTCACTTGCCGCCGCCCTGGAAGACGTGTGAGGCAGTATTATCCGAAGCATTCTATCTCCTTGGAGCGCATGGTTCCAAGCTCACCGCGCTACTTCGACGGCGGGCCGTTGTCTGCGCATTTCATCTGAGTGAAGAAATAGACGAGGTGCTCAAGCTGATGGCGAAATATTCGGATGCGCCCATGAGTTTCGCCGATGCCTGCCTCGTTCGCATGACCGAAATGCTGGCTGATCCTATTGTGGTCACGCTGGATGCACACTTTCGCGTCTACCGCCGACAGGGCAACAAGACCATCCGTTGCCTAACGCCGAACTAGAGCAGATCTCGCTCATGTAGCGCCACTTCCCGTCATGCGCGGGCTTGACCCGCGCATCCATGCGGCCCCGACGCAGCATGGATTGCCGGGTCAAGCCCGGCAATGACGAACCGAGGAGTCGCGATTCGATCGGAGCGGAACATGCTCTAGGCCCGACAGAGCGATTGCATCCATCCGGCGGCAGTGTCGTTATTGTTACAGGATACCGTCGAAAGAAATTGTGCCCATGACCTCTTCGCCGCCCGCAACCGGTACTCGCCAAAATCGCCTCGCCCGCGAGACGAGCCCGTACCTCCTGCAGCACAAGGACAATCCCGTCGCCTGGTGGGCCTGGGGGCCGGAGGCGCTGGCGGAGGCGAAGCGCACCAATAAGCCGATCCTGCTCTCGGTCGGCTATGCGGCCTGTCATTGGTGCCACGTCATGGCGCACGAGAGTTTCGAGGACGACGACACCGCGCGGCTGATGAACGAGCTGTTCGTCAACATCAAAGTGGACCGCGAGGAGCGCCCCGACATCGACCAGATCTACATGGCGGCGCTGCATCATCTCGGCGAGCACGGCGGCTGGCCGCTGACCATGTTCCTCACGCCGGCCGGCGAGCCGATCTGGGGCGGCACGTATTTTCCGAAGACGTCGCGTTACGGCAAGCCGGCCTTCGTCGACGTGCTGCGCGAGATCGCGCGAATTTTTCACGACGAGCCGGGCAAGATCGAGCACAACCGCGCCGCCTTGATGGAGCGGCTCGCCGCAACGGCGCGGCAGTCCGCAAAAGTCAACATCGGCCGCGCCGAGCTCGACAACGCCGCGCGCCAGCTCGGCGGCCTCATCGATCCGGTCAACGGCGGCACGCGCGGCGCGCCGAAATTTCCGCAAGCGGCCTTGTTCGAACTGTTGTGGCGCGCCGGCCTGCGCAGCGGCGAGGCACGCTATTTCGCCGCGGTCGAGATCACGCTCGACCATATCTGCGCAGGCGGCATCTACGATCATCTCGGCGGCGGCTTTTCGCGCTACTGCGTCGACGAGCGCTGGCTGATACCGCATTTCGAGAAAATGCTCTACGACAACGCGCAGCTCGTCGAACTGTTGGCGATCGCGCAAAAACGCCACGGCAAAGCGCTGTACCGGCAGCGCGTCTATGAGACCGTTGCGTGGCTAAAGCGCGAGATGACGACCGCCGAAGGCGCGTTCTGCGCCTCGCTCGATGCCGATTCCGAAGGCGAGGAGGGCAAGTTTTATCTCTGGTCCTATGACGAGATCTTGCGCGTGCTCGGCATCGAGGACGGCGAATTTTTTGCCCGCCATTACGACGCGACGCCGGCCGGCAATTTCGAAGGCCACACCATTCTCAACCGGCTCAAGCCGCTGCCGCGCAGCAACGAAGACGAGAAACGGCTGGCCGCGTCGCGCGTAAAGCTCCTGGCCGTGCGCGATACCCGCGTGCGGCCCGGCCTCGACGACAAGGTTTTGGCTGACTGGAACGGACTGATGATCGCCGCGCTCGTCAATGCGGCCCTGCTGTTCGATGAACCGTCATGGCGCGACATGGCGGCGCGCGCCTTCAACGTCATCGCGCGAGCAATGACGAAGGGCGACCGGCTCGGCCACTCCTGGCGCCACGGCAAGCTGAAATTTCCGGGACTCGCTTCGGATTTCGCCGCGATGATCCGTGCCGCGCTCGCGCTTTACGAGGCGACGGGAGAGCAGCGCTATCTTGAGCAAGCGCTCGCTTGGCAACGCGCGCTCGATCGCGACTACGCCGATGCGGAGACCGGCACGTATTATCTCACCGCCGCCGACGCCGAGGGCCTCGTGATCCGTCCGGCGGCCACGACCGACGAGGCCACGCCGAACCACAACGCGGTCGCGGCCGGCAATCTGATCCGGCTGGCGGTGCTGGCCGGCGATGATTCCTGGCGCGAGAAGGCCGATCGCCTGATCGCTGCGATCGCGCCGCAGGCGGTGGAGAACCTCTCCATGCACATGGCGCTGCTCAACGCCGTCGATCTGCGGCTGCGCGGTGCCGAGATCGCCGTCACCGGGGAGGGCGCCCGGGCCGATGCGCTGCTTGCCGCCGCGCGCGCGCTGCCGCCGCTCGACCGCATCGTGCTGCATGCACCCTCGCCGGCAGCGTTGCGGGCCGGCCACCCGGCGGGCGAAAAGCTCAAAACGGCGGGCGCGCCGGCCGCTTTCATCTGCGTCGGCGAAACCTGCTCGCTGCCGGTCACCGAGCCGGCCGGCCTCATTGGCGCCATCGAGGCGGTGCGACATACTTGACCGAGTGCTTCATGTGGCGGTGATTCCCCGCTAAGGGCAAGCGGGCCAACGGCCAGGGAATGGAGAGATCACCAGATGCGATGCGGGATCATTTTGTCGGCTGCCATGACAGCCATGGCGGCCATGGCGTTCACAAGCCTGTCGGCAACCGGCGCGCAGGCCCAGCAATGGTGCGGCTTTGCCGCGCATCGGGGCGCCATCGTGCAGTGCGGCTATTCGAGCATTCAGGGCTGCGAAAGCGCCATCGGCAAAGGCGCCATGTGCTTCGTCAATCCGTATCTGGTACGCAACGAAGACTCGCCCCGCCCAGAGGCGACTGCGAAGCGGACACCGAGACGAGCAGCCTGAGCGCCTCGGTTCATATTCGGTTTCCAATCCATGCCGAGAAACCCTGCCGAGGAACTCAAAATAGGCCGTTCGCGACAGGAGATAATCTTCCTCCTCAGTTTGGACGGATGCGCTCTACTCGGCGTGCTGTTAATTCTTGCTTCCATCATCTGGAAGAGCGAATTATCCAACGGTACGGACCGTTTGCTGATATTTCAACTCGGACAGCACGTTTCGGATCGAATCGCCGCCGATCGGAACTCTTCTCCCGTAACATCAAACCAGTCGTTGGCGGACGAAATCAAGCAACTCATCGTTCAATCAACTCACGATGAGACCTTGGGCTCAGATTTGCTACGCGACCTCGGCATCGCGCTGATCATCTCAGCATTTGTTACGTTCACAATCGAGCGATACGCCAGCAACCGCCTTCGACAACATATTACCTATGACGTATTGTCGGCGGCCTACGCCAAGGTTGTGCCTGAAAAGATCTACACACAAGTCGCCGACAACATATTTAGATCCAATGTTTATCGGAGAAATTGGGAAGTTAACGTAGATGCCAAGCGAGAACATCTTGATACTGCCGGCGGAACGGCGATGGTTACTGCTAAATACTCGTACGATATAGAAAATCTTAATGAACATCCTATCTCGTATGATGTGTACGGAAGTATCGACCTTGACGTGCCGCACCCCAACCCACAAATCCCAAGATTCATCTCTTTCGGAATCTATAATGAACAAAACCAGGAACTAGACGACCGCTTCCAAAATTCGAATCATAAGGGACCGCCCGAAAATGCCGTAGTCTCGCGTACTGAGGCCAACACCCAATTGATCGGTTTCATGGATTCGCTCGACTAGACGACCGATTCCATGAAACCACTCAATTGCAGTTTTTGATTTTTGCCCATGAACCGCGGTGGTTTCAAGCGTCCCATATGATTCGAATTTTGGAAGCGGTCGTCTAGTTGACCACAAAAAAGTCCAAACGCTGTTGGATATCTCTTCGACTGCGCCTATCTCCAAGCGAGAGGAAAATCTGATTCTGCATCGGGATACCCAGGTGATGCGCTTGACTGCTCAGGTCAAAATACCAGCGCGGCGATATGTTACCGTAAGATTCGAAGTCGAGCGAGCGATCCGCGTGCCTGGAAATTATGTGTTGAGTGCGATTACCCCCGCGGATGGGATTAGGATTATTATTCGGGTTGATGGTTTCAAGTTGTCCGTGGTTCCCTTGCATCCTGACCCAGAGGCATTAAGGCATCCACAACACGACACCTGGCAATTCGACGCGGGTATACTGCCGTGGCAAAGTTTTCGGTTTACGTCCGATTTGTGAAGGATAAGGGCAGGTCTACAGCAATCAACATCCGAGACATCACATGAAACTTCTCCTAATTGGTGCTACGGGCTCGCCGTACTTTGAACACTGCAAGCAAGAAATGATTAGTTTCCTGAGCGCGGCCAGGAGAGTTGGGCTTGTGCCGGCGGCAAGCCTTTTTGATGAAGAGGCGTACTTTCGAGCACTCGACGAACGTATAACCCGCGATCCCCAACCGATCACACGAGAGTTGATTCACATTCGTTGGAATTCAAACTGGCGTGAAGCTCTCAACCGCATCGACGCGGTGATTATCCCAGGGGGTAATACGTATGCGTTGTTAAAGCGCTTATATCATTCTGGACTCGTAGATGTCTTACGCCAAAAAATTAAGGATGGACTGCCGTATATCGGTTCAAGCGCAGGGGCAAATATAACTGGACCAAACATTTTAACTACCAACGACTGGAATGTTGTCGGACTGACGCAATTCAAGTCATTGGCCTTGGTACCGTTCAATATCAATCCCCACTACGTCGAGCGGGACGTCTCGGACGCTCCGCACAGTGAAACCAGAGATACGCGAATCCGAGAGTACCATCAAGTCTGGCGCAACCCGGTTGTTGGCATCCAGGAAACCACCGTTCTGAAGGTCCAAGACGGAAGCGTCTCTGTTCGAAAGAATAGCGCAAAAATATTCTACCAAGGCGGCCGCCACCAATGGGTTGAAGCTGGCAACAAGTTCATACTAGAACATGCACCCGAGGATGAACCACTGCACGTTCCGCAAAGGTCACCTGCCTAAATATACTCGAGCAAATCCGCACCGTTTATTTATTTTGATCTCCTTCCTCTTCAATCTCTATGACCGCTTACGTATTCATCGAGTCGAAGAACTCGCCGTTGTTTTTGGTGTTGCGCAGCTTGTCGAGCAGGAAGTCGATGGCGTCCATGGTGCCCATCGGGTTGAGGATGCGGCGCAGCACGTACATCTTCTTGAGCTGATCCGGCGGCACCAGGAGCTCCTCTTTGCGGGTGCCGGAGCGGGTGATGTCCATGGCCGGGAAGGTGCGCTTGTCGGCGACCTTGCGGTCGAGAATGAGTTCCGAATTGCCGGTGCCCTTGAACTCCTCGAAAATCACTTCGTCCATGCGGCTGCCGGTATCG
>JASHQS010000146.1 GCA_030038995.1 Xanthobacteraceae bacterium
CTCTGTCCGCGACCGCGAAATCGCAACCAGGCTCGCAACCTCTTCATTCGTCATTGCCAGCTCAACAGCATGCCGCCATGTTGCCATGATCCATTCCTCGTTCAGCCAATCGCAAACGAGGAATCCGCAAACAAACCACTCGTTCCATGATCAGTTTCATGGAATCTGTCGTCTAGCTTCGTGTCGCGTACTTCCGCTTCGCCCCGAAAGCGACCGAATTGCCGCGTTGCGGCGAGCTGACAGGGTGTGCCGCGATTTGCCGTGCGCAAGTACGGCAACACGGATGTACCGTGCACGTGACGGACACTGATCGGCAGCCATAAAAATCGGCATCATCTCCGCCGGTCCGACCCGCCTCGCAGCCGACCTGCCAATGCCTTCTCGCGACGATTTCGCAACGACGGCGCTGTCAGGCCGCGCTCGTCCAGCAACTTTGCAACTCGAACGTCGGGTTCACCGGCCACCTTATCGACTCACGGTTTCTGCCTGCGCCGGGAGCAACGCCGGCCTACTGCCCCTGCGCCAATTCCGGATGCGCGTGCAGCCGCGCGGTGTTGAGCGCGTGGATGATGAAGGTCACCAGCGCGCCGAGCGCGAAGGGGATCGCCGCAAACAGATACATGTGCTGGATCGGCAAGGTCACGAGCAGCGCGCCGGCTAGCGGGCCGATGATGGCGCCGAAGCGGCCGAGCCCGAGCTGCCAGCCGGAGCCGTTGGCGCGCAACGAGGTCGGATAGATCATCGCGCCGACGACGTTGATGCCGGATTGGATGCCGAGCACGACGGCGCCGGCGAGAAACGCTACGATGATGAGCGCGGTGGTCGACGACAATCCGGCGTAGCCGATCGCGGCGACGACCGGGATCGCGATCAGGAACAGGACCGCAATGGCGAGAAAGCGCTGCCGCTGCAGCCACCAGCACAGCACCAAGGCGCCCACCGTGCCGCCGACCTGCAGGGCGGCGCCGGTGAGGGCGCCGACCGTCTGCGACGCCTTGGCGGCTCCGACCAACATCGTCGGGGTCCAACTGATCAGGAAGAAATAGCCCATCAGATTGAGGATGAAGATCAGCCAGGTCAGCGGCGTGATCACTTCCAGTCCGTTGTGGAACAGGTAGCGCGGATTGGAGCTGGGAAACTGCTTTTCGTCTTCGATGACGAAGCGCGCATTGGCCGGCACCTTGAAATCGGGGCGGATGGCGGCGATCAACCGCTCCATCTTGGGACGCTGGCTTTCGTGCAGCGTCATGTATTTGATCGACTCCGGCATGCCGAAAATGGCGACGATGGCGAACACGATCGGGACCACGCCGCCGATTTGGAACAACACCTGCCAGCCGTGATGCGGAATGAGCGCGGCGGCGGCGAAACCCGCAAGCGCGCCGCCGATCGGCACCATGCCGGTGGCGATGATGGCGAGCGTGGCGCGCAGGTGGCGCGGCGCCGATTCGGCGTTGATCGCCACCACGTTCGGGATCACGCCGCCGATGCCCAGCCCGGCGATCGTGCGCAGCACGAACAGTTCGGTGAGATTGGTCGAATAGGAGGCCCAATAGGTGAACACGCCGAACAGGATGTTGCAGATGATCAACGAGGTCTTGCGGCCGTAGCGGTCGCCGACCCAGCCGAAAATCTGCGAGCCGAACAGCACGCCGAAATTGCTCGCGGTGAGCACGAAGCCGAGCGAGCTCCTGGGCACGCCCCAGTCGGTGACCAGGTGCGGCGCGGCGAACGCGATGGCGCCGATGTCGTAGCCGTCGATATAGGCGATCAGCGTCGACCACAGGATGAGCTTGATCTGGAAGGCGCCGAGCCCATGCTCGTCCAGCAGGTGCGAGACTTGAACTTCGGTTTCGCCGGCCATGGTTCCCCCCGAAAGGTATTCGTTGTTTGCGACGGCACTGCGTCTGAGCGCGGCAAGCTATGGCAGCCCGGGTGCAAAGGAAAGCGGCATAGCGGCGCGCCTTCCTCTCCCCTCCGGGGAGAGGTGAAAAGGCGCCGTCATTCCGTCATTGCGAGTAGCGAAGCGACGAGGCAATCCAGAACGGCGCTGCGGCACTGGATTGCTTCGCTTGCGCTCGCAATGACACGCACAAATTTTCTCGTTCTCGCGATGCGGTTTTTTGCATCCGAGGTTTGCGGCACGGCACGGAAAAAGACGCCGAGCAAGATCGCGTCACGCCGAAGTTTTCAAGACCGGGCGGCAGGACCGGCTTCGGCTCGATTACGCTGGCGCAAGTGAGGTGGGTTAGTTAGCGAAGCGTAATCCGCCGCCGCACGTCCATATCGATCAACTGGCGGATTACGCTTCGCTAATCCGCCAGTTGATCTACGGGCGCTACGGTGCTGAACTTTTTGGACGCCGACGCGTTCGAGCTACAAGCACAAGTGAGGACTCGGCAAATGCAAAGACTTCTCTCTGCTGCGGCGATTTCTGCTGCGGTCCTGCTGGGCAGCTTCCCTGCCGGCGCGGCGATCAAGCACCATCGCCATCACCGCTACGTTTCGCGACCGGCTGCTCGTGCCTATGCTGCCCCGCCGGAAATTGCCTGCACCAAGAGCGGATGCATACCAGTCCCGCCCGGCTGCCACGCTGCAATGGGCCGCTCGCCCAACGGTACGCCGACCAGCTTCGACGTGGCGGTTTGCGGCGACTACACGCTTTACGGCAATCGCTAGTGCCATGAGCAGGTATCGTATCTATTGCGATCTGTTTGCCAGCCGGCGATTTGCGGCACACGCGCTCAAAAACGCAACGTGTGCAGATAAGGGTACATCGGCGTGCACTACACTACCCCAGCATCAAGAAAAGCGGAAAAGCGAGCAACGAAAAGCCGACGATCCGGTATACGGTCCCGCGGCTCATGGGCATCGTGAGATACGCGATAAGCCCCTCTAAGCCGCTTCGAGCGGCCGGCCGTCGCGCTGGCGCAGCGCGCGGAGTACTGCCTCGGCGGTGAGCGGCAGCTCGGTGAGCCGGATGCCGACCGCGTCGTCGATGGCGTTGGCGATTGCCGGCGACAGCGCCAAGGTCGCCGATTCGCCGACGCCCTTGGCGCCGAACGGCGCGTTGTGCTGATAGGCGTCGATCGCCTCGTTGATCATGACCGCCGGCAGGTCGCCGATGCC
>JASHQS010000147.1 GCA_030038995.1 Xanthobacteraceae bacterium
TGCGCTTCCAATCTTCGATTAGCACCCGCAACGTGAGGCGGTCGCGTGCCCGCTTCGCCCGCTCAGCTGCGGCGGCTTCCTTCCGATCGGCGGCCGGATTGCGGCCCTTGGCAACGTCACCCATGACTGCTGCGGCGGCCTGCCGTGCTTTGCCGAGTGACAGCGCCGAACAGGCGCCCAGCGGAACCCGATATTTCCGGCCGTGGAGCGTGTACTGGCAAAGATAGGTCCGGCCGCCCTTCGCGCTCGCTCGCACCGCGAGCCCGCGCTGTTCATCATCGAACACGAGGCAATCCTTTTGGCCAGCTTCGGGCTCAATCTTTGCAATTCTCTGTTCGGTCAGCTTCATGATCCTCCCCGCTCTGCCCCGGGGTCCGCACCGGGCCCGCGGACCCATAGCGGACCCCGGCGGATGTCGGCGCGTGTCAGCCGGCGACGCCTCGTGTCAGAAGGTCGCACGAGAAATCCCGACTTGCAAGGGGAATGTAGGGGTCCGCGACAGTGCGTGCCGTGCCGTGTCGGCTCGCGTCAGAGACAGAAAACTTACTGTGGATCAGGAGGTCGGTGGTTCGACTCCACCCAGCTGTACCAGTCAAGATATTGAAATATCGATGTTATAATATGCGCGCGACGAGTTAGGCAGCGTGCTTTCAGCCTGCTTGAGGAACCACCGCGAAACCACGGCGGCAGATTTTCAACCTCGTCCGACGCGGGCGGCAGGCCGCGCGCTATCGGCTCCGGCGCCGGGCCGGCTGCTCATCATCGAAAAATAGCCTAAGCTTCACCACGCCAAGGGCTTTGGTGATGTGCCGCAGCGTCACGATCGTCGGATTCCGCTGACCTCATTCGAGGCCATTGACGTAAGGCGCGATCCACGCCGGTTTCTCGGACGCAAGAGTAGCCGCGCGCAAAGAAGTCCCGGCATCAGGGTACGAGTGCGGACTATGGGCTCGCACAGTTGCGCCGGAAATGTATGGATATGATCCCGAAGACGCGTGTTTATTGCATCTCTTTAGCCAATTCTGCGCATAGGGATGCCTTTGCTTCGAACGCTTCAAGGTATTCAGTGACCTTTGATTTTTTCGATGCCATTTCCGTTGCTGATCTCAAGCAAGGCGCAACCGTAGACGGATGTAAAATCGACATTACCAATCTGGCATGGACGTTTCACGAGCGCGCTGATCCGCGACGACAACACGCGCCGTTGCTGTTTACCGAAATCGGCTGCGCCTTCTCGCATATCCTGTGCTGGCAGCGAGCCAAGCAAGAGGATGCCGATTACGTAGTCGTGTTTGAGGACGATGCGGTCATGTGCCGCTCGTTCGACGATATCGCGGTTCCACCTGATGCCGACATGCTCTACATCAGCAACAGGATGCCGCGAAATTCTGTTGGCGAAGCCGTCGGATACCGAGGCTCTGGCAGCGAAGGTTACATCCTATCGCGCGCCGGCATCACAAAATGTCTGGAAATCTTTTCCGTCCTTTATATGCCGCTCGACCTCCAGCTCATTGCGCATCAACGGTCGATGCACGGACTTGGATTGAGCCAATATCGAAGAGCGTTGTCGGATGAGCTGTATCTAAACGCTTACGTCACGCCGCAGCCCTACTGCTTCCATCCGATTGGATCCTCTCAAGTGCAGCAGCCGGCTGTTGCGAAACAAATGCCGGGCATCAAATCTTCTCCCGCGGTTTCGACCATGCGGTCGGCGGCCGGACGGCAGGCTCAATCCGTACTGGACGGGAATGAACCCGTTGTTTCCGGGCCATCGAAGCAATCTTCACCATCGCCTGGAGCATCCCCGGGACATTTGCCTCCCAGGATTTCACTTGTGCTATGCAGCCGCAACCGCGTCGGCCAGCTCGCTGCGACGCTCGGCAAGTTGGATTTGGTGGACTTGACGCGAAACGCGGTCGAGGTGAATCTTATCGACAGCGCCTCCACCGACTCGACCTACGAGGTAATGCGCCAGTTCAAGGAAAAAAACGGTTTCCCCGTTAACATAGCTCAAGCCGAACACCCGGGGCTCGGTTTGGCACGGAACGTCGGAATCAAGATTGCGTCAGGCGACGTGATCGTCTTTACCGACGACGATTGCTACCTCGGCGCAAACTATTTCGCCAACCTGTCAACGCTATGGGACGAACGGTCGTTCCAGTACGGCGGCGGTCAGGTTCTCATGTACGACGAGAGCCTCGATCCCCGCATCGCAAGGTTGACGATCTACCGTCGGCAGGGCATTCCGCCTCACGCAATTCTTACCGCAGGCTCCATACAGGGTGCGAACATGTTCTTCGCCCGAGGGGTGTTCCAGCGGGCGGGGTTGTTCAATGAGAATATGGGATCGGGAACGCCATTTGCGTGCGAAGACATCGAAATGGCCACACGCGCTTCCATGCATGGGTTTCGCGGCGTGCTGCTGCCTGAGCTGAAGGTCGTGCATGATCACGGACGCAAACTTGGGTCGCCCGAGGCTGACCGGACCGTGGAAGGCTACGACTTTGGACGGGGCGCTTATTATGCAGCGTTGTTTGCCGCAGGATACATACAGCGGTCGGAACTGCCAAACATGGCAAAGCTGCTGCGCGAGATAGACGGCGCCGAGCGCTATCTCGAACTTGCTGCTAAAAGCGATCAGATAAAACGAACTGAAGCCGAACCCGGCGAAGATCGCCCGCGACATCCCGGCCCTGTACGCCCGACAAGGGATGAGACGACACCTCCGAGCCAAAGCGCCGCGAATGCGCCATCCGAAATCGCCAAGTCGTCACCCGTCGGACCCTCGGGACCGGCTGCCAAATGTTCAAGGTCGCCCGTCAGATACAACGAGCTGCAAATCAGCAGCGGCCTATTGGATCAGCCGCATTGTCCGGTTCGTGCCAAGGTTTTCATTTGCTCCACACCACGGACCGGAAGCTATTTGTTGTGCCGGGCGATGATCCACCACGGCATCGGCATTCCGCACGAGTATTTTCACGTCTTGCATGCAGCAATAATCGGACCACGAGTCGGCATCAACGCGCTGCAGAACGGCTGGTCGTTAAAAACGGATGCCGGGGCACGGCGGGCTTACATCAGGGAGATCATGAATCGGCGAACCGTCAACGGTATCTTCAGCGCGAAGGTCCAATGGTCGGAATTGGCTCACTTTCTTAATAATCCAGAAGGCCTCGAGCTATTTCAAAACGGCCACTTCTTGTACCTTTATCGCGAGGACCTTCTAGCTCAGGCGATTTCACTTCACATCAGCTATCAGACGGGCCGCTGGGGCTTTGATGATCTGGTCACTTCGGAGCCCCGCTCCAAGCCAGATTTTCTGGATAATGCATCGATCAATAAATATTTGGATGAAATTTCTGCGCACGACATGGCTTGGCGCAGGTTCTTTACCCGCAATCGGATATCGCCGCTCACCGTCTCATACGAAAGCCTGATAGCCGACACCGGCAGCGTGTTGCGCTCGATGGTGGAGTCCTTCAGTTTGGAGGTTTCCTCGACCGACTTCGGATACACGGAGGAAAGATCGACAGACACTCGCGACCCTCGGCTACCGCCACTATCCGAGATCAAGGCCCACTTCCTGAACGCGCATCAACAAGTATTTCAGGCTCCGCAGGCTGCCATGTCGGCCGGAGATGACGAGTTGGGTCATTAGGGCGCTTTTGCCATATTCTTTACATGAGCCGTCCTCCTTCTTGAACGCCTTCACCTTGCAGCCCGGCTCGACCACGACCACGCTCAACGGCCGGCAATCGAGCGCCGCTCCCCGCTCGATGATGGCATCGATGATTCGCTCGCCTGTTTGAGCGTAATCGTGCTCATCGAACCGATCCCACCTGCCCCGCGTCCATCTTGTGCCATCATCCGCGCCACGGCGCCATAGTTCCGCCCGGCGCGCCGATCCCCTTGCTTCAGGTGGCCGCGCGCGCCACATGTGCGCGCATTATGCCCGCTGCCCCCGCGCCCCCGCCGCCGCCCGTTGCCGTCGAGCGCCTGGTCAAAATCTACAAGACCGTCGCGGCGGTGAACGGCATCTCGTTCACCCTCGTCCCCGGTTCGATCACCGGCCTCCTTGGCGGCAACGGTGCCGGCAAGACCACGACCATCGCCACCATCATGGGGCTCGTGATGCCGACTTCCGGCCGGGTCACCGTGTTGGGCGCCGAGATGCCACGGCAGCGCTATCGCGTGCTGCACCGCATGAATTTCGAAAGCCCCTATGTGGAAGTGCCGATGCGGCTTACGGTGCGGCAGAATCTCACCGTGTTCGGCATGCTCTACGGCGTCGAGGATCTGCGCGGGCGGATCGCGCAGCTCGGCTGCGACCTCGAGTTGACCGAGCTGCTCGACCGCCCGACCGGCCGGCTTTCGGCCGGCCAGAAAACGCGGGTTTCGCTCGCCAAATCGCTGATCAACGATCCGGACGTGCTGTTGCTCGACGAGCCGACCGCGTCGCTCGATCCCGAAACCGCCGACTGGGTGCGCGGTCATCTGGCACGTTATGCCGAGGCGCGCCGCGCCACCGTGCTGCTCGCCTCGCACAACATGGCCGAGGTCGAGCGGCTGTGCGACCGCGTCATCATCATGAAGCGCGGCCGCATCGAGGACGACGATGCGCCGGCCAAGCTGTTGGCGCGCTACGGCCGCCGTACGCTCGAAGAAGTGTTCCTCGACGTGGCGCGCGGCGGCAGCCTCGCCGAGGTCTGATCCTGACTCGCGCCTGTCCTATGATCCGGTAGCGCCCCGAGCTGAGCTCCTGCTCAAGTCCGTGACCGCGCTTCTGCGCGGCAGCTCTGCCGTTTTCGACATGCGTTGCAACAGGAGTCGGTAACCGATATTGCGCGCTTCTTCCCTGATCTGCCGCTTCATGCGCTTGCCTTGTTCGGACCCTCCGCGCGAAGCACTGGCCTTGCGACAACGAGAACACGCCACATTCATTATAGAGCCAAACGATTTCGTCACGATAAAATGGCTTCGGGTCGTCGTCTGATTCGGTCGGCTGTTTGGCCGGTTCCGCCTTCTCGGCAAGTTCCTGCTTCTGCCTATCCAGGTCGGCAGCCCTCATTATCATCCACCGCTCCTCGATCGGCGACGCCACCGGCATTGCGCACCGGAAAGGGCGCGAGCCGTTGCCGCGTATGCGTTGCGTGCCTGCTCAAGCGGATTCTGACGTGCCAGTCATTGTTGATCGGCCGCGCTCCGGCCGCGGTCATGGAGCAAGGCGGCATGGACCGCTCGCAGCCGGCCGATCAGATTAGGTCCCCGGTCCCCGCATTCGCGGAGACGAGCGGAACTGGGATGCGGTGCGTTACTCCGCCGCGCCGGCGGCTTCGCGCGACGGCTCGGCCTCGGCCTTCTGCTTGGCTTCGAGGTCCTCGCCGGTCTCTTGATCGACCGCCTTCATCGACAGCCGCACCTTGCCGCGCTCGTCGAAGCCGAGGAGCTTGACCTTGACCTTGTCGCCTTCCTTGACCACGTCGGTGGTCTTCTGCACGCGCCGCGGCGCGAGCTGGCTGATGTGGACGAGGCCGTCCTTGGCGCCGAAGAAGTTCACGAAGGCGCCGAAATCCATCACCTTGACGACGGTGCCGTCGTAGATGTGGCCTGCTTCGGGCTCCGACGCGATCGACTTGATCCAGTTGATCGCCGCCTTGATGGCATCGACCTTGGCGGAAGCGACCTTGACGGTGCCGTCGTCGGAAATGTCGATCTTGGCGCCGGTCTTTTCGACGATCTCGCGGATCACCTTGCCGCCGGAGCCGATCACCTCGCGGATCTTGTCGACCGGGATCGAGAACACCTCGATGCGCGGGGCGTGCTCGCCGAGCTCGGCGCGGGCCTGCGTGATCGCCTTGCCCATCTCGCCGAGGATGTGCACGCGGCCGTCCTTGGCCTGGCCGAGCGCGATGCGCATGATCTCTTCGGTGATGCCGGCGATCTTGATGTCCATCTGCAGCGAGGTGACGCCGCGCTCGGTGCCGGCGACCTTGAAATCCATGTCGCCGAGATGGTCCTCGTCGCCCAGTATGTCGGACAGCACCTTAAAGCGCTCGGCCTCCTTGATCAGGCCCATGGCGATGCCGGCGGTGGGCCGCTTGATCGGCACGCCGGCGTCCATCAGCGACAGCGAGGTGCCGCACACCGTCGCCATCGAGGACGAGCCGTTCGACTCGGTGATCTCGGAGACGACGCGGATCGTGTAGGGAAATTCATGGTGCGGCGGCAGCACCGGATGGATGGCACGCCAGGCGAGCTTGCCATGGCCGATCTCGCGGCGTCCGGGAGCGCCGAGCCGGCCGGTCTCGCCGACCGAATACGGCGGAAAATTATAGTGCAGCAGGAACGTTTCCTTGTACGTGCCCTGCAGCGCATCAACGTACTGCTCGTCCTCGCCGGTGCCGAGCGTGGCCACGACCAGCGCTTGCGTCTCGCCGCGCGTGAACAGCGCCGAGCCGTGCGTGCGCGGCAGCACGCCGACCTCGCACAGGATCGGCCGCACGCTCTTGACGTCGCGGCCGTCGATGCGGCGATCGGTGTCGAGAATGTTCCAGCGCACGATCTTGGCTTCGAGGTCTTTGAACACGCCGGCGACCTGCAGCTTCGGATAGTTCGGGTTGTCGACCCCGGCCGGGCAGAAATGCGCCATCACGTGCTCTTTTGCCGCGTCGATCGCCTTGTGCCGCTCCTGCTTGTCGGCGATCGCATAGGCGGCGCGCAGGTCCTGCCCGATCAGGCCGCGCATTTCGTTCTCGAGCGCCGTGTTGTCGAGCAGCTTGAGCTCGCGCGGCTCCTTGGCGGCCTTCTCGGCGAGCCGGATGATGGCGTCGATGACCGGCTGAAAGTGGCGATGGCCGAACATCACGGCACCGAGCATGATGTCTTCGGACAACTCTTTCGCTTCCGATTCGACCATCAGCACCGCTTCCTGCGTGCCGGCGACGACCAGATCGAGCGCGCTCTCGGTCATCTCGTCGATCTGCGGATTGAGCACGTATTCGTTGTTGATGAAGCCGACGCGCGCGGCGCCGATCGGACCCATGAACGGCGCCCCGGACAGCGTCAGCGCCGCCGATGCCGCCACCATCGCCACAATGTCGGGATCGTTCTCGAGGTCGTGCGACAGCACCGTGACGATGACTTGCGTGTCGCAGCGCCAGCCTGCGGCGAACAACGGCCGCACCGGCCGGTCGATCAGGCGCGAGACCAGCGTCTCCTTCTCGGTGGGCCGCGCTTCGCGCTTGAAGTAGCCGCCGGGAATGCGGCCGGCGGCGTAGTATTTTTCCTGGTAGTTGCAGGTGAGCGGCAGGAAGTCGATGCCTTCCTTGGGCTCCTTGGCGGCGACCACGGTGGCGAGCACGGTGGTGTCGCCGTAGGAGGCGAATACCGCGCCGTCGGCCTGGCGCGCCAGTCTGCCGGTTTCTAGCGTGAGCTTGCGGCCGCCCCAGTCAAGTTGCACACGATGGATGTCGAACATTGCGTTTGTCTCTCATGGTTTTCGCGGGAAGTGCGAAAGCCATAAGCAAGACGGCGAGACGCTGTCGGCGCAGCATGCGGACTGCGCAGCCTGTCAGCGTCTGGCGATCCTGCCATGGCCCTCGGATCTTCCCTTGAGTTATGAACGGGCAATGCCCGTTCCACAAATCGGCGGCATGGCCGCCGGGTAGCACGCGGTCGCCTGATGCGCTCCGCGATCTCGATCAACGGCGGATACCCAGCCGTTCGATCAACTCCTTGTACCGCCGCTCATTGGTGCGGTGCAGGTAGTCAAGAATTTGCCGACGCTGCGACACGAGCTTGAGCAGCCCGCGGCGCGAGTGGTTGTCGTTGACATGGGTTTTGAAGTGTTCCGTCAAGTTGCCGATCCGCTCCGACAGCAGCGCAACCTGCACTTCGGGCGAACCGGTATCGCCGGATTTTTGGGCGTATGTCTTGACGAGCTCCGCCTTGCGCACGGCCGCGATCGACATCGTCATCCAACCTTTCCGCCGGCTCGACCAACGATGCCGGTCAAATTGAACACGCGCTTGGGAACGATTTCGCCGCGGTCGACCTCGGCGATGGCGACAATGGCGCCGCCGCAAACGGCCGCGACCATGCCGCGGAAGACGGCAGCGTCCCGTCCGCGCAACAAGACGGCTTGGCCCCGCCGGAGCCTTGCCGCGTCCGCCGGGCTCACGGCCAGCGCCGGGATGTCGTCCAGCGCGGTCTCGATCGGCAGCAGCACGTCGGCGAGGTTATGCTCGCCGGCGGCGGCTCTATGGCACAAAGTTTCGAGCCGTTCCAGCGAAATCATGTCGGCCTCGCCGAACGGTCCGACCCGGTCGCGGCGCAGCGCCGCGACGTGGCCGAGCGCACCACCGAGGGCGCGGCCGAGATCGCGCGCCAACGCCCGCACATAGGTACCCTTGCCGCATTCGGCCGCCAGCATGGCGTGATCCGGATCGGGGATTTCGAGTAAATCGAGGCGGTAAATCTCCACGGTCCGCGGCTTGAGTTCCACGGCCTCGCCGTCGCGTGCCAGATCGTAGGCGCGCTCGCCGTCGATCTTCACGGCCGAAAACCGCGGCGGCACCTGCTCGATGATGCCGGTGAACCGCGGCAGCAGCGCGCCAATGGCCGCCGCGTCGGGCCGCACGGCGCTGGTTGCCGCAACCCGGCCTTCGGCGTCGTCGGTATCGCGTTCCTCGCCCCAGCGGATGGTAAACCGATAGGTCTTGCGGCCATCGAACACGAACGGCACGGTCTTGGTCGCTTCGCCGAGCGCGATCGGCAGACAGCCCGAGGCCAGCGGATCGAGCGTGCCGGCATGGCCGACGCGCTTGGCCGCGAACAGCCGCTTGACGACCGAAACCGCATAGGTCGAGGTCATGCCGATCGGCTTGTCGAGCACGATCCAGCCATGCACGTCGCGCCTTTTGCCTTTCCTTGCCGACTGGCGGCCGTTAGGGCCGCCGTCGTCTCGGGGGGCGCGGTCGGCGAGCGGCATGCCGGCAAGGCGCAACGCTTCATTCATCGTCATTCTCGTGTGCAAGATCGCGCCGGACCGCGGGCGTTCGCAACAGCTTCTCGATCCGCTCCGCTTCGTCGAATCGCTCGTCGATGCGAAAGCGAATCTCGGGCGCAAATTTCAGGTTGACGCGGCGTGCGATCTCGCCGCGCACGTAGCGCTTGTTGCGGTCGAGCGCTTCGAGCACCTCGTCCTCGTCGCGGCCGCCGAGCGGCACGACGTAGATGGTTGCGAGCCGCAGGTCCGGGCTCATGCGCACCTCCGGCACGGTGATCATGTGCCGCTCGATCACCGGGTCGTGGATGGCGCCGCGCGACAGCATATCGGCAAGCTCGTGCCGGATCAGTTCGCCGACGCGGAGCTGGCGCTGTGTAGGGTTGTTCATCTTGTTGGTTGCTATCATCGGCGCGCGCCTGGAGAGGCCTCTTGCGCTAAATTCTAATGCTGCGAATTTCTTCAAGTGTGATCTTTTCCCGAGCAGCCAGCATTTTCTCGCAGAATCCTGTGAAAAGACCGTAGAATAGCTCACGCTTATCGAGATTGGCCCAAAAGTGTTTCGATTCATAGCATTTGATTGCATAGTACCCGAAGCTATTGACGATGAGGTTTTCCGGAAGAATTCGAGAATTCTGTAGGATAGCGACTTCTTCGAAAAAGCAGATAACAACTTCCTTTTTATATTTGGCGATATCTGCAAGTTGCGGAGCGTCTTGCATCACCAACTCGCAGACCATGGCAATGTCGTGATTTTCATCGAACCGCCGACTCATTTCTTGAAATTTTTCATAGCGTTTGAGCTTATTCTGACGTGCATATTCGATAACTGCCTTTATGAAGGTTAGAATGCCTACGACGCCACTAATTACTCCAACAAGTGTCGCTACAGGAGCCATTGCTGTTAGTTCCTGATACAGCTCGTTTATCGGCGTCTCTAACGCCGCGAGGGAGCGGACGTGAATTGTTACGGTTGGAGAGGCAACCTTTACTTGAGCCTCACAGCGTCCGCTGCACGGTTTCCACCCGATAGCACTCGATCGTGTCGCCGACCTTCATGTCCTGATAGTTCTCGAATGCCATGCCGCATTCCTGGCCGGCCACGACTTCGCGCGCGTCATCCTTGAAACGTTTGAGCTGCGACAGCTTGCCCTGATGGACGACCACGTTGTCGCGGATGAGCCGCACGTTGGCGCCGCGCTCGACCACTCCGTCGGTGACGCGGCAGCCGGCGACGTTGCCGACCTTGGAGACCTTGAAGATTTCCAGGATCGTGGCATCGCCGAGCTTGGTCTCGCGCAGCGTCGGCGCCAGCATGCCCGACATCGCCTGCTTCACGTCATCCACCAGATTGTAGATGATGTCGTAATAGCGGATCTCGATGCCGGCCCGATCGGCGGCTTCGCGCGCTTCCTTGTGCGCGCGCACGTTGAAGCCGATGATGGCGGCGCCGGCGGCTTCCGCCAACGTCACGTCGGATTCGGTAATGGCGCCGACGCCGGAATAGAGGACGCGCGCGGCCACTTCGCTGGTCGACAGTTTTTCCAGCGCGCCGACGATCGCCTCGATCGAGCCCTGCACGTCGCCCTTGACGACGAGCGGGAATTCCTTGGCGCCGGCGGTCTTGAGCTGATTCATCATCTGCTCGAGCGAGCCGCGCATGCCGGTCTGCCGCGCCGCCAGCTTTTCGCGCTTTTGCCGCTCGCGGTAGGCAGTGATCTCGCGGGCCCGCCCCTCGCTGTTGACGACGGCGAGCCGGTCGCCGGCCTCCGGCGTGCCGCCGAAGCCCAGCACTTCGACTGGCATGGAGGGGCCGGCCGCCACGACCGAATGGCCGCTGTCCGACATCAAGGCGCGCACGCGGCCCCATTCGGAGCCGGCCACGATGATATCGCCGGGTTTGAGCGTGCCGCGCTGCACCAAGACGGTGGCGACCGGGCCGCGGCCGCGATCCAGCCGCGCCTCGATGACCGTGCCCTCGGCGGCACGGTTCGGATTGGCCTTGAGCTGCAGGATTTCGGCCTGCAGCGCGATCGCCTCGAGCAATTTGTCGAGATTGCGCTTTTCCTTGGCGGAGACCTCGACCTCGAGCACCTCGCCGCCGAGCGATTCGACCTGAATTTCGTGCTGCAACAGTTCGGTGCGCACGCGCTCCGGCTTGGCGTCGGGCTTGTCGATCTTGTTGATGGCAACGATGATCGGCACCGCGGCAGCCTTGGCGTGCGAAATCGCCTCCACGGTCTGCGGCATCACGCCATCGTCGGCCGCAACCACCAGCACCACGATGTCGGTGATCTTGGCGCCGCGCGCGCGCATCGCGGTGAAGGCGGCATGGCCGGGCGTATCGATGAAGGTGATGCGGCCGCCGGACGGCGACGTCACCTGGTAGGCGCCGATGTGCTGGGTGATGCCGCCGGCCTCCCCGGCCGCGACTTCGGTCGAACGAATGGCGTCGAGCAGCGATGTCTTGCCGTGATCGACGTGGCCCATGATGGTGACGACCGGAGCGCGCGGCTGCAATTTGTCCGGATCGTCGGCGACGTCGAACATGCCCTCTTCGATGTCGGCCTCGGCGACGCGCCGCACCGTGTGGCCGAGTTCCTCGGCGATCAACTGGGCGGTATCGGCGTCAATCGTATCGGTACTATTGGCCATGTGGCCTTGCTTCATGAGGAGGCGAACCACGTCGACGGCGCGCTCGGCCATGCGGTTGGCCAGCTCCTGAATCGTGATCGTCTCCGGGATCGTCACCTCGCGGGTGATTTTTTCCTTGGGCTCGGTCTCGCGCTGGCCGGCCTGCCGCCGCGTGCGACGTTGGAAGGCCGCCTTGGAGTGCTCGCGCTCCTCGTCCACGGACAACGCGGTGACGACCGTGAGCTGGCGGCGCCGCTTCTCACCGCCGACACGCTGCGGCTTGGGTTGCACCGGTGCCCGCGCCGGCACGCCGCCGACGCCGCGGCGGGTACGCGGCGCTTCAACGTCCTCCTCTGCCTCGTTGACGCGGGCGCCTTGCTTGACCAATACGGTCTCGGCGCCGAGGCGCTTTTGCGCCAGCTCGTCCGCTCTTTTCTTGGTCGATTCTTCGCGGGCGTGGCGCTGTTCCTCCTGCACCTTGCGCGCCGCCGCCTCGGCGCGTTCCTTCTGCTCGGCCTCTCTCTGCAGGCGCAGCGCTTCGGCTCTTTGCTTCGCCGCCTCGCGCTCTTGGATTTCAATCTGCTCGGCCTTGTCGAGGGCGGAGGCGCGGGCGTCGATCTCCGCCTGAGTGAGCGGCCGGAGCACGACGCCCAGCTTAAGCCCGGTCTGAGGGGCGGCGGCGGGTGCTGCTTCCACGGACGCTGGAGGCTTCGCAGTCGGCGTCAGCCGTTTGGCCGCCGCAGGTGCGCCGCCATCGGCTTTTTCCGCGGGGCTGGCGCCGCGGCGTTTGACCTTCTCGACGACGACCGCCTTGCTGCGGCCGTGACTGAAACTTTGGCGCACGACGCCCTGCTCGACCCCGCCGCGCTTGAGCGTCAGCGTCTTGGTCGAGGCCACACTGAGCTTTTCACCCGTATTTTTCGTCGTTTCGGTCATACGCGTCCATGTAAGCGGTCGGTTACTGCGTTGCAGCCCGGCCGGCCCTATTGCCACGATCGCCCGCGCCGTCGGTCCGAAACCGCCCAAGGCGCCGCAACCGCGACAACGCTGTGTCGCTGGCGGGCCCGGCGAGCAGGGCAGCATGTACCACATTTGGGCGGGCCAATGCCAAATCCAATTGCGCCGCCGTAAGGAATTCGATGACAAGCAGCGCTTTTTCCGGCGTCCGGCGCCGCCAGAGGGCCTGCAGCTTGTCGGCGCCGTCGGCCGAACCCTCGGCGGCATGCAGGAGCGCCACCACATCGTCACGTTGCAGCGCCGCCGCGGCCCGGGCAAAGCCCGCCGCGATCAGACCCGACTTGCCGGCGATCGCAAGTGCATCCAGCGCGGCGCGCGCCAAAAGCCTCTCGGTCCGCAACGCAAGGTCGGCTGGCACCCGCGCTTCGCGGTTGAAGGCGCGGGCAAAAGCATGGTGCTTGACGGCTGTTTCGGTCGTCTGCCGCGTCGCCGTGAGCCAGACGCCGCGGCCCGGCAATTTACCTTTGACGTCCGGAACGACTTCGCCGTCCGGCCCAATCACGAAGCGGATCAACTCGGCGACGGGCCGAACCGCGCGCGTCACGACGCACAGCCGTTGCGGCTGGCGCGGGTGTGGCCCGGCATCGAGTTCGGCGCCGCCGTGTTCCGCGACACGAGTTGCCGCCATGGGCCGATCCTCGGCGAGCATGCGCGCGTTCCAACACCTTACGCCTGCGCCGCGGCGGCCGCGGCACCGGCCGCGGCTTCCTCGGCGGCCGGCGGCGCCAGATCGGCTTCGGTGATCCAGCCGGCCTTCAGTCGGGCTTGCACGATGATCGTTTCGGCGTCATCGCGCGTCAGCTCGAAGCCGTCGAGAATGCCGGCTTGGCGCACTGCCTCGCCGTTCTTGCGCTCGGTCCAACCGACGAGATCGTCGGTGGCGCAGCCGGCAAGGTCCTCTACCGTCTTGACGCCGTTTTCGCCGAAGCGGACCAACATCGCGGTGGTGACGCCCGCCACCTCCTTGAGAGCATCTTCGACGCCGAGCTCCTTGCGTCTGGCGTCCTGTTCGGCTTCGATCTTGGCCAAATAGTCGCGCGCGCGGCTCTGCAGTTCGCGTGCGGTGTCCTCGTCGAAGCCTTCGATGTTGGCGACTTCCTTCAGATCGACCAGCGCCAGATCCTCCACCGAGTTGAAGCCTTCGGAGGCGAGCAGCTGCCCGATCACCTCATCGACATTGAGCGCTTCGACGAAGGTGTGGGTGCGGGTCTCGAACTCCTTCTGCCGCCGTTCCGATTCCTCTTGCTCGGTGAGGATGTCGATGTCCTTGCCGGTGAGCTGGGAAGCGAGCCGGACGTTCTGGCCGCGCCGGCCGATGGCAAGCGAAAGCTGCTGATCGGGCACCACGACCTCGATGCGGTCGCGCTCCTCGTCGATCACCACCTTGCTGACTTCGGCGGGCGCCAGCGCATTGACGACGAAAGTGGCGATTTCGGAAGACCACGGAATGATGTCGATCTTCTCGCCTTGCAGCTCGTTGACGACCGCCTGCACCCGCGAGCCGCGCATGCCGACGCAGGCGCCCACCGGATCAACCGACGAATCGCGGGAAACCACTGCGATCTTGGCGCGCGAGCCGGGATCGCGCGCCACCGCCTTGATCTCGACGATGTCATCGTAGATTTCCGGCACTTCCTGCGCGAACAGCTTCGCCATGAATTCGGGATGGGTGCGCGACAGGAAGATTTGCGGTCCGCGCTGCTCGCGGCGAACATCGTAGATGTAGGCGCGAATGCGGTCGCCGTTGCGGAACTGCTCGCGCGGCAGCATCTCATCGCGCCGGCCCACCGCTTCGCCGCGGCCGAGATCGACCACCACGTTGCCGTATTCCACCCGTTTGACGATGCCGTTGACGATATCGCCGATGCGGTCCTTGAACTCCTCGTATTGGCGGTCGCGCTCCGCCTCGCGCACCTTCTGCACGATCACCTGCTTGGCCGACTGCGCGGCGATGCGGCCGAACGGCAGCGGCGGCAGCGGATCGGCGATGGTGTCGCCGATCTGCGCGGCGGGATGGCGCCGGCGGGCGTCTTCCAGGCTGATCTGGGTGGCGGGATTTTCCACGCTCTCCACGACCAGCATGTGGCGCGACAGGTGCAGCTCGCCGCTCTTGGGATCGATCTCGGCGCGCACTTCCGTTTCGCTGCCGTAGCGCGAACGCGCGGCCTTGGCGATCGCGTCCTCCATGGCGGTGAGCACGATCTTGCGGTCGATCACCTTCTCTCGCGCCACGGCTTCCGCGATCTGCAACAGTTCAAGTTTGTTGGCGCTTACCGTCGCCATATCAATCTCCATCGGGTTGAGGCGCGCGCCGGATGTGTTCCGGCGCCGCATTGATCGTTACGTCGCGGCGCGGCTTCGGCCGGTCGCCGCCCTTGCTGCGGCGCATGTCCTGTTTGCTCCGCCGCAAGGACTGCGCAATCAGCGCATCGGTGAGGACGAGCCGCGCCTCGGCTATGTCCTCGATGCGCAGCAACATGTCGGCGGGCTCCGACCCCGGCGCGGCGCCGCGCAGCCGCACGCCATCGCCTTCGGTGCCGTTGAGTTCGCCACGAAAGCGCCGGCGGCCCTCGATCGGGACCGCCATCTCCACTTGCGCCAGATGGCCGGCGTAGCGGTCGAAATCGGAGCGTCGGACCAACGGCCGGTCGATGCCGGGCGACGAAATCTCGAGGCGGTACGAGCCCCCGATCGGGTCGGCGGCGTCGAATACGGGCGACAGCGCCCGCGACGCCGCCTCGCAATCCTCGATCGTCATGGTGCCATCCGGCCGCTCCGCCATGAGCTGGACGGTGCAACCGGCAAAGCCCGATATCCGCACCCGCACCAGCCGATAGCCGAGGCTGGCGAGCACCGGCTCGGCCAGCGCCGCGACGCGCGC
>JASHQS010000148.1 GCA_030038995.1 Xanthobacteraceae bacterium
ACGTTGCTCAGGCCCCGCACCTCGGCACCGGCTTTGCGCGCGTCGCCGAGATACGTCACCAGCGGATTGGCGAGCGCGCCGATCGGGCAGCCGACGGCGCACCAGCCGTCGTAGATGCAGGCGTCGCGGCCCTTGAACATCGTCGAATTCATGCCGTTCGCCATCGGGATCAGGTGGATGCCGGTGGCCGCGGCGCCCTTCCGCCAGACTTCGCCGGCCGGAAACGTCTTCATCGGCGGCATCGGATACGGTTGTCCCGGCGGCCGCCATTTTTCTTCCGCCTTGGCGTCGCCCGACACGCCGATGTCGGCGGCGACCTTGTCGTAGAACGGCGCCACGTCCTCATAGGCGATCGGCCAATCGTGGCCGCGATTGTGCTCGCTCTTCATCCGAAAATCGGTCGGCAGGTAGCGCGGGAATTGCGCGAAATAATGCAGCGCCGCGCCGCCGACCGCATAAGCGCCCTGATTGGCATAGGCGAACGGATTCTTGCCGCCGAGCAGGATCGGACCGCCGGCGGGTTTGAGCCGCCGGCCCCAAATGTCGGAGCTGATCAGATCGGTGAGTTTCCACTCCGGCCCGTTGTCGAGCACCACGACCTTTTTGCCGGCCTTTGCGAGCACGGCCGCATAGGTCGAGCCCGAGGCGCCGGAGCCGACCACGACGACATCGACTTTTTCATTTCTTTCGTTCGCCATGGCTGCCTCCTCACCACTTCTGCGTCGGGGCGATGTGCGGCATGTAGGGAATGCCGAGCGCGGCATAGCCCTCCATGGTGCTGTAAACCACGTCGACCGCATCGCTGCGCAACACGGCAAAGACGAACGGCGACGGCGGCCCTTGCCAGCCGTCGATCGTGTTGACGCGCATCCCGCCGACGAAATCGTGCTGCTCGGCGGCCGACAGCGCGGCGAACTTGCGGCCCTTGGTCTTGTTGCTCGCGGCATCGACCGCGTCGAGCGCGGCACGATAGAAATTGGCAAACGGCGGGCGGACGTTGAGGATGCGGGCCTGCAACAGCGCCTGTTCGGGCGGAATCGAAATCTGCTGATCGACGAATTGCGTGATGCCGGCTGCTTTGGCGCCGGGCACCAGGGTTTCGCCGAGCGCATCGAGCGTCGCCGCCTGTGCGGCGGAAAGGGTGCGCAGCGGCACGCGCTCCGCATGCGCCTGCCGCGGCGTCAGCAAAACTTCGGCGCCGCCGACCACGAAGGCAAGCGTGCCAAGCCCCGCGCCTTGCACGAAGGCGCGCCGTTCGATGGCGGTCATGACGTGTCCTCCCCGTCGCGGCCGGATCGGGTTTTCCTCAAACGCCGCCGCGATGGCGACGAAATTCAACGCCCGATCAGCCGCGCAATCAAGCGGCAGGTGTGTCGCCACCCACGAACGCACCGATTCTTACAAGTAAATCCAATAGGTTATGGCAAGCGCCAGGGCGCGGCCGGCGGGAAAAGCCGATTTTTTCGGGCCCTTTCACTCAGAATCGGCGGGAAACCCGCGCCGCTGCGTGACAGAAGCGTGACGGGCCGGCTTTGGCGCCCATCCGGAATGTCCGATTGGCTACCGAAAAAGCTATGCGCCGGCCGCCGGTCCGGCCTGGCCGACGCTGCTTGCCGGTGCAAAAGCCGCGTGCGCGGCGCCGGACAACTTGGGGATTCCTCACGAATCTCCGATACTTGCGCCGCGGCTGGCGATTCGTCCCCGCTATCCCCACATTTAGCGGTTGATTCAGGTTTTGATACTAAGGCTTGACGCGCGCGCCGGCCTTGGCCTAGCCTTCAAAAGTTCGGCGCGCGGGTAGCTTTCAGTCCGCCGGGCTCTCCACAAAGGGGTTTGGGGACGGCCGCGCGCCGCTTGTGGCACGCGCGCGGGAACGTGTCGCCCCTTTCGGAGAGCCGTCCGGGCGCGTCGCAACGACGATCCGGTTTTTGAGCCGGACGCGGGTGGGTGTCGGAGCCGACAGGAGTGATGCGGGATGCGGCCGAACCTTGCGCTCGGCCGCGTCGCGGGGATGCTGTCGGCGGCTTATATTTGGAGCGGTCTTCCGCTTCGGCCGCCGGCTAAAGAGCAAAGCGAAGGAAAGGGGCCAAAAAATGCGGATCGAGCGGCGTTTCACCAAAGCCGGACAATCGCCCTACGCGGACATCGTCTTCCGCCTGGCCACGAGCGAAATCCGCAATCCCGACGGCTCGATCGTGTTCCATGCCGACGACGTCGAGGTGCCCGACCAGTGGTCGCAGGTCGCCTCCGACGTTTTGGCGCAAAAATATTTCCGCAAGGCCGGCGTGCCGGCGCGCCGCAAGCAGGTCGAGGAGGAAAGCGTTCCGTCCTGGCTGTGGCGCAGCGTCGCCGACGCCGCGGCGCTCGCCGAACTGCCGGAGGCCGAGCGCCTTGTCGGCGAACGTTCCTGCAAGCAGGTGTTCGATCGGCTCGCCGGCACCTGGACCTATTGGGGCTGGAAGGGCGGCTATTTCTCCACGGAAGAAGACGCGCAGGCGTTCTTCGACGAACACCGCTACATGCTGGCGATGCAGATGGTGGCGCCGAACTCGCCGCAATGGTTCAACACCGGCCTGCATTGGGCCTATGGCATCGAAGGCCCGAGCCAGGGCCACTTCTACGTCGATGACCAGACCGGCGAACTCAAGCAGTCCGCCACCGCCTACGAGCATCCGCAGCCGCACGCCTGCTTCATCCAGTCGATCGCCGACGACCTCGTCAACGAGGGCGGCATCATGGATTTATGGGTGCGCGAGGCGCGGCTGTTCAAATACGGCTCCGGCACCGGCTCGAATTTTTCCAAGCTGCGCGGCGAGGGCGAAAAGCTCTCCGGCGGCGGCAAATCGTCCGGCCTGATGAGCTTCTTGAAGATCGGCGACCGCGCCGCCGGCGCCATCAAGTCGGGCGGCACCACGCGCCGCGCCGCCAAGATGGTGATTCTCGACGCCGACCATCCCGACATCGAGCAGTTCATCGACTGGAAGGTGATCGAGGAGCAGAAGGTCGCCAACCTCGTCACCGGCTCGAAGGTCAATGAGAGGCATCTGCGCGCCATCATAAAAGCCTGCGTCAATTGCGAGGGCTCGGGCGACGATTGCTTCGACCCGGAGAAGAATCCGGTGCTGCGCCGCGAGATCAAGGCGGCGCGCAAGAATCACGTGCCCGACAATTACATCCGGCGCGTCATTCAGTTCGCCAAGCAGGGCTATACCGACATCAACTTCCCGATCTACGACACCGATTGGGATTCGGAAGCCTATCTCACGGTGTCCGGGCAGAATTCCAACAACACCGTGCGCGTCGCCGACGAGTTCCTGAAAGCCGTCGAAGCCGACCGCGACTGGGATTTGTTCTGGCGCACCAAGCCGGGAAAGATCGCCAAGACCGTCAAGGCGCGCGACTTGTGGGAGAAGATCGGCCACGCCGCCTGGGCCAGCGCCGATCCCGGCCTGCAATTCCATACCACGATCAACGACTGGCACACCTGCGCGGCGTCGGGGCCGATCATCGCCTCCAACCCGTGCTCGGAATACATGTTCCTCGACGATACCGCCTGTAATCTGGCGTCGATCAATTTGCTGGCGTTCCACCAAGCTTCTGCCGTCATTCCGGGGCGCCGCGCAGCGGCGAGCCCGGAATCCATAAGCCCGGCGGCGGTGGTTATGGATTCCGGGCTCCGGCCTGCGGCCGGCCCCGGAATGACGGGATACGACGTCGAGGGCTACGAGCACGCGGCGCGGCTGTGGACCATCGTGCTCGAAATCTCGGTGCTGATGGCGCAATTCCCGTCGAAGGAGATCGCGCAGCGCTCCTACGATTTCCGCACGCTGGGCTTGGGCTACGCCAATGTCGGCGGACTGTTGATGTCGTCCGGCATCCCCTACGATTCGGACGCCGGCCGCGCCATTTGCGGCGCGCTCTCCGCCATCATGACCGGCATCTGCTACGCCACCTCCGCCGAAATGGCGGCCGAGCTCGGCGCCTTCCCGCGTTTTGCCGAAAACCGCGAGGTGATGCTGCGCGTCATGCGTAATCACCGCCGCGCCGCCCATGGCGCGCGCACCGGCTATGAAGAGATGAGCACGCCGCCGGTACCGCTCGACCACAAGGCCGTCCCCGACAAGCGCCTCTCCGAGCACGCCAAGCTCGCCTGGGACCGCGCGCTCGCGCTCGGCGAACGGCACGGCTACCGCAATGCGCAGGCGAGCGTGGTGGCGCCGACCGGCACCATCGGCCTCGTCATGGACTGCGACACCACCGGCATCGAGCCCGATTTCGCGCTGGTGAAATTCAAGAAGCTCGCCGGCGGCGGCTATTTCAAGATCATCAACCGCGCCGTGC
>JASHQS010000149.1 GCA_030038995.1 Xanthobacteraceae bacterium
GCGGCAGCAGAGCCGGTCTCGGCCGCCGCGCCGCAGGTTACCGGGCCGGCCGGCGCGCCGGCAGTGTCAGGGCTCTACAATCGCGTCGAGCCCGCGGCGCGTCCGGTGCATTCGCGCCGCCCGCGGCTGCGGGCCGGGGAAGATCGCCGGTCGAGGGGCATGGCTTCGCGCTACGCGCGGGAACGCTATCGGCGCGATTATCAGCCGTATGGGCGGAACGAGCAGCCGTATGGGAGGAACGAGCAGCCGTATGGGCGGAACAGGCGCGGTGCAAGCGAGCCCGACATTGCGGCCGGCGCGGCCGGCGCCATCGAGCGCGGCGGCTACCCTTATTATTATGCGGCCCCGCGCAGCAGCTACTGGGGCGGCGGTCCGGCATTCGGCGGCCGCGACTGGGGCGACTGAAAGAACGGTTGCGCGACGTTGAGGTCTCAGGTCGCCGCGATCAACCGCCGGTAACGTGAAAGATGATGCCGATCGCCGTCATGCCGATGGCTGCCGCCGCAACTGGCAACAGAATCTGCGCTGCCGCGCTCGAGCCGGCGAGAGGGCCCGTCGAGGTGTCGTAATCCCATCGCAACCAGTCGCGCAACGGCGGCTGGTCGTCGCCAGGCGCCGCGCCGCGGGCGCGGCCGACGCGGAACAGAATGAGCGGCAGGCCGAGCGCGACACACAGAAAGCCGCTGACGACGAACAGCAGATAATCGACCAGGCCGCCGCCTCCGGAGAAGGCCCACACGGCAAATATGAACCACAGCGTCAGCGCGATCAGGATCGCGTAGATGCGCGGATGCGCGCGGTTGGTAAGCGGCGGCTGCGGCTGGCCGCTGCGGTGGTTGTGCTCGATCGTAGCCATGGCGCCCTCCAAAAAATACCGGGCGGCTGTCGATGCATTTATGGAATCAACGTGATCGCGGCGACGCGCGTTCCGTGCGTGGCAATGCCGCAGCGAAACTTCGCCGCAGCATCGGCTGGAGCAAATTCCATCCACATGGAATCGCACGCACCATCGCTGCATCAATCATTGTCATGAATCATTGTCATGCGCCGCGAAAGCGCATAGGCGCTAACATAGCTGCGTTTCCCGGGCGCAGCGCAGCACGAAGCGCAGCGAAGTGGTGAGCTGCAGACCCGGGATCGTAACAAGTTGCGGAGTCTGGGACGGTCCCGGATCAGCGGTGCACCGCTTCGCGCTGCACCGCATCCGGGAAACAGAGGCGCCTGTCCGCGAAAGCGCGGCGCCATCGGCGGACGAACGTGCCGATGTCGAGGAACTTTCATCCATCGGGGTCGGCCGAAAGGCCGGTGCGGAACTGGCAATGACGGCGTTTTGACCGCAATGGCCGTTCACAAGGCCGAGAGGTAGCGCGCGATCGCCTCGCGGTCGGCCTCCGACAGCGCCTTCATGAAGCCCGGCATGTCGAGATTATTGGTGCGCCTGCTGTCGGCGAAGGCGTTCATCGAGGTCAGCAGATAATCGTAGCTCAGGCCGGCGAGCCGCGGCGCCGGCGCGCCGCCCTGGAAATTCGGCTGATGGCAAGCCTTGCACATTTCGGCGCTCTTCGGCGCTTGCTTCGACGCTTGCTTGGGCGCTTCGCCCGGGTTGCCGGCATGCGCGGGCGCCGGCCATTGCTTGGCGGCAAAATAATCGGCGACCTGGCGCAGCTCGGGCAGCGTGAACATGGTGGCGACCGACGCCATGAACGGGTTGGCGCGGTCGCCGCTGTGGTAGTCGTGCAATTCCTTGTAGAGGTAGTTGGCCTCCTGGCCCCAGATGATCGGCGTCGCCGAATTGATCGGCACCCCATTCTGGCCGTGACAGCCGGCGCAAACCTGCACCCGCGACTGGATGTCGTCGGCGGCGCGTGCCGGCATCGCCGCCGCCGAGACGATAAGCGCCCCGCACACGCACGCGGCCAGACTCTTCTGCATGATTTTCCACCCTCGTTTCGTTTCTGCCGGCCCGAACGGCGGGCCGATTGACGCGCCGGTACGGCGGCGCGGTGCACGCCCCATCGACATCATTGTAACGGCTTGGCGCGGTTTGTCAGCCTTTGTCTCCGCTGCTCTCCAAGCGGATGGTGCGCCGGGCCGCTCGCAGCGACCGCGTTGCGACCTGGGCCCGTTGCGCCTTTCTTTAGGTTGTGCGATGGTCATGATCGCCGGCAACTTTGAAAGCGCGAGCGGACGGCCCGCTTCCGATGCACGTAATCGCCGGCCAAAGATCGTTGAAACGCGCGGGCAAGGGGGAGACACGATGTCCAAGCTTTTTGGAGTTTCGATTGCCGTCGCGCTCGCATTCACGGTCGGGCTGTCGAGCACGCCAAGTTCGGCGCGCGTCGGCCTAAGATGCGCCGGGTTTTACCCGCGCAGTTGCGGCGCCAATGAGTATTGCCAGTTGCCGGTGGGCTCCTGCTCGCCGCGGGCGTGGGGGCACTGCGCCGCCGTTCCGGCCATCTGTTCGTTTATCTACGATCCGGTCTGCGGCTGCAACGGCGAGACCTTCGCCAACCAATGCCTCGCCGCGCATGCTCGGGTCAACGTGCGGCACCGCGGTCGCTGCTGAACGAAGGCGTGGTAGCCCGCACGAGCGACCCGCCCGCCTACGCTCGCTCTGCGAGCTACGGCGCGGTTTGAGTCGCGCCGAAGCGCGGAGCGCGAAGGCGGAAGCGCAATGCGTCACGTTGCTGGAAGACAAGACCCGGATGGGTCTGGCTCATCCGGGTTGCGGGCTTAGTTGCCGCCCGTCATCAACAAATCTTCGTCAGCCAGCAACTCGCGAAGGTCGCCGATCGCTTCGATCGCGTCCTCTTCGCCGGTCACCGCCTTGAGGCGGTGCCAAACTTCGCGCCACGGCGCCGGCCGACCGAGCCGCATCGCCGCGTCGACATAGTCGCGCGCGTCCTTGAGCGTCGTCAGGCGCAGCGGCCTCGGCGTGTCCTTGACGAGGATCGGCGGGGCGATGGGGAAGTCATCCATGGCCATCATTGTATCAGGCGCTACAGGTGGCTGCACAGGCACGCCACGTTGACGGCGCATGCGGCCAAGAGGGCGAAGAAGAGTGCCTTGTGCATCGCCGGCTCCGGGAATCGGCACGCGGAGCATGAGCGAGACGAAGCCGAGAGTCCCAAAGTTTGTTTTTCCAGGGATTCATATCTCGTTTACGAAAGGCGGCACGATTCTCCCGGGGCTGTTCCGTGGCTTGGCTTCGACGACCGCGTTGTGGCCGTGAATATCGAGACGTGAAGGGGGGCGGCGTCACACCGCGCGCTTGGACTGCCTCGTCATATCGCCGCGGCCGGCGAGCAAACCCGCGATCGAAATATCCTCGTCGAGGTCTTCCCAGTGCAGGCCGATCCGGCTGATCTCCACGCGCTGCCTAGCATCCGTGCTTGCGTTCAGGAGACGCGGGAACCAGGCCAGAGGAACCCCCAACGTGCGGCCGTCGGAGAGATCGACCCACATCGTGTGTTCGTCAAACCGGACTGCCGTTGCCGAAATGGTCATTCCAGGCCTTCATGATGCTGCTTCGCCTCTCCGCGACGATACGCAAGATATGCGCAAGTTCGATAGAATTGAAGCCATAACTCTCCGCGATGGCGATCTCGGGCTCAAGCCAGACTTTGGCATCTTTGCCACCGCTTTTGACGTGAACATGCCGCGGCTCGCGCGGAAGCCCCTCGTTCGAGTAAAAGAAATAGCGTAGGCCTCCATCACGGAAGACGACCGGCATTTTTCGCCCCAAGCAAGGCCACTATAACACAGAGTGGCCCGGATGAGCGAAGCGATCCGGGCGGCTCGCTGGCTTGTATATCGTTCCCGGATTACGCTCGCTCCATCCGGCCTACGCTTGATTTGTAACGCCGCGGACGATTATCTGATGGCGAGCAGTTCGACGTCGAATAACAGCGTCGCGTTCGGCGGGATGACGCCGCCGGCGCCGCGCGCGCCGTAACCGAGCGCCGGCGGGATGATCAGCGTGCGCTTGCCGCCGACCTTCATGGTGGCGACGCCTTCATCCCAGCCGCGAATGACCTGGCCCATGCCGATCTTGAACTCGAACGGCTCGCCGCGGTCGACCGACGAGTCGAATTTTGCGCCCTTCTTGCCGTTCTCGTAGAGCCAGCCGGTGTAATGCATCACACAGGTCTGGCCGGTCCGAGGCGTTGCGCCGGTGCCGACCTTGACGTCGATGTATTTGAGGCCCGACGACGTGGTCACGACATTCTGGGCGTGCGCAGATTCGGACAAGGCCAAGGCTCCTGTGGTTGCGGCAAGCGCGGCGGCAAGCGCCGCGCGGCGCGAGAACTGACGCATTGTGCTGTTTCTCCTGCGAGGCGGAGGCGGACAAAGTAGACATAGCCGGGATTGGGCGCCAGAAAAAGCGGCAGGACGGCCGCAGAGGTGCGCGCTGAGGCGCCCATAATTCGTCATTGCCGGGCTTGACCCGGCAATCCATGCTGACGTTCAGCATGAGAAGCTATTGGGTTTATATTCTCGCAAGCCGCCCGCGCGGAACGCTTTACGTTGGCGTTACGAACGATCTCATCCGTCGCATCTACGAACATCGCGAGGGCTTGGTAGAAGGCTTCAGCAAGACATATGGTGTCAAGATGCTCGTCTATTACGAACAACACGCCACCGCGATAGGCGCCATTCAGCGCGAGAAGAACATCAAACATTGGCCGCGCAAGTGGAAGATCGATTTGATCCGCTCGACAAATCCCGATTGGCGCGATCTATGGGAGGACGTCACGCGCTGATCCGACCCGCCGGATCGCGCCTCCCTTCAGCATGGACCGCCGGGTCAAGCCCGGCGGTGACGAGGGAGGAGGTGCGGCGCCAAGGGGCTTGCCTCAACCAGAGCCTCTCATAAGCCGTCATTGCCGGGCTTGACCCGGCAATCCATGCTGATGCGGTGCTTGAATGGTGCGGACGAACACAATGCCGGGTTCACCGACGAAATTTGGCGAACGCCGCCTCAACCTCCGGCTCAGTTGCAAACCGCCCTTGCCCGGCATCGCGCAAGCCGCGGTCGATGCTTGCAAGCTCCTCATCGGTCGGCTCATAGCGCACGTCCTTCAGCCCCGCATCGATGTCGAGCGCGATCTCGGCGAGTTGGTCCTGCGCCTCCGCGGGCCAGTTCTCGATCCGCTCAAGCGCTTGGGCGAGCAATTTTGTTTTCATGGCGGCAGTCTAGCACAATCATAATTGGCGGAATACGCTGCGCTATTCCGCCCTACGTGCGACGTGCTGAGCGATAAAAAATATTGTCTCAGCGAGCAGGCCGAGATCGACTTGTCTCTCATTGGCTACAGAATGGGTCACGAACACCCCGTCGTGGACCCGCACGTCTCGCACTTCAGGCACGTGCCGTTGCGCACCAGCGTGAAGTTGCCGCAAGCGTCGCAGGCTTCGCCTTCGTAGCCTTTGGCCTTGGCTTCGGCGCGGCGTTCG
>JASHQS010000150.1 GCA_030038995.1 Xanthobacteraceae bacterium
AATGCACCGCGAACACCGTGTGGCCCGGCGTGTGGCCCGGCGCCGCCAGCGTTTCGATGCCGGGCGCTACCTCCTTGCCGGGAGCAAAGTGCGTGACCCGCTTGGCGATGTCGGCAAAAATCCGCCGTTGATTGCGGAACGTCTCCTTCATCGCAGCCGGCGCCGCGTTCATGTTGGCGTCATCCATCCAGAACGCCCATTCGGCGTCGGGCACCATGATTTCGGCATTGGGGAAGATCAGATTGTTGTCCTTGTCCTTGATGCCGTTGATGTGGTCGGGGTGAAAGTGCGAGATCACGATCTGGTCGACTTCTTTGGGCGTGATGCCGGCGGCGGCCAAATTCTCGACCACCATGCCTGCGGTCGGCGAAATCTGTCCGCCGGTGCCGGTGTCGAGCAGGACGAGTTTTTGCCCGGTATTGACGATCAAGGTGGTGAACGGCGTCGCCAGCTTGTCATGCGGCATGAACGCCGCATCGAGGGCGTGCTCGACTTCGGCGAACGGCACGTCGCGGATGAAACCCTTGCCGATCGGCCGGTACCAGATGCCGTCATAGAGCGCGGTCAGTTCGTAGGCGCCGATGCGGTAGCGATAGATGGCGGGCCCGGCTTTATTCGCGGGCGGCGCCGCGGCGAAGACGGGATTGGCGGTAGCGCCGAGTGCCGCCGCCGCGGAGCCGGCGAGGACGCCGCGTCTGGTCACGCGTGCCATGCGAGTGCCTTTCTGCCGCCCCCGGATGAACGACTCCAAGTCCGATGCTGCGCGGCAACGACCCCACGCCGTTCGTGCGGAATAACACGGGCCGAGCGGCGTTTGTAGATGCGGTGTGACGCACCTGGCTATGTTGGAACCCGCCGTCATGCATCTTATTCCGGCTGCAGTTGTTTTTTCCGCGATCTTTGTCGCCTTTCCGATCGCGGCGCGGGCGCAGAACTATCCGTGGTGCTCGAATTTCCACGACGGCGCCGGCACCAATTGCGGCTTTTCCACCTACGAACAGTGCATGGCCACCGCCCGCGGCACCGGCGGCTACTGCGCGCCGAACAATTCTTATGTCGCTCCGCACGCGGCTGCGCCCGTCGGCGCCGCGAAACGCAAGTTGCGGCCGCATCGAAGGCGAAAATTGTAGTTGGAGTTTTTGGTGCCGGGTGAGAGGATTGAACTCCCGACCAACGGTTTACAAAACCGCTGCTCTACCGCTGAGCTAACCCGGCACGCGGCTCATAATAGTACATCGAGTGCGGATTGTGAAAATCCCCGTCGTTATTGCCGGGCTTGAGCCGGCCATCCATGCTGAAGGACCGCTCATTGAGGTCAATCCGCAATGACGCGTAGACGTCGCCGCAGTATGGACCGCCGGGTCAAGCCCGGCGGTGACGAGAGTGAGTTGGCCGGCCAAAGAACAGCACGACCAAGCGTGCCTAATGACTCAAGACCACATTGAGGATCGCGGTTGAGCCGTTCTGCACTTTCTTCAGCGCTGTCTGCAGCGCCGCCTTGAGCTTGGCCGGCTGCTCGACCCGTTCGCCGTGCTGGCCGAAATGCGAGCCGAGCGCCGCATAGTCGGGGCCGTTGAGGCGCGAGCCGAGATGCATCTTGGCGCTTTCGGCGGCGCCGTCGGGATAATGATGCACGTGGCCCTTCTGCATCGCCATGTAGCCCTTGTTGTTGAACACGACGATGAGGATCGGCAGATCGTGCTGCTTCGAGGCGCCGAGCGCCTGGATCACCGGGTTGTACATGAAGCCGCCGTCGCCGACCAACAACGCGACCGGGCGCTCGCGCGCCGCGAGCTTGACGCCGAGCGCGGTGCCGATGCCCTGGCCGAGCCCGCCAAAGCCGCGGAAGAAACTCTGCGGCGTGGTGAAGGGCAGGTGCTGGCGCAAGGTCGGACCGTGCAGGATGGTTTCGTCGACGTAGATGGTGTCGGCCGGCATGGTGTCGGCGAGCGTACCGATAAGCGTCAGCGGCTCGATCGCCTTGCCGTTGCCGGCGGCGGCCGTCGCCGCTTTGTTGCGGTCGATCTCGAGTGCGGCGGCGAATGATTCATGCTCGCGCTGCCATTTCTCGCGTCGCTTCCTGACGGCGTCGGCATTCGGCTTGGCAGCGCGCGCGGCCTGCGTCAGACCCTGCAGCGAGGCGGCGATGTCGCCTTCCAGATAAAGGTCGGCGTGCAGCTGCTGATAGATCATGTGGCCTTTGAACTGATTGTCGTTGATGGCGACGATCTTGCCCTTGGTCGGCCGCACGTGCGGCGGATACCAGGGCACCCGGCCGCCGACGAGGAGGACAAGGTCGGCGTCGGCGAGATGCTTGTAGTTGGCGACGCCGAGATAGAGCGGATGGTTTGTGGGGAAATTGCAGACATTGGCGCCGCGGCTCCAGGTCACCGGCAGCGCCAACAAATCGGCGAGTTCGACCAGCGCCGCAAACGCCGCCGGATCGCGGCCGGATTGTTCGGCGACCACGACCGGGTCCTTGGCGGCGAGCAGGAGATCCGCCACCTTCTCGATCTCGCTCGCATGGGCGGCGAGGCGCGGCGCGACCGGCACCTCGCGGTCGTGCGCCGGCGGCGTCCACTCGTGCAGCATGTGCTCGAGTGCGACGTTGAGATAAATCGGCCCCTTCGGCGTGCGCTGCGCCATCTCGCCGGCGCGGATCACGCTCTCGTAGAGCGTGTACGGGCTCGTCACCGGGCGCGCCCATTTGGTGATGTTCTCGACGTAGCGCTCGATGCCGCCGACCGAGAGGCCGCCGTACCATTGCTGCTCGATGTCGAGGTCGGGATTTTCGCCGAGCGTCTGCGATTCGCCCGAGAGCACGATCATCGGCACTTCGGCCTGCAGCGCGCCGTGCACGCCGAGGCCGGCCTGCAACAGCCCGACGCCGGCATGCACCAGCACCGCCTGCGGCCGGCCGGTGATCAGCGTGTAGCCGGTCGCCATGTTGACGGCGAGCGTCTCGTGCCAGGAATCCATGTAGGTCGGGCCCGCCCGGTTGCCGAGCTTTTGCCGCACCAGGGCTTCCCAGACCGGCGACCATTCCGAGCCCGGCGACGACATGATGTAGTCGATCTTGAGCTTGCGGAACGCTTCCAGGATCGCTTCCCCGCCGTCCATGTCGTTTTTCATTGCTCTGTCCCTGCGCGGCGCCGACTTACGCGCGATTGCGGCGGCCATTCGGGCTTTTCCGTAACAATGGCCGACTTGCTTGCCAAGTGCGCTCCCTGCGTGGCTGCCGCGCGCAGGCCCGTCCGATCCTTGCCCTTCGACCCGCGCTTCGCCCATAAGGGCGGCGATTTCGTCGATGCGAGGCTGTCATGACGGTGCTCAGAGAAAAGACATTGCGCAGCGCCACCGCGCTTGTCGAAGCCGGCCTTGCCGAGGACGGCAGGCTTGCCGAACTGCAAAGGGTCGCGTCGCGCTATGCCGTCGCCATTACGCCGGCGATCGCCGACTTGGTCAATCCCGCCGACCCGCACGATCCGATCGCGCGGCAGTTCGTGCCGGACCCGCGCGAACTGGTGCATCACGACGAGGAAAATGCCGATCCGATCGGCGACCACGCGTTCAGCCCGGTCGAGGGCGTCGTGCACCGCTATCCGGACCGCGTGCTGCTCAAGCTCGTCAATGCGTGCGCGGTCTATTGCCGCTTCTGCTTCCGCCGCGAAATGGTCGGGCCGGGCAGGGGGGCGCTGTCAGCCAAGGCGCTGGCAGCCGCGCTCGCCTATATCCGCGCCACGCCGCCGATCTGGGAAGTCATCCTCACCGGCGGCGATCCGCTCATTCTATCGCCGCGGCGGCTGACGGCGGTGCTCGCCGAGCTTAGGGCAATCGACCACGTCAAGATTTTGCGCGTGCACACCCGCATGCCGGTCGCGGCGCCGGAGCGGATTTCGCCGGCGCTGCTGCGGGCGCTGCGCGTGCCCGGCAAGGCGAGCTACGTCGTGCTGCACGTCAATCACCCGCGCGAGCTTTCCGTAAAAGTGCGTGCCGCCTGCGCGCGCCTGATCGACGCCGGCATCCCGATGCTGGCGCAGACCGTGCTACTGCGCGGCGTCAACGACGATGCCGCGACCATGAGCGCGCTGTTGCGGGCTTTGGTCGAATGCCGGATCAAACCGTATTACCTGCACCACGGCGATCTGGCGCCCGGCACCGCGCATTTTCGTACCAGCATCGCCGAAGGCCAGGCGCTCATGCGGACGCTGCGCGGCCGCGTTTCCGGCCTGTGCCAGCCGGCTTACGTGCTCGACATTCCCGGCGGCTTCGGCAAATCGCCGATCGGGCCGAATTATCTGAGCGACGACGGCGCCGTGATCGAGGATTTCAACGGCCGGCGCCACCATTATCCGCCGCAGCCCCCTGTCCGTCACCCTGAGGTGCTCGGCGCCAAGCGCCGAGCCTCGAAGGGCGACGGCCCGTGAGTCATGGGCCGCATCCTTCGAGGGCCGCTTCGCGGCCACCTCAGGATGACGGTCAACAGTGAAGGCCGCTGTTGTTACGCCGCCGCGGCGAAGAAGACGTCGGTCTCGAACGCGTAGCCGCAGGCTTCGCACGACCACGTGTGCCGCACCCGCCGCTCGTTGAGATATTCGGACCACTCCGGCGCCAGGAGCCATTCGCCGCATTGCGGGCACTGGTTCTCCTTGGCGACGGCGAGCCGGTCTTTTGCCGCGTGTTTGGTCTGCAGGGTCATAGCCATCTCCCTGGACCCCTCCCTTTGTTGGTAGGGAACGTCGCGCAACTCTGTGGCGCCGGCGTGACGAAGCTGCGTCAGCCAAGCGGAGAAGGGGAGGAAATGTCTTGCCGGCGCGACGCGCGGTGCGATTGCGGCGCCGCCGCTCGTGCAATAGATTCGCAACGCCGGTGCCGACTTGCGGCACTGCAGCAAACGCGATGGAGCGGACCATGCCGAACAAGCGTGCGGAACTTACGGCACTGACGATCGTTGCGCTCGCCGCCTGCGCGGCTTTGGCGTCCGCGGCCGGCGCCACGGCTCCTGCGGCGCAGCATCAATCCTCCGACGACCGGCTGCTCGGTTCCGCTCGTCCCCGCGGAAGCGGGGACCCAGTTCTTTCCAAGCCATGGATTCCCGCTTTCGCGGAAACGAGCGGAATGAACGAGCCGCCGCTCGTCGTGGCGCAAAATCCGTTCAGTTCCTTCACCCTGCAGCAAATGCCGGAGCCGCCGGTGTCGCCGATCAATCCCGGCACCCTGCCGGGCACGACGGCGGCAATCGGCGGCAGCGCCACCGGCACCAATCCGATCACCGGGCTGCCATGCGACGGTTCCGGCTCGATCTCGGTCAGCGGCGCCGGCGGGCTGCCCGGCACTACCGCAACTCCGCCGCCTGGCACCAACGAGACGCTCGACCAAATCCCGGTCGGCACGCCGGTCTTCACCAGCATCTACGGCTCGCAGACGAACTTGGGAGCGTGTTGACACCATCGCTCATGCCTTGACGCTGCAACGGGGAACAGCGTGCCTCGTCCTGAGCTTTAACAGACGCCTCCAAGCAGTGTTTGGATTGAACCCGGCGGACTCCGGCTTGGCGATACCGATCACGCGTCAGTCGATCTGGCGCTTGATCGACTGTCGGATGGCGCGCCCTGCGCGATTCGAGCGCCCATAATGGCTCAGCCTGACCATTAGTGCCATTAGCGGCACGGAGAAGTGACAGTTAGCCGGAAGGGCGGCAGACGGGCCGCCTCTTGACTTTCAAAAATCGCTTCTATATTCGCTGAAATATGGAAACGTCGAACGCCGTTGCGGCTCTCGCCGCGCTCGCTCAGGAAAATCGCCTGGAAATCTTTCGCTTGCTGGTACGAGCCGGGCCGCAAGGCATGGCTGCCGGTCAAGTCGCCGAAAGGCTTGACCTCGCCCCTAACACGCTGACATTCCATTTTGACCGGCTCCGCTTTGCGGGACTTGTAACCGTGCGCCGCCAAGGCCGTTCGATGATCTATGCGGCCCGCTTCGACGCAATGAACGGGCTTGTTGCCTTCCTCACCGAGAACTGTTGCCAAGGCGCGGAAACGTGCGCGCCCGTGGCGGTCTGCAAGCCGAAGGGAATCCCCCATGAAGCGGTTTCACGTGCACGTCGCCGTTGACGATCTGAAGAAATCCATCGGTTTTTATTCGGCGTTGTTTGCTGCCGGGCCGAACGTCACTAAGCCCGATTACGCGAAGTGGATGCTCGACGATCCGCGCGTCAATTTCGCCATCTCGACGCGCGGGCGGCAACCCGGCCTCGATCATCTCGGCATTCAAGCCGAAAGCGGCGACGAACTGAAAGAGATTTACGCCCGGCTGCACGAGGCGGGCGGCGATGTCGTCGAACAGGGACAAACGTCTTGCTGCTATGCCAAGTCGGAGAAGTCGTGGATTGCCGATCCGGCGGGCATTTCATGGGAGACGTTCCACACGACCGGCGAAAGCACCGACTACGGTGACGGCTCCGGTGAGCGGGTGGCCCGTGTTGCTCATGAGGAATCGTGCTGTGCGCCCGCGTCCAAGGTTACGGAGCCGGCGTTCGGTTGTTCGTGAGTCGTGCCATGGCAGATCAGCCGTTCAACGCGCTCTTTCTTTGCACCGGCAATTCGGCGCGCTCCATCATGGCGGAGGCAATCTTGAACAGGGTGGGGGGTGGCAAATTCCGCGCCTACAGCGCGGGCAGTCATCCCAAGGGGCAAGTGCACCCTGAAACCATCCGACTTCTGCAAAGCCTGGGCTATGACACGTCGGGCTTTCGATCGAAGTCATGGAGCGAATTTGCCGACCCCGGCGCGCCGTTGCTCGATTTCGTGTTCACCGTTTGCGACGACGCGGCCGGTGAAACCTGCCCAGTCTGGCCCGGTCAGCCGATGACCGCGCATTGGGGCGTCCCCGACCCGGCGGAAGCCAAAGGCAATGCCGCTGAAATTGCGCTCGCCTTCAGGGACGCTTACCGGATGCTCAATCAACGCATTGGAATTTTCGCCGCATTGCCGCTGCGCTCGCTCGATCAATTGAGCCTGCAAAAGAAGCTCCACGAAATCGGCAACGTTGGTAGAGCGGTCGAGCCAACGTGAGACGCCTCGTTGCAGAGTGCTTAGGGACGGCTTTCTTGCTCGCGGGCGTCGTCGGCAGCGGCACCATGGCCGCGAAGCTTGCGGGCGGCAATGGCGCGCTCGCGCTTCTCTGCAACACGCTCCCGACCGGCGCAATTCTCACGGTGTTGATTCTGACGTTCGCCCAGGTGTCGGGCGCACATTTTAATCCCGCTGTCAGCATCGCAGTGGCGTTGCGTCGCGAGCTTTCGGCAAGAGTGGCCGCCGGGTACATCGCCGCGCAAATCGTTGGCGGTATCGTCGGCGTATTGGCCGCGCACGCGATGTTTGAGCTTCCGTTGTGGCAAGTCTCAACGACTCTGCGGACGGGACCCGGCCAATGGTTCGCGGAATTTGTCGCCACGTTCGGCATGTTGCTGACGATCTTCGGATGCGCCGCGCGAACCCCTGCGGCCGTTCCCTATGCCGTCGGCCTCTACATCACGGCCGCCTATTGGTTCACCGCATCGACGTCGTTTGCCAACCCAGCCGTGACCATTGCCCGCGCTCTTTCAGATACTTATGCCGGCATTGCCCCGACGGGGGTGCTGCCGTTTATCGTCGCTCAGCTTGTCGGCGCGTTCGCCGCCGTTGTACTGGCGCAATGGTTGTTCACCCGAACGGTCGAAAAGTAGCACCGAGTAAATCAGCGTCCGGGCGGTCTCACTGGCGCGCCACGGTCGATGAAGATGGGCACTATTCGCTCGCCGTTCCTCTATGATGCCATAGCCTACCGCTCGTCCCAACCGGCAAAGCTGCACCACCCTTCGACCTTGCACTACGCCTGACGGGCGCCTTGCCTTCCCGGTTTTGCGGGAAGTCCGGTTTACCCCTCCATAACGGACCTCCCGATCGACACCGGGATCGACGTCATGTGCCAGATTCAGACGTCGCGCGGAAGTTGATGCATCCCGCACAGGCCGGCCGCCGCAGCCCCCATCGGGGATAATTTTCAACTTACCATTGCTTTCGCAGATTGAGCCCGGCCGCTGCAGCCACTATCGCTTCGCCAAACTGGAATTGGCCCGAGAGCGAGACGCTGTAGCCATCTGCCAGATTGAAGCAGAGCTGCGGATCGAGTTCCCCGCGAACCAATCCGTCATCCGATGGCGTAATCGAGGAAGCAAACGGTGTCGCAGCGGCGTTGATGCTCGTTCCCTGGGAGATGGCATCGCCGTAGACGAGGGCCTTTAGGCTTGCATCCACGCTGACATTGTTACCCGCATCCCACGTCGTACCCAGGCGCGCGCCGGCCTGAAGCCGGACCGTGTAGGCATCCTGCAAGCCGAGCGCCGCGGCACCGCTGGCGAAACCTGTGTGCGTCAGCGTGAACCCCATCGTGGGCTCCAGGAAGATGTTGTCCGTTCCCTTGAACTTATATTGCGCATTGCCGCTTACGCCGGCATTCGTTACGCCGATTGAAACGTTGGGAGCCGCGCCGGCGAAATTCTGGCCCAGTTGCAGGGAGTCGAGTTTCGCTGTCAGGTCGGTGGAAAATCCACCCCTCACGTACTCGCTATAGACCCCGACGCCCGGCCCCACTAAATCCATCGTGGTCGGCGTGTTGTCGTAGCTGACGTGCGTGCTTGTCCAGCTCGAAACGATACCAAGCACCAAGGCGTCGTTGGCGGAGATCACCCCTTGCTGCGTGCGATCGATCCCGCCTTGCGCGGTATAGGTCGTGTTGACGTGTCCGATATCGGCTGCCGAAAGCGGGCTATCGTGCTCCCAGTTGCCTAAGCCCTGAACCCAGGCGCCCCAAACCGGATTGGGTGCCGCCGACGATGGCGCCGCATCGTAGAGCGGGGATGCCAGCGGGTTGGTCTTCTGGGATTGACTTGAATATTCCAGGACGCCCGTGCCTTCGTCCAGGCTCGATGCCGAATAGCCGGAAATCCTCGAACCGGCTGCACCGGGAACCGGGGTGGCTTGGATCTGATCGCGCCGCTGCTGAAGGATTGTCTGTATGCCCCAGAACGACTGCTGCTGCTGGGCGGCGGCAATGTGAGCAATGTTGTTGAAAGGACAGATTGCCGGCGCCGTCACCGGTCCCTTCATGCAGGTCGTGCCCGAAAGCGGATCGAAGCCGGCCGGACACGCACATCCCGCCACAAGCTGCGCCTGGGCCGGAGTGGAGATGACCCAAATCGCCCCCACCGCTGCCACCGCCAGCAGCAGATGCCAAATGCGTGTTGTGCGCATACGATCCCCCGACCGATCGCCCCGACGCAACGTCGCTCCGAATTGTACAAACCGCGTGGTTTTTTGCCAGCCGTCTCACGCGACTGCGGATAGTGAGCTGAAGGCACGGCGAGCCGCGCCGCAGCGCGCAGTTTCACCCCTATTTTTGTTTGGTCTTACCCCAACTTCAACTAACATCGGCCGCCCCATTGCGATGCCTCTCAGTTTTCTAATGGCCGTCAGTGCGGCCGAAGCCACCGTCGCCTTGGTTGCCGAAGATACCTAGGTCAGCGTTTCCTTGGTTCGAATCATATCAGGCGGCCTCGGCGAGCTTGTAAGACCAGGTATGGATGACGGGATGGCGATTGATGTCGTCGATGCCGGCCATGATGCGCTCCTTGAGTTCGTGTTTGGATGCTACCCGGATGTGGCGCAGGACCGAGCGGGCAAATTTTGAGAAGAAGCCCTCGATGAGGTTG
>JASHQS010000151.1 GCA_030038995.1 Xanthobacteraceae bacterium
TCAATCGGGAGGCAATCATGTTCTCCAAGATCAACCACGTCGCCATCGTCAGCGAGAACTACGCCAGGTCGGCGCTGTTCTATCAGGCGGTGTTCGGCATGCGCACCTCGGACAAGACGCGTGCCGCCCGGGCGCAGACGGTCGGCGACGGCTATGTCGGGCTCAACATCAATCCGCGCCGCGCCGGGCGCAAGGCCGGGCTCGATCATTTCGGCATCGAGGTCGAGGACGCCGAAACCGCCTTCGACCGCATGCGCAAGAAATATCCAACCGTGCAATGGCTGAAGCGGCCGGCGAACCGGCCGTTCGCCGGCATCTCCACCCATGATCCCGACGGCAACATGTTCGACATTTCGCAGAAGAACATGGCGAACCGCACCTCGGTCTATCGCGACCAGGAGGGCAGGTCCGAGATCAACCCGCGCCACATCGACCACGTGGCGTTGCGCACCATGCGGCCGGACGACATGGCGGAGTTTTACCGCGTCGTGTTCGAGCTTCTGCCCGCCAACAAGATCGCCGGCGACCGCAACCATTATCTGACCGACGGCCACATGACGCTCGTCATCATGCCGTGGGACATCACCGACTACGAGGGTACCGGGATCATCACCGCCGGCATGGACCACCTCGGCTTCAAGGTCGAGAGCGTCGAGAAATTGCAGGCGGACGTCGAGCGCATCGCTTCGGAAAATCCGCTGCTCGCTCCGGCGCCGGTCGGCACCGACGCCGAGGGCAAGGCGCTCAGCGACCTGTTCCGCCGCTGCTGCCCGCTCGGCCAGTACCAGATGGCCGATTGCGACGACGTGCTGATCGACGTCGCCGCCGCGTAGCGCATGATGAGACTAAGCCGCTTCACGGTATCGTGCTATCAATAAACCTGTAGGCGAGGCTTCTGGCAAATTACTTGGCCGCCTTGCTCGCCGTCGCGATTTGCGAATGCTGAATGTGATACAGCACGAAGCGCCGGCCGGCGAAGATCGGCTCGAGATGCGCCGGATCGGGATTGGCGAAATCGTCGTCGGTGAACAGCACGTACAGATAATCGTAATCCGCCGTCCAATGGCTCCAGTATTCGTCGGCATCGGCGCGGTCGGCGTGGTCGGCGACGCGCACCAAATCGTCGATCGCCGGCGGCGTGCCGTCCATGGTATCGACGCGGCCGCGGTAGGCGGGCCGGGCGTGCAGGATCTGCTTGCCGACCACGGTGAATTCGGTCGTGACCAGGGCCGAGCGCTCGATCAGGGCGATGCAGTCGGCATGGACCAGGCCGAAATCCGACAATGCGCTGCCGTCGTCGGCATCCGCATAGGCGACCATGACCTTGGCGCCGCGGTCGATGAGCTGCACCGACTGCCGGAACGACTGGATGCCGTGCGACAGTTGCTGCCATCTGTATTCGACTTCCGCCACCCGGATGGCGACCAGCGCCAACAGCGCGACCACCAAGCCGCGCCGCACGTTACGCTGGCGCAGATCGAGATCGATGCAGGCAAGCAGGATGAAGGCGAGCGAGATCGGCAGCCGCTGATCGGCCATGTAGGTGTCGAACAGCATGCGCGGCAGCACCATGTAGATGACGGCGCCGACCGCCAACACCGCGACGCCGAACGCGTGGAACGACAGCGCGCGGTCGCGCAGCGCCCATCCGGCGAGGAACGCGACGATGCCGATCAGCAAAAGCGCGACCGAGTGCGAATACACCTCGATGACGTAGATCAGGCCGTCGATCTTGCCGGCAAGCTCCCAGGAAAGGCCCTCCCAGAGTCCCCAGGTCGGGCTCAGCATCAGAAGCGGCAGCACCGGCAGGAACGGCAGGCCGGTGGCCACGAAGTCGGTCGCCAGCGCCGGCAGACGCCGGCGCGCCGCAGCGCGCGACGACTGGCGCAGGCGCGCATACGACGTCCACAGCCGATGCAGTTCGAACGCCAACAGCGCCAGGCCGTAAACGCCGAGCGCGAACAGATGGCAGAAGAACAACGCCAGCACAAACAGCGTCGAGACCGGCAGCCGCACCCGCCAGCTGCGCTCGCGCAGCGCAATCCACGCCGTGACCGCCCACAGCATCAGCCCGATGCCCGCCACGTAGTTCATCGTGCCGACGAGGAAGATATTGTTGTAGAGCAGCGGGAAGGCGATCAGCGGCAGCGGCGACCAGCGTCCGAACAGCCGGCGGTGCAGCGCCAGCGTTCCCGACACGATCAGCGCGAAGCTTAAAAGCGTATAGAGCTGTCCGGCCAGATAGACGTTCATCAGCCGCTCGAATTGCGGCACGATCAAATCCATCATCAGGTTGGGAATGACCTGCCAGTCGATCTCGTAATAGCGCGCCAGATCGGGATCGCTGTTGATCGTTGCGATGACGTGCATGCGCGCCAAGTGATCGACGTAGTCCGACAGCGGCGGCAGCGGATGCAAGGCGATCGGGATCGCCGTTATCGCCAAGAGCACTACGAACAGGATCGCGATCCGGCGCCTGCCGAACTCGACGCGTCGCGGCGGCGTAGCGCCGTCGCCCAAGGGCTGCGCAGGATCGAGGTCGAAGGCGAGACCGGAAGATGGGGTCACATCGAGCATGGCGACTGGACGACGGCGGATGGCAATGCGACGCTGGAGAGGCTCGATCGCGGAGGGACCTGGGCTACGGGAACCGGCGTCAAGGTGTCAGAGCCAACGTGAACGCAGGATGAATGTCATGGCGCCCGCGCGGCTTGCCCGGACGGCAGGCCGCAAGCCGCGGCTTTTGGGCAACACCCTGGTCTCACATTTCCGCCGCAACGTCCGTGCTAAAGGTTTTTGGGGTTAACCCTGCCTCGTCGAATTCCTCGCAACGCCATGCGTTTTTCGGTCGTTCTTGCCGCGTTCCTCATCGTCGCGCCGCTCGACGGCGCGCTGGCCCAGCTTGCCGATACCGGGAATTTTCGCATCGAGTGGGAAGTCAAGAACCGCTTTCGCCTGTTCCGCAATGAGGCCGATTTCCAGCGCCAAGTCACGGCGAGCCGCGGCGACGGCGTGCTCGCCGCCGAACGGCGGCTCGAGCGCGACAGCGGCGGCCTGGGGTGGGCGAAAGACGTGGTCGACCACCTGTGCGTCGACAATTTCGGCAACCTTTTGCAAACCTGCGAGCGCGACGGGGTCAGCGAGAACTATTTGGCCCCGCGCGACCATCCGATCGGCGTTTTCGTCTCCGGGCCATTGCCGCCCGGTGCGACCTGCGCCTGGAGCTTCGACGACGGCGACGGCCCGCTGCGGCAGATGACCGCGGCGTGCGACGCCCAAGTCAAGCTGCGCGTGCGCTACGGCCGCACCACCGTGGCGACGGTGGACGTGCCGCTTGGCGACGGCACCGCCCAGCGGGTCGTGGCCGAGATCGCGGTCCGCGACGTGCTGATCGCCGGGCTCGGCGATTCCATTGCCGCCGGCGAAGGCGATCCGGATCGCGCGGTCCAGCTCGACGGCGGCTTCTGCTTCCGCCGCTTCGGCACCGGCACGCAATATTTTCGCCCGAGCCGCGCCGGCTTTGTCGGCGACCATTCGTGCGAGAACGGCCCGACCAGCGACAGCGCCGCCCAGGACTGGGCGCGCCACGGCGCGCGCTGGATGAGCCCAGCCTGCCATCGTTCGCTCTACAGCTATCAGCTGCGTACGGCGCTCGCGCTCGCGGTGGAAGAGCGGCATATCGCGGTGACGTTTCTGCCGCTCGCCTGCACCGGTGCGTCGATCGATGCCGGCATGTTCGGCAGCCAGCAGACTGACGATTGCCCGGCCGTCGTCGGCATCGACAACTGCCCCGGCAGTTCACCCGGGCAGCTATCCGAGCTGAAAGAGCTGATGGCCGCCGCGCGCCGCGTGCAGCCGCAGCGCACGCTCGACCTGGTGCTGCTGACCATCGGCGCCAACGACGTGAGCTTCGCCTCGCTCGTCGCCAACGTCATCGTCGAGGCGACGACCGAACGGCTGGTGCTCGGCCGCGGCGGCGGCATCGTCAGCGTGGCCGATGCACAACGCGCCCTCGATCAGCGCCTGCCCGGCGCCTTCGCCCGGCTGCGCACCGCGCTCAAGCCGTTCGTCGACGGCAATCTGGCGCGCGTGGTTTACGTATCCTACGCCAACCCGGCGATGCAGGCGCCGAACAAGCCCTGCCCCGGCGGCCGCGACGGCCTCGACATTCACCCGGCGTTTGGCGCCGACGCCGAGCGGCTGCGCGCCGCGGCCGATTTCGTCGACCAAAAATTCCTTCCGGCTTTGAAGGCGCTGGCGACCTGCGATGGCAGCCAAATCTGCCGCGATCCGCTCAAGGACCGCATGACGTTCGTCGACAGCCACCAGGCCGAATTCGAAAAGCACGGCATGTGCGTGCACGCGCCGGACGATCCGGCGTTCGACCGCGATTGTTTCTCGCCGAACGGCACGAGCTTCGTCTCAAACCTCGTCGCCGCCGCCGACGACCCGCTGGCCTGCTCGCATCCGGCCAGCGACTATCAGCCCTATGCGCCGCGCGGCCGCTGGATCAGGACCGCGAACGACAGTTACTTCACCGCGATGACCTATCCGGAAGGCATCCCCGCCACCTTGAAGCCGACCGACATTCACGACGCGCTGTGGGGCGTGGTCAGCGCCGTCTATGGCGGCGCGGTGCATCCGACGGCGGAAGGCTACGCGGCGATGGCTGACGCCGCGTTGCCCGCCGTGCGCGGCGTGCTCGGCCTGCCGGAGCCGCCGGCGGTGAGCGCCGAACCGCTGCCGCCGCTCAATCCAGCGCCGGCAATGGCGCCTGTTCCGCAAAACGCACCGGCGCCGACGCCGCCCGCGCCGCTCACTTTGCGCCCCTCGGCGACGCCTTAGCGGTCGCCTTGCGGCGCCTACTTACGGCTGCCTCCCTTGTCGTTGCCATCGGCCGCGCGTGCGACCGATGGCGCCCGGCATTTGTGTCGGCTATCCCCTCAGAGTCTGACTCAAAATGCTAGCTGCATTTTTCGGCTCTTGCGAGGCGGCGCACGAGGAGTTTGATGTGGGCGATCAGGAGCCAGGCCTCGGCGCTGGCGATGGTTCGCTCGAAGTCCTTGGC